>NZ_JBJDPY010000015.1:0-188187 GCF_044903205.1 Streptomyces sp. NPDC029674
CACCATCCCGGCCCCCCCCACTACACCCTTTCCCACACACTCACCCACCCCGGCCGCGGGGGCCCATGTCCCCTACCGTTATTCGGCGGCCAACACCCCCCCCCCCCCCCCCCGCGTGCCGTCAGCAGCGTGGTGCCCCCGAGCGGGGTCGACCAAGAGGAGAGAGGAGAAGTAAGCGATCGTGAGCAAGCACGCGACCTTGCGGAGCGGTGCCGGTGGTGCGGCGGCGTCGGACTTCGGGACCCGGCGATGGGCGCTCCTCGCCATGTCCGTGGGTGTGTTCTGCATTCAGCTCGACTCGTTCGGCCTGAACCTCGCCCTGCCGCGGATCGGTCGCGACCTGCACGCGGACGGGGCCGGCCTGCAGTGGGTGATCAGTGCGTACCTGCTGTCCACCGGGACGCTGATGCTGGGGGCCGGGCGGCTCGGTGACCTGTTCGGGCGACGGCGGCTGCTGGTCGCGGGGCTCGTCGTGTTCGCCGCGTCCACGCTGTGCTGCGCGCTCGCCCCGTCCTTGGCCGTCCTTGTCGGCGCCAGGGTGGTTCAGGGCGCCGGGGCCGCGATGATCATGCCGGTGGGGCTGGCGCTGCTGACCAACGTCTACCCGGTCGAGCTGCGCGGCCGTGCCACCGGCTGGGCCCTCGGCATCGGCGGGATCGCCACCGCCTGCGGTCCGTTCATCGGCGGCGCCCTGACCGCATCGGTGTCCTGGCGCGCCGTGTTCTGGCTCAACGTCCCGCTCGCCGTACTCGGCGCGGTCTGCGCCTCACGTACCGCCGAGAGCCATGACACCGGGGCGCCCCGCAGCGTCGACTGGGGCGGCCTGGCCGCTGCCACGGCCGCGCTCGCCGCGCTCAGCGTCGTCATCGACAGCGGTCCGCGCCGGCCGTGGCCCGCCGCGCCGGTGGGCTTGGCCGTCGCGGCCGCCATGCTGTTCGTGTACGTACGGCGTGAGCGGGCTGCGAGCCATCCGCTGGTGGAGCTCGGCCTGTTCCGCAACGCGCCGTACATGGCGCTCACCGCGGCCGGTGCCGTCGCCAACACCACGACGGTGATGTTCCTGTTCGTCGTGCCGCTCACGCTCCAGGGGCAGTGGGGCCTTCCGGTCGCCCTCGCGGGCACCGCGTTCCTCGCTCCCGCGCTGGCCATGGCCTGTGCCGGGCCGCTCGCCGGGCGGGTGCCGCAGCGGGGCGCGGTGCCGCTGATGGCGGGTTGCCTGTGCGGAGGGGCGGTGGCACTGGCGTGCCTCGCCCTGACCTCCTCCTTCATGTTGTACGTCGCCGTGGCCACCGTGGGTGGCGCCGTCCTCGGAGTGGCCAATTCGCTGACCCTCATCGCCACCCAGGCGGTGGTCCGGCCGGAGCGGGCCGGGGAGGCGTCGGGAGTCACCAAGACGGTCATCACCGTGGCCGCCGGCCTCGGCGTCGGGCCGGCCGGGGCCGTCACCGACCAGAACCCTGGTATGGGTGCGGAAGCGGCCGCCGACACGGCACTGCTGGCCACCGCGGCGGGCTGTCTGGCCGCGTGTGTCGTCCTCGCCGTGTGGATGAGAATGCGTCCCCGCGCCTTCGCCGGTCGCACGTGGAATTGTGAGCAGCGCTGATCAGAGCGACGCGCGGCCGCGCGGGATGCGTGCTGTGTGGTGTGCGGATCATGGGGCACATGTGATCTGTGGAAAGGATGGGCACAGCACAGTGACGCTTGGCGACGGCGTGTTCGTGTGGCTGGGAGCGGGAGCGCTGCTCGCCGCGGTACTGCCACGGGTGGTGGCCGGGCGGCCGCTGTCGTTGCCCGTGGTGTATCTGGTGGCGGGCATCGCCGTCTATCTGCTGCCGCTGCCCCTGCCCGCCGTCGACCCCGTGGAGCACCGGCTGCTGACGGAGCACGTCACCGAAGTCTGCGTCATCATCGCCCTGATGGGTGCCGGGCTGGCCCTGAACCGGCCGGTGGGACCGCGGCTGTGGGCCTCGACCTGGCGGCTGCTCGGCATCACGATGCTCCTGACCGTCGGCGTCACCGCGGTGGTGGCGTGGTGGCTGCTGGACTGGCCGCCCGCCGCCGCGCTGCTGCTCGCGGCGGTCCTCGCGCCGACGGATCCCGTGCTCGCCTCGGAGGTGCGGGTGGGGGAGCCCACCATGGACAAGCATGATGAGGACGAGGTGCGCTTCGCCCTGACCAGTGAGGCGGGGCTCAACGACGGGCTCGCCTTCCCTCTCACCTACGCGGCCATCGCACTGGCCGCCGCCGCGGGCGCCGGCTGGTCGGCCGACTGGGTCGGCGCGTGGGCAGTGGAGGACGTCGTGTTCAAGTGCGTCGTCGGCGTGCTGAGCGGACTGCTGATCGGGCGACTGCTCGGCTGGCTGTTCTTCCGGACCCGTGCGACGGTGCTGCGGCTGTCGGAGTACAAGGAGGGGTTCGTGGCGCTGGCCGCCACGTTCCTGTCGTACGGGGTGACCGAACTCGCGGGCGGATACGGCTTCCTGGCAGTGTTCACCACCGCGTGCACCGTCCGGGCGGCCGAGCGCGCCCACGGCTTCCACAACGTGCTGCACGACTTCGTCGAGCAGGTCGAGCGGCTGCTGACCGCGGTGCTGCTGTTCCTCCTCGGCGCCTTCGTCGCGCTGGGCGGTCTGGCCCCGCTGACCTGGCAGGGCGCCGTCACCGGGCTGCTGCTCCTGCTGGTGGTCAGGCCGCTCGCCGGCTGGGCCGGGCTGCTGGGCGGCCGGGTGCGGGGGCGGGAGCGGTGGGTGGTCGCGGCGTACGGCATCCGGGGCATCGGGTCGCTGTACTACCTCGCCTACGCGCTGGGCAGACAGAGTTTTCCCGTACCGGAGCGGGAGTTGTGGGCGGTGGTGACCTTCACCGTGCTGGCGTCGGTCGTGCTGCACGGCGTCACGGCCGGGCCGGTCGTCTCCCGGCTGGACCGGCGCCGAACCACCGACCCCGCTAAGGAGAGGGGAACGGAACATGTGGTGGACCGCAGCGGGCGCGGCTCGTAAGCAGGCCGTGGCCGACTGGCTGTCGGCCACGGTGATTCTGTGGCTTCCCGGCTACGCGGTCGGGGCGGGCCGGAGGCGGACCGGCAGGGACTGGTGGCCGTTGCTGATCAGGGAGCCGAGCGGCTTCAACTCCGCGGCGGGTACGGCCAGTTCGAGATCCGGGAAGCGGTCGAAGAGCAGGCGCAGGGCCGTGATGACCTCGAGGCGGGCGAGCGGGGCGCCGAGGCAGAAGTGGACGCCGTGGCCGAAGGCGAGGTGCTCCTTGACCGTGCGGGTGATGTCGAAGTCGTCCGCGCTCTCACCGTGCCAGTCGGGGTGCCGGTTGGCGGCCGCGTAGGAGGCGAGGATCGCCTCGCCACGGGCGATGGTCTGACCGTCGGACAGGGCGATGTCGGTCACCGCGTACCGCAGGGGCAGATGCCTGACGGCCGGTTCGAGGCGCAGGGTCTCCTCGACGGCCTCGCTCCAGTCGACCTCGCCCGACCGCAGCAGCGCGAGCTGTTCGGGGTGGGCGAGCAGCTGGGTGATCGCCTGGTCGATGACGTTGACGGTGGTCTCGTACCCGGCGCTGATCATCAGCAGCAGCGTGTCGCGGAGTTCGTCCTCCGACATGCCGCCCTCCTCGTCCTCGTCGCGCGAGGTGATCAGGAGGGAGGTCATGTCGTCGCCGGGCTCGCCGCGTTTCGCGGCGATGAGCTGGTGGAGGGCTTCGTAGAGCGCCTTGGTGTTGGCCTCGGACTGCTCGGCGGTCAGCGTGGTGTCGAAGACGCCGTCGACGACCCGGCGGAAGGCGTCCTGCTGCTCCTCCGGTACGCCCATGAGCCGGCTGATGACGGCGATGGGCAGCGGGTAGGCGAGGTGTTCGCGCAGGTCGACGGTCTCGCCGGGCGGGAGCGCGGACAGCCGGTCGAGGATGCCGGTGACGACCGTGTCTATGTTCTCCTTCAGCGCGGTGATGCGGCGGTGGCTGAAGGCGGGGGCGACCATGCGCCGCAGACGCCGGTGGTCGGCCCCGTAGGCGGTGAACATGTTCTCCACGGCGACCCACAGGGCCAGCGGCCACCGTTGGACGGTGTCGTTGAACTCCGGCCAGTGGGCGCGGGCATCCTTGGAGACGTTCGGACTGGTCAGCAGCTCCTTGAGGAGCGCGGGGTCGGTGACGGACCAGGCGGTCACGCCCAGGATGTCCACGCGGACGGCCTGGCCGTGCGCCCGCAACCGGCGGTGCTCGTCGTGTGCGCGGGCACCGGTGGGGTCGAGGATGATCGGCTGCGTGGGCACGGCCATGGTGGTGGTCCCTTCAGACGGATGAGGCGGTGGGGAACAGGACGGGCAGGGCGGTCAGCGCCCGGTGGAAGGGTCCGGGGCGCCAGACCAGGTCGTCCGGCGCGGCGGCGAGGTCCATCTCGGGCAGTGCGTCGAGCAGGTGCGTGATGGCGGTCTCGGCGATGAGGTAGGCGTGCGGGCGCGCGGGGCAGGCGTGCGGTCCTGTGCTCCAGGACAGGTGGGCGCGGTTGCTGGCGATGCGCTGGTCGCCGAGGGCCGGGTCGTTGTTGCAGGCGGCCATCGAGATGACGACCGGCTGGTGCGCGGGCAGCAGGAAGCCGTCCACGTCGACGGGGTGCGGCGGATAGCTGATGCAGTAGTTCGCCAGCGGCGGGTCGGTGTAGAGCACCGTGTCGAGCGCTTCCCGCACGGAGGAGCCGCCCGCGTGCAGGTCTCCGGAGAACTGGTCGTCGACGAGGATCCTGAGGACGGTGTTGGCGATGAGGTTCGTCAGGGGTTCGATGCCGGCGCCGTAGAGCGTGACGAGCTGGTGGGCCATCTCGACGTCGTCGAGCGCGGCGGCGTGTGCGAGGAGCCGGGAGGTGATGTCGTCCCCGGGCTGCCGTTGGCGCAGGGCCACCAGATCGGCGACGGCCTGGGAGAGGATCTCGTTGCCGCTGGCGGCATCCACCCCCTCGAAGATCTTGGCCATGCCGTCGGCGATGCGCCGGCCCATCTCGTCGGGGCAGCCGAGCAGGGCGCTGAGCACCCGGAAGGCGATCGGCCAGGCGTACTGGGTCAGCAGATCGGCGCCCTCCGAGTCGCGGAACTCGGCGATGGTCGCGTCGGCGACCTGCTCGACCAGCGTGCGCAGTCCGTGCTGGTCGACCCCGTCGATCGCGGCGGTGTTCGCCGACCGGTAGCGGGTGTGCTCGGGGCCGGCCGAGCGCAGCGCGTTGGGGCGGTACTCCATCATCGGCCGGACCGGGCACGTCTCGGGCACGGACTGCTCCCACGTCCGCGGGTCGGCCGGGAACCGCAGGGGGTCGTTGAGGATGCGCCGGGCCTGGGCGTAGCCGATGACGAGGGTCGCGGGGACGCCGGGGATGAGGTCCACCGGGACGAACGGCCCGAACTCCGCCCGCATCTTCGCGTACGCGGCATGCGGGTCGGCCGCGAACTCGGCGTCGTGCAGGGCGATGCGGCGCTCGGACACCGCTTCGGTCGTGGTCGGGCTGGTCACGGGCGGGGCTCCAAAACAGGTGCGTGCAGGTCGGTCAGGTACTCGCAGAGGGTGATCAGGGCCATGACGCTGGAGGTCCCCTCGCGCGCGTCACACGTCGTCAGGGGAGTGCGCTCGTCCAGGTCGAGGGCCTGCCTGACCTCGTCCAGGTCGTACCGGGGCGCCCCGTCGAACAGGTTGATCGCCACGGCGTACGGCGTGCCCTGCTCCTCGTGCAGCGCGAGGATCTCGAAGGAGGCCTCCAGGTTGCGGGTGTCGACCAGGACGAGCGCTCCCAGAGCGCCCTCGGTCAGCCCGGCCCACATGGGGCGGAACCGCCCCTGACCGGGCGTGCCGAAGAGGTACAGCACCAGGGAGTCGCTCAGATGCAGACGGCCGAAGTCCATGCCGACGGTCGTGGTCGTCTTCCGCGGCGTCCGCGCCAGATCGTCCACCCCGGCGCTGGCCTGGGTGATCCGCTCCTCCATGCGCAGCGGCGGGATCTGGGAGACGCTGCCCACGAACGTCGTCTTGCCGACGGCGAAACTCCCCGAGATCACGATCTTCGCGGACCGGGTCACACCGGGTGGCACGTAGATGAGGCCGTCAGACGAGGGCGCGGAGACCACGCAGTACCTCCTGGAGCAGATCGGTTTGGGGTTGGTCGTCACCGGCGGCGACCGGGCGCGTCAGCAGGCCTTCGTCGATGAGCGAGGAGACGAGGATGCGTACCGTGGAAGGCGGGAACTCCAGGGCGGCCGCGATGTCCGCGACCGCCAGGCCCCCGCCCCCGGCGTGGGTGAACAGGCCCATCACCCGCCGGGCGTCCGCGCTCAGGCCCTCGCCGGTGCCGCTCGCGGCGATCACCACGGTCTCCAGGCGCACGTCCGGATCGGCGCGGACCCGCCCGTCCGTACGGACGTACGGCCTGACCAGGTCCGGGTCCCGCCGCGGTCCACTCACGTCGTCGGCAGGCCGAGCGCAGGCGGCTGCGGCTGCCGCGGCGCGACCTTCATCTCGTGGCCCACCCGCTGGGCCAGCTCCAGCATGTGATGGGTGATCAGGCCGATGTCCGCGTCGGGGCCGCTGGTCTGCACCGACAGCATGGTGTTGCCGCCGGCCTGCGTGATCAGGCCCACGTGGTTGGTCAGCTCGATCAGCGCCTGCCGGGTGCCCCCGCCACCGGTCTCCTCGTCGTAGGCGAGCGCGGCGGCGCGGACGGCCGCGGTGATCGCGGCGAACTTCTCCGCCTCGTCCTGCCCGATCCCGGACGTCCGGGAGTGCAGCAGACCGTCGGAGCTCATGAGCACCGCGTGCCGGACGCCTTCGACGGACCCCAGTGCTCGGTCCAGCAGCCAGCCAAGTTCGTTGCCGGTGGTCACGGTCAGGCTCCTTCATGCGTGGTGGTCGGGTCTTCGGTGCGGGCGCTGCGGGTCCCCTTCGCCCAGGCGGCGGCGATGGAGGGCCGCCCGGGCGCCGCGGGCCGGTCCTCGGACGACGGCGTCCGCGGGCCCGCGGCGGCGGACGTCCGCGACCGCCCCGCGGACGACCGGGAGCGGACGGTCAGCCCGCTGGCGGTGGTGCGCTTGGCGGGGGCCGGCTCGGCGACCGCCGCGGGAGCGGGCGGGGGAGCGGCGGACGCGGTCAGGAGGCTCTTGGGGATGAACATGTACACGCGCGTGCCGCCGAACGGATTCGGCGCCTCCAGGTCGATCCGGAAGCCGTAGTCGGCGGCGAGGGCGGCGGCCGCCCGCAGACCGGTCTGCGGATGCGCGCCGAGCTGGTTGATGTCGTCGCGCTGCGTACCCGTCAGGATCCGCCTGGCCCAGGCCAGCTGCTCGTCGTTCATGCGCAGGCCGGCGTCGTCCACGATGACCGAGACACCGTGGTGCCCCTCCTGGAAGGCCACATGGACGCGCGCGGAGGAGGGGGAGTAGCGGACCGCGTTGTCCAGGAGCACCGCCAGCGCGTGCACCACGGGCCCGACCGCCCGGCTGGTCAGCGTGACGTCGAGCTCCTGGTGCTCGACGCGCTCGTACTCCTCGATGCTGCCCATCGCCGCCCGAACCACGTCGGTCAGCGGGGTGGCAGGCCAGCGACGCGACAACTTGCCTCCGGACAGGACCACGTAGTTCTGGGCGACGAGCAGCATCTGCTGGGTCGGGTGGTCGATGCCGACCAGCGTCTCGTACGCCTCGTCCCCCTCGTGCCGCCGCACGCCCTGGCTGACGCGCTGGCTCAGCTTGGAGGCCATGCCCACCATCGCGGAGGAGACGGCACGCACCGCCGCCCGGCTGGACTCCTCGGCGCTCTGCCGCGCGCGGGCGACCTCGTCCCGCGCGCTCTCCCGCACCTCGTCGATCTGGGCGCTCGTGCTGGTCTGCGCGTCGTACTGGACCTTGCGCACCGTGTGGGCCGCGGAGTCGGCCAGCTCCGCGAGGCGCTGCGCGAGCACCGTGTTCACCAGCGCGTCGGGCAGTTCGATGTCGACCCCGTGGCCGGTGCCCAGACGCTCCGCCTCGGCCCCCAGCCTGGGAATGACACCGCCGGCGAACTGCCTCAGCACGTCCTCGGTGGCGCGCTGCCGCCTGGCGGACTCCTCGGCCTCGCCACGGAGGCGGCCGCTCGTGGCGCGCTCGCCTCGGTACTGGTCCCAGAACCGCCAGGCCGCGCCGCCGGCGGCCAGGGCGAGAACCGAGGGCACCACGGTGGTGGCCTGTATCAGGTCTGTCATCACGTCCTCTAGAGGGGTCAGAGGTGTCAGAGTGTCAAAGGTTGTGAGGCGGCCGTGCGCCGCCGACCGGACGGGGTGACTGTGGGGGTGCGGGCGCCGGTGCGCACGATCGGCCGCGACGCACGGGATCCGCCCGGGAGGTACGCGGACACGTGGGCCGGCACGCCGGGGGCGGGTGCCAACTACGGCAGCAGCCCGACGGTTTGGCCGTCGGCCCTGGAGTCCGGCCGGAGAAAGGGTGTCCCCGGGAGGCCGAGCCGGTGGGCGCATCGAGGCCGTCCGCAGAGCCCGACCTGTCTCACTGCGCTCATCAGCACTTCCTGGCTTTCCTCGGTCGTGGCAGGCTTCCCACGACATACGTTTTAAGCCAATTGGCAGTTGAAAAAAGCCAGTTGGCCGTCGCTCGTCAACGATATCTTGTCGTGTTCACCGCCCGTGGTCCAGATCAGCAAAGGCCATGCCGAGTGACCTGGTCACCGGCGTGCCGCACCGCGGAGTCGGTACGTCCGCTTCGTCTCCTCACCGTCAGAGCCGCGTATGAAACGCGGCCCCCGGCATGAAGGACCCGTAAGGGGCGGACAATCACCGGCCCGAGCGGACGGAACCTGATCGCACTGACCCATGAAGTGCCCGAGAGGGCGCGTGAAGGAGTGCGCGTACATGTCCGTCCTGACTGTCGAGCCCGGCACCGCCCCCGCCGCGGAGCAACCGCCGGATACCGGCGAGAAGCACCGGCTGACCGCCCTCACCGGACTCGCCGCGCTCTCCCTCGACGCGATGGCGTCCGTCGCGTACGGGCCGGAGGCGATCGTCCTCGTGCTCGCCGCGGCGGGCGGCCACGGCCTCGGGTTCACACTCCCCGTCACCCTCGCCATCGCCGCTCTGCTCGCCGTCCTGGTCGCCTCGTACCGTCAGGTGATCGCCGCGTTCCCGGACGGCGGCGGCTCCTACGCCGTGGCCAAGCTGCACCTGGGGCGCCGCACGAGCCTGGTCGCCGCGGCCTCCCTCGTCCTGGACTACGTGCTGAACGTCGCGGTCGCCGTCACCGCCGGGGTCGCCGCGCTGACCTCCGCCTTCCCGGAGCTGTACGGCGACCGGCTGCTCCTCTGCCTGGGAGTGCTCGCCCTGATCACGGCCGTGAACCTGCGCGGCATCGCCGAGTCCGCCAAGGTCTTCATCGCACCCACCGCGGTCTTCGTCGTGGCGATCTTCACACTGATAGCCGTCGGCCTGTTCCGGGACGGACCCGTCTCTACGGCGACCGCCGAGGGCCATGCCTCCGTCCTCGCGGACAACGCCACCACGGTGGGGGCCCTGCTCCTGCTCAAGGCCTTCGCCTCCGGCTGCTCGGCGCTGACCGGCGTCGAAGCCATCGCGAACGCCGTGCCCTCGTTCCGCGAGCCGCGGGCCAGACGCGCACAGCACGCGGAGATCGCCCTCGGCGGTCTGCTCGGCGCGATGCTGATCGGCCTCGCGGTGCTCATCTCCCGCTTCGGCCTGCGGCCGGTCGAAGGCGTCACCGTCCTCGCCCAGCTCGCCGACGCCTCACTCGGGCACAACTGGGCCTTCTACGTCATCCAATTCGCGACCGCGGTACTGCTCGCGCTGTCCGCGAACACCTCCTTCGGGGGCCTGCCCGTGCTGCTCAAGCTGCTCGCCCGCGACCATTTCCTGCCGCACGTCTTCGCGCTGAAGGCCGACCGCCAGGTGCACCGACACGGAGTGCTGGCGCTCGCGGCCGTCTCGGCCGCGCTGCTGCTGTTCTCCGGCGGCGACACCAATACGCTCGTACCGCTCTTCGCGATCGGCGTCTTCGTCGGCTTCACCGTCGCACAGACCGGCATGGTGCTGCACTGGCGGCGCGAACGCGGCCCCAAGTGGCTGGGAAAGGCGCTGCTGAACGGCCTCGGCGCCCTGCTCACCGGCGTCAGCGCGATCGTCGTGACCGCCACCAAGTTCCACGACGGGGCCTGGCTGATCGTGGTCGCGCTGCCGCTGCTCGTGCTCTGCTTCGAGGCCGTCCACCGCGCGTACGCGCGAATCGGCGAGCGGCTCGGCATCGGCCGCGTGCCCGAACCCCCGCACCGCGACCACTCGTTGGTGATCGTCCCGGTCGGCGGGCTCTCCAAGCTGACCTGTGAGGCGCTGAACGCGGCGGTGTCGCTCGGCGACGAGGTGCGGGCGGTGACGGTCACGTACGACGAGCCCGAGGACCGCGAGGCCGCGGCCGCACTGCGGTGCGACTGGGAGCTGTGGAACCCGGGTGTCGACCTCATCGAGCTCAGGTCGCGGCGCCGCACGGTGGGACGCCCCGTGGCGGCGTACGTCAGGCGGATCTACGAATACCACCCGGGCACCAGGGTCACGGTCCTCATCCCCGAGACGGAGCCGGCCCGCCTCTGGCAGCGGATCCTGCAGAACCAGCGGGGCGCGGTCGTCGCGCACGCCGTACGCCGCGACACCGAGGCGGCGATCTGCCGGCTCCGGTTCCGGCTGACCTAGAGCATCCATAGATCGACGGCAACGATTACCTGATCGAGTGATACCTGGAAATCTGTCCTCGCTGGAGTAGACATTGGGTGGTCACCCGTCTATGGTTTCTCCCGTAGCCGAGATCGAGAAGGGCCCGGCAGACACGAACTGCCGGGCAGTGAACCAGGTGGCCCGCGGAGATCAGGGGCCGCCAGCAGCAGTTGAGCAAAGAGAGGGAAGAACGGAGGAATAGAGCGCCGTCAGGATCGCCCGGGCGGAAAGTGAACCCGGGTACCGCAGGACATCGATAGGCAGGTGGTCTCCGGTCACGCATCCGCGATCCCCGCACCCCCGTCAGTACGACGGACGACCGTGCGGATACGGAAAGCCGACGCAACACTGAGGTCGGCAGATGGTGTTGCAGTTCCTTCGGGGCCCCGGTGCGCTCGGCACCGGGGCCCCTCAACGTGCCGGTACCTACCGGCCGGTCAGCCCCGTGAGAAAGGGGACGACCGCATCGATGAAGTGCTCGTTCCGGTCACCGACCACCATGTGCCCCGCACCGGCCACCTCGACGTGCCGCGCGCGGGGAACGCCCGCACAGAACTCCTCGGCGATGTCCTGACGCACCACGTCGCTGCTCCCGCCCCGGACGAGCAGGATCGGCACGTCGGCGCCGCGCGCGGCGTCGAGGAGGCGCTCCGCCATGCCGGGCGGGTCCATCCGGTCCGCGAAGCTGTCCAGCATCCGCGGGTCCCAGTGCCAGACCCAGCGATCGCCCTCGCGGCGCAGACTGTTCCGTATCCTCTCGACGTCCTCCGGACGTGGCGGCCGGGCGGAGACCGCCGCGGCCGCCTCCTCGACGTCGGCGAATCCGTTCGGACGGCGGCGCATGAACTCGACGATCCGGTCGGTCCCTTGCGGGTCCGGCCGGTGGGCGACGTCGACGAGGACCAAGGCGCGGACGGCCGCCCCGGGCGCCTCTCCGGCGGCCAGCAGCGAACCCAGGCCGCCGAGCGAGGCGCCGACGAGCACCGGGCCGCCGCCGATCTCGGTGACGAGCGCCCGGACGTCGTCGGCGAACAGGCCGAGGTCGTAGTCACCGTCGGCCGACCACCCACTGGTGCCGTGCCCCCGCAGGTCCGGGGCGATGACCCGCCACCCCAGCGCGGCGAGCCGGGGACCGGTCCGGCGCCAGGCGTGCCGCGTCTGGCCGCCGGCGTGCAGGAGGACGAGCGGCGGCGCGGGCGCCTCGCCCCAGACGTCCGCCGTCAGCCGGACGCCGTCGCGGCCCACGAAGTGCCGGGTGCCCGGTGCGGCGCCGGGCGTCATGCCGTGCCCGGGATCCGTGCCGGCGCCGGCGGCACCGACCCTGGTCGGCCCCGCAAGCCCTCTCCGGCCTTCCGCATGTGCGCGCCCCCCTCTGTCACCGCTGCGTTCGGCGTACGCACTCCGTGACCACGTCCCGCAGGCTACCCGTCCGGTGCAGCATGTCCCGCTGGATGCGGGCTCCGTTGCCGTTCTTCAGAAGGTCCGCCACGGTCTCGCGCACCAGCTCGAGGTCGCCGGTCTCCTCCAGGGAGTCCTGTACGTGGTCGACGAGCGCCCGCAGGACCTCGGCGCTCGGCGTGGGCAGCATGGTCGCGGGGTGCAGCAGCGTGTCGTCCAGGCCGGACCGGGCGGCCCGCCACGCGGCGAGGCGGAGCAGGCCGATGCCGTGCGCCAGCGGCGGCCGGTCCGCCCGCCACTCACGCGCGGCCGTCTCGACCAGCCCCCGCGCCAGAGCCGCGATGAGGACGGTCGACGAGGACTCCAGGCAGACGTCAGCGACCCGTATCTCGACCGTGGGATAGCGGTGGGAGAGCCGGGCGTCGAAGTAGATCATGCCCCGGTCGCGCAGCACCCCGGTGTCGACCATGTGTCTGACCTGCTCCTCGTACCGGGCGGCGGAGCCGAAGAGCTCCGTGGGGCCCGCCATCGGCCAGCGGCCCCACACCCTGCTGCGGTAGCTGCTGTACAGGCTGTCGTTGCCCTGCCAGAAGGGCGAGTTGGCGCTCAGCGCCACCAGGACCGGGAGCCAGGGGCGGATGCGGTCTATGACGGCCACGCCCTCCTCGTCGGACTCGACCGACACATGGACGTGGCATCCGCACGTCAGCTGCTCCTGCGTGGTCAGGCCGAACTGCTCCTCCATCCACTGATAGCGGCTGCCCGTGTTGATCGACGGGCTCACGGGCAGGGGAGAGGTGGCGAGGGCGGCGACCGCGCCGCCCACGTCACCCGCGTGCCGTGCCGCCTCCGCCCGCCACCGCCCGATCTCGTCCGCGAGACTCTCCATGCTCGTCCGCGGCTGCGTCGCGAACTCGAGCTGCTGACTCTGCAGTTCCCTCTCGAACGTCTCGTCCTCGGGTTCGCGGTAGTCGTGGTCCTGCTTCTCGGCGTCGGGGTGCTCGCCGGTGTCCCTGGCCGCTCGCGCCAGGACCGCCGAGGAAAGGGCCCGGGGTTCCCCGCTCTCGCGGTCGACCAGGAGGAGTTCCTCCTCCACTCCTACAGTGCGCAAAGGGGACGCCTCTCTTTCCGTGGCCGCCATTGCTGTGATGTCGTTCCCCGGTACCCCCGCTTGCTGTCCGCATCCGTACGGTGGACTAACGATCCGTCGGATGTTTCAGCGGGAGCAGTTCGGCAAAACGATCATTTATGGTGCAAATCGGCTACACAATGATGACTGAGCAAGCCGGACCGCGCGCGCTCGTCGACGATCTGGTCGCCGCGGAACGGGCCGGCTTCGACTTCTCCGTCACCTCCGACCACTACTTTCCGTGGCTCGACTCGCAGGGGCACTCCCCGTACGCGTGGAGCGTGCTCGGCGCGGCGGCGCAGGCGACCTCGCGCATCCCGCTGATGACGTACGTGACCTGCCCGACGGTCCGCTACCACCCCGCCGTGGTGGCCCAGAAGGCCGCGACGATGCAGCTCCTCTCGGAGGGCCGCTTCCGGCTGGGGCTCGGCTCCGGCGAGAACCTCAACGAGCACGTCGTCGGTGCCGGCTGGCCCGCCCCGCAGGTCCGCATCGACATGCTCGAAGAAGCGGTCGGTATCATCCGCGCGCTCTTCACCGGCGACAACGTCAACCACCAGGGCGACCACTTCGACGTGTCGAACGCCCGGCTGTGGGACCTGCCCGACGACCTGCCGCCCATCGGCATCGCCGTCTCCGGCGGCCGGTCCTGCGCACTCGCCGGGCGGCTCGCCGACCTCGTCATCGCGACCGAACCCAAGGCGGAACTGCTCTCGTCCTTCGACGAGCACGGGGGCCGGGGCAAGCCCCGGGTCGGTCAGCTGCCCGTCTGCTACGACACCGACAAGGACGCGGCGGTCGCCCGCGCCCACGACCAGTTCCGCTGGTCCGTCGGCGGCTGGCCGGTCAACTCCGAACTGCCCGGCCCCTCCGGCTTCGCCGGCGCCACGCAGTTCGTCACCCCCGAGGACATCGCGCGGCAGATCCCGTGCGGGGACGACGTCGACGACTTCGTCGAAGCCGTACGCCCCTTCGTCGACGCGGGCTTCACGGAGGTCGCCCTCGTACAGGTGGGCGGCGACCAGCAGCGCCCGTTCATCGAGTGGGCCGAGAAGAAGCTCCTGCCCGCGCTGCGGGAGCTGTGACATGCCGGAGACCCGGGAATCCCGTACACCGCACGACCCGTCCCCGGACCTCGTACAAGTGGTCCTCGGCGAGTGCTCACCGGCCGACGCGGACACCGTCTTCAACGTCCTGCGCGCCCACTTCCCGTCCGACCGCGGGACGGACGCGCCACGTCAGACCGGGGAGTCGTGTCCCGCCGTATGGACCGGCGGGTTCCGCGCCGCCCACAGCCCGGACTCCGTGCGGGGCGTCCTGCTCGCCGGCTCGGTCACCGCGGACCTGCAAGGCGGCCCCGTCGCGGTGGACCGGCTGCGCCGCACGCTCGCATCCGCCTTCGTCGTGTCGACCACCGGGACCGTCTCCGGTGACCAGGAGATCGAGGTGCAGCTGCGGCTGACAGGACCCGAGCACGGGGCGCCGCCCGGGGACGGCTGACCGGGGCGGCGTCCGTTCGGGTGTACGTCCCGCGTGTCGGACGTGCGGGTTCCGTGTGCCGGGACGGTGTGACGGCATCGTCGGAGGGCCTGCACCCTGGCGGACCGCCGTCGCGGTGCGGCGACCACGAGCCGACGGGACCGCGAAGGAGAGCAGAACTGGTGCGCGGAACGAGGCGGGGCGTGGCCGCGGTACTGCTGTGCTGCACACTCAGCGGCTGCGGCGGCGGCATCGAGGCACGTGAGGACGGCGCCGCCCGGGCGGTGACCCGGTTCGAGACGAGTCTGCGCGCCTCCGACGCGGCGCGCGGTTGCGCGGCGCTCGCGCCCGGCACCCGCGACGAACTCGAGCAGTCCGCCGAACTGCCCTGCGCGCGGGCGCTGCCCGACGCGGGCCTGCCCACGGCGGCCGGCGTGCGGCACGTCGACGTGTACGGGCGCCAGGCGCGCGTCGTGACCGACGGCGACACGCTCTTCCTGTCGTCCTTCCCGGACGGCTGGAAGGTCACGGCCGCCGGCTGCACCGAGCGCCCCGAGAAGCCGTATCAGTGTCTGATCAAGGGTGGTTGACCGGTGCGGACGATGTTCACGGTGTATCTGCTGATGGTGGCCGCGGGGCTGACCTACTGCACGGTGCTGGGGCTGATGCAGCGATGAGGCCGAAGCGGGAAGAGAGGGCTGAGGGGGCGCAGGGTGTTCGTGGGTTTCTGCACGACAACAGCCTTACCATCGCCTTCGGCGTCGGCTTCGTCCTCACCCTGGCCGGACAGGCGGTCGCCGGGCACGCCGACTTCAACAACCAGCTCGCCGCGGAGGACCTGGCCCCGATGAGCTTCGGCGGCTATCTCCTGAGCTCCGACTTCGGCGTGGACGTGATGGAGAACTGGCAGTCCGAGTACCTGCAGTTCTTCCTCTACATCTTCGGCACGGTATGGCTCCTCCAGCGCGGCTCGCCCGAGTCCAAGGAGCTCCACAAGGCGGGCACCGAGTCCGACGAGGATCAGAGGATCGGCGAGCACGCGAAGGCCGACTCGCCGCGCTGGGCCTCCGTCGGCGGCGCGCGGCAGGCCTGGTACTCCCGGTCCCTCGGCGTCCTGATGTGCGCCCTGTTCCTGCTCTCCTGGTTCGCGCAGTCCGTCGCCGGCACCGCCGCGTACAACGAAGAGCACCTGCGCGAACTGCAGGCGCCGGTCAGCTGGTTCGAGTACCTCGGCGCCGCCGACTTCTGGAGCCGGACCCTGCAGAACTGGCAGTCCGAGCTCCTCGCCGTGGGGTCGATGGCCGTCTTCGCCGTCTATCTGCGCCAGCGCGGATCCCCGGAGTCGAAGCCGGTCGGCTCACCGCACGGCGCGACCGGCGTCGAGGGCGGCTGACGCCCGGAGGGAGCGCACGTGTCACCCCTGCCCCCCTCCCGGGCCAAGGGCCGCGGGACCGGAACACCCGCGGCCGAGCGCCAGGTCACCGCCACGGTCGCCATCGCCGTCCTCGGGGTGTTCGCGGTCTACCTCCCCATCAACGGGGTGGCCGGAGCGCTGAACGAGATCGCCGCCTCCACGGGTGCCGACACCGCTCAGCTGCAGTGGGTCTCCGACGCCTACGTCCTGCCGATGGCGGCCGCCGTCCTCTCCGCCGGTGTGTTCGGTGACCTCTACGGCCGCCGCCGGATCTTCTCCCTGGGCCTGGCCCTGACCTGCGCGGGAGGCCTTGTCGCGGCGCTGGCCGCACTGCCGGGAAACGGTGCGACGATGCCGATCCTGTGGGCCGGGCAGGCCGTCTCGGGCCTGGGCGCCGGGCTCCTGCTGCCCACCACCCTGGCCCTGATCGCCCACGCCGTCCCCGACGAGAACGACCGTGGGCGCTACATCGGGCTGTGGGCCGCCGGGGTGGCAGCGGGACTCGCACTCGGCCCCCTGCTCTCCGGCGGCATCCTCGAAGCCGGCGCCTGGGGGTGGATCTTCGTCCCCGCCTCGGTCCTCTCCTTCGTCGCGCTCGTGTACGGGCACCTGCGCCTGCCCGAGTCGATGAGCCCGGAGGGCCGCCGCCTGGACTGGCCCGGTCAGATCACCGCCGCCCTGGCCATGCTCGGCCTCATCTTCGGCGCCATCGAAGGCGGTTCCCGGGGCTGGACCTCCGCCCATGCGCTGACCAGCCTCGCCGTCGGCGTCCTCGCCCTGGCCGCCTTCCTCGTCGCCGAGCGCCGCGCCACCGCTCCGCTGATGGACCTGCGGCTGTTCGCCTCGCCCGGCTTCGCCACCGCCGCCTTCGCCTCCGTGATCGCCCTCTTCGCGACCGTCGGCTTCACCTTCCTGATCAGCCTCTACCTGGGCGACGTCCACCACTACTCGGCCCTGGAGATCGGCATCCGGCTCTTCCTCTTCGCCGGGGTCAGCGCGGTCGCCAATGCGCCGGTCGGGCGTCTGATGAGCCGCGTACCACCCCTGACGCTGCTCACCGCCGGCCTCGCCCTGGCCACCGCCGCCGTCTTTCTCTGCACCCAGGTCGGCCCCGGCACCGACCTCCCCGGGCTCGCCTGGCGGCTGGCCCTCTTCGGGCTCTCGGTCTCCCTGATGCTCACCTCCGTCGCCGTCGTCTCCGTCAACGCCGCCCCCTGGAACCTCGCCGGCATGGCCTCCGCCACCAGCACCGCACTGCGTCAGTTCGGCGGCGCCCTCAGCCCCGCCGTCGTGGGCTCCGTGTACGCCATCGGCCTCACCGGCGACGGCGACCCCACCTCGGCCTTCCACACCGCCCTGGTCAGCATCGGGGTCCTGCTGGCCGTCGGGTTCCTCGGCTGCCTCGCCGTCCTGGTGACAGGCCCGCGCCGCACGCCCTGAGCCGGGTTGCCCGATGCCCGGCGGCTCCGATAATGGAATGGTCCATTCGTGGCCGATTCGCTCATGTCTGTCCAAGTATGTGAGCGAGGTGTGAAGCCGTGCGGCGCCGAACGCGGAGCCCCGGGAGGATGCGTGCGTGCTCACGAAGACTCTGCCGGTGAACTGCTCGTCATCAAACAACCCGAACACCCCGAAGACCCCGCGGTCCTGCACCGCTACGACCCGCCCGCGGACTCCCGCCCCCGCCCCGTCCCCGGTAGCCAGGGGATGTGGCAGACGGCGCCCGCAGGCATGCCGGAGCAGGACAAGGCGGTCAGACGCGCGTTCCAGCGTGTGCGGACGCTCGGCGCGTACTTCGGCGCCGACGAGTTCGGCACGGGCACCGACGCGCTGATCGTGCAGAGCCGCAGGGACCGGGCCCACAAGGCGGTCTTCGCCGGAGCCGAGTTCCGCGGCAGCCGCCACCGCCTGCACATCAAGGGGGCGCGGAAACTCACCGGTACCGCCGACGACGCCGACCGTGCGGAACTGGTCAGCGGTGTCTGCCTGTTCAGCCACCGCAATCTGCGGTTCATCGACGAGCACGGCGACTGCGCGGAGCTGCTGCGCGCCGACGCCGCTCCGTCGGCCGCCCCGCTGCGGTCCATCGTCACGGAGGGCGAACTGTCGCTCTACGAGTACGAGACCGTCGTGCGACAGGCACGCATGATCGGTGACGTCGCCGCCATGCTGCCGTCCTCCTTGGCCCTGACGGTCACCGTCGATGTGCCCCGGGTCCAGTACTACCTCTATCTCCTCGACGCCTTCCAGCGCGGCCTGGTCGCCGCGGAGCTGGCCCAGCACTACTTCCGGCTGGTCGACGGCCGCTACACCCGGGTGCACGACCTGTTCCGCCGGCACATCCGCCGCGCGCTGGACGCCGCGGGCCGCCCGGACGCCGCCGTGCGCACCGCGCCCGGCCTCGATCCCCTGGCCGAGTGCCTGTGGGAGGCGGTGACCACCGGGGACATACCGTGCGACGACGACCTGCTCGCGCAGATGATCGCCGGTGGTGACCCGATGTGGAAGGAACTGCGCGAGCTCGACGTCCCGCACGGCCGCCAATGCCTCGGTTACAC
Organism: Streptomyces sp. NPDC029674; assembly: GCF_044903205.1. Classification (NCBI taxonomy): domain Bacteria; kingdom Bacillati; phylum Actinomycetota; class Actinomycetes; order Kitasatosporales; family Streptomycetaceae; genus Streptomyces; species Streptomyces sp. NPDC029674. The sequence continues at coordinate 18,723 of NZ_JBJDPY010000015.1, forward strand.
CAGCTATCTCGTGGAGCTCTTGCGGGCGGCCGGCCTCTCCGATGACGGCAAGGGCACCCTGAGCATCAACGTGGACAGCTTCGGGGAAGCGCTGCTGTTCGACCAGGCACGGCAGTTGCGGGAGCGCCTCGGCGCCCCGGACGACGACCTGCCGTCCCTGGGCATCTACGCCGCGGAGACAGTGCAGACGCTGCGCCCGGACGGCCATGCGGCCTCCCTGTACCTGACCGACCCCGGCCGGTACGCCGTGGACGAGGACGGCGCTTCCGTGGACCTCTTCCACCTGGTTGACGCTCTGTACGCCCACCCGCCGGGCGTCATTTGAGGTACGTGACGAGCAGGGACCACAGGGCCTCGGGCACGGGGGCCTGCTGCCAGGTGCGCCGGACCGCCGCGCCGCGCGGGTCGCTCCCGTCGGCGGCCAGGCCGCGCAGGCTCTCGTGCAGCAGGTCGGCCAGCACGCCCTGCATGGCGGTCGGTGTTCCGTGCGGGGGAAGAAAGAGGTCCACCAGGTCGGGCAGCCAGCGCTCGAGGGTCTCCGGCAGGGCGCTCGGTGTGATCGTGCGGGTGGGGTCGAAGGGGTGCTCGGTAACGGTGTCACCGGTGAGGTGACCGGCGATCATCTCGGCGAGGCGGGGGGCCAGCAGCATGCCGTTGCGGTAGGTGCCCGAAGCGATGAGGACCCGCGGGTCCGCGGTGGGACCGACCAGCGGAAGATGGTCGAGCGTATAGGGGCGGTACCCGACGCGGGTGTCGACGACCTCCCCTTCGTACAGCTTGGTGCTGAGCTCGTCGCCCGACTCCCGCAGCAGGTCGGCGAGTTCCATGACCAGCGGGTAGGGGACGGCCCCCGAGGGGGCGAGCCGGTTGGTGGCCCCCACGTAGACCATGCCGTCGGCGCGGGGCACCAGGTGCATCCCGCAGGCGAAGTCCCGCATGGGGGTACGGATCGCCGTCGGCAGCGGCATGGGCACGTGGCGCAGCAGCGCGCTGACTCCCTTGCCGGCCAGCATCGGCGGCAGCGACAGCGCCAGGTCCGGGCTGCCCGCCAGCAGGTCGGTCAGGCCGACGCCCACGGCCAGGACGACGCGCGGCGCGGTGATCCGGGACGCCTCGGCGCAGGTGATGGACAGGTCACCGGCTGCCGAGGGTGCCAGGGCGGTGGCCTCCGCCTCGGTCCACGCCACGTCGGCGTGGGCGAGCAGCACGTCGGTCAGGGCGCTCATCAGCTCGCCCGAGTCGATGGTCGCCTCACCGGGCAGCCACAGCGCCCCATGAGCGGTGCAGGACCGGGCCGGAGACAGGCCGGGCACCTCGCGGGGGTCGTGGCGCTCCGCCCGGTGGCCGTGGGTGACGGCCGCGTCTTCGATGGCGTCCAGCTCCGTCGCGTCCCCGCGGCCGCCGGTGGTGGCCACCACCCACAGTCCCGGTGTGAGGGGGAGAGGCCGGCCGCTCGCCTCCCGGAGCGGCGGCAGCCAGGAGTCGTACAGGTCCCGGGCGGCGACACGTTCACCCACTTCCAGGGCGACGCGCTGCGGGCTGTCGGAGGCCGCCACCTCACTGAACGGGGCGAGCATCGCGCCGGCCGCGCGGGACGCCTGCCCCCGGTGCTCGCCCGAGCGCGGGCCGATCAGACGCACACGGAGCCCGCGGCGGACCGCCTCCCAGGCCGTGGCAAGGCCGATGACGCCGGTGCCCACGACCGCGACGTCCGCGCCCTCCGGCCTAGCCACCGCACACCGCCGAGGCCCTGGCGCACAGCTTGGGCACGTCACCGCGCAGCATCAGCTCTCCTCTCGGGTGGCTCGGGTGGCACGCCATCAACCATCCGCACGGGGCAGGGCGCACGCACGCCCGGTTGCGCCGTCCGAGGGCTGTCACGGGCCGTACTGGCGGGGTGCCGACCGCCGCGCCGCTCCCTCGGGTTGGGTGACGTCCGCGGAAGCCGGCCGGACACCACCGACAAGTAGGGAGCCCCTGTGGAAGACGTACCGGCGGATGCCTGGAGACAGCGGATCGACCGTACGTCCGGGCCGGGGCGCGAACCCGGCCCGATCAACCTCCAGCGGTACGCGTTCACACCCCCCTACGCCGGTATCGCCACGCTGTTCGGGCTGCCGCTCTGCCTCAACCAGGACGACCTGCGCGCGGGCGAGGTCGACGTGGCGGTGCTGGGAGCGCCGGTGGACATGTCCACCGGGCACCGGGGCGCCGCCTTCGGTCCGCGCGCCATCCGGGCGGACGAGCGGTGCCTTCCGCACACCCCGCAGCTGCTCATCAACCCCAGCACGCGGGTGAAGCCCTTCGAGGAGCTGACGGTCGTCGACTACGGCGACGCGGCGGTGGACTGGTTCAGCATCGACGCCTCCATGGAACCGATCCGCGCGCTGGTCCGTGAGATCGCCGAGACGGGCGCGATCCCGATCGTGCTCGGCGGCGACCACTCGATCCTGTGGCCCGACGCCGCCGCCATGGCCGACGTCTACGGGGCGGGCAAGGTCGGTGTCATCCACTTCGACGCGCACCCGGACTGCGCTCCCCACCTGTCGGGCCACCTCGCCTCGCACGGCACCCCGATCCGCCGGCTGATCGACGACGAACACATCCCCGGCCGCAACTTCGTCCAGATCGGCCTGCGCAGCGCGATCGCACCGGACGACGAACTGCTCGACTGGATGCGCGACAACGGACTGCGCGCGCACTTCATGGCCGAGATCGACCGACGCGGCTTCGACGCGGTCCTGGAGCAGGCCATCGAGGAGGCGCTGGACGGTCCCGAGCACCTCTTCGTGTCCTTGGACATCGACGTGCTCGACCCGGCCTTCGCGCCCGGTACCGGCACCCCCGAGCCGCCGGGTCTGACCAACCGCGAACTGCTGCCGGCCATCCGCCGCATCTGCCACGAGGTGCCGGTCGTCGGCATGGACATCGTCGAGGTGGCACCTCACCTGGACCCCGGCTGCACCACCACGATGAACGCCCGCCGCGCCATCTTCGAGGCGCTGTCCGGAATCGCCATGCGACGCAAGGGCCTGCCGGGCCCCGACTACTTGGACCCGCGGGTCTCCGGACCGCCGCCCGAGGGACGGTCCGGTTGAGCGAACTGCGTCACCACCACTGCCACCTGCTCGCACAGTCCGTCCAGGAAGTCGGCCGTGTGGTCGTGGTTCTGCGGCCCGGTGAGGACGTCGTCGATCCGGGTGCGCACGGCGACCAGCCGCGGTTCGCTCGCCTCCTCCTGTTCGAGCAGTTCCAGCACCCGGGAGGCAGCACCCAGGCAGCGCATCGGCCCGTAGTCCTTCGGCTCGTCCAGCAGTCCGCGAGCGCTGCTCAGCAGGTTCGCGGCGAGCAGCACGAGCTCCTCACGGACCGACGGCTGGAGTGTGCTGTCCGCAGACTTCATAGCTGATCACTTCGCTCCGGGGTCGGCGCTCGGACATCTGACGTTCCCCTGCCGGGTAGCCCAACGGCACCATGAACACGGGCTCGATCTCGTCGGGCAGCGCCAGCAGCACCCGCAGGACTCCCGACCGGAAACTGGTGACGGGGCAGGCGCCGATCCCGTACGCGTGGGCCGTCAGGAGCAGGGTGTTGACGGCCATGGTCACGCACAGCTCCGGCGCGCCGTCGTGCGACGCCTGGTCGAGGCGGCTGCCGTCCACGCACGCGACCACCACGACCTGAGGCTTTCCCACCAGCCCGGGAGAGAACGCCCTCAGGCGCCGCAGGGCGGACGGGTCGCGCACCACGACGAACGACCACGCCTGCGCGTTGCTCCCGGTAGGGGCCGACAGCATCGCGTCCAGCAGCTCCTCCAGGACGTCGTCCTCGATGGGATCAGTGGTGTACTTGCGCACGGCGCTGCGCGTACGCACCACCTGCACGAAGGACTCGGGTGACAGCACGTCACCACGTCGGCCATCAGTCACATTTCAGATATATACGGCCGTCAGTCATGCGGCCACTCGAGCAGCGCGCTCCGCCCCTGCCGCCACGAGTCCAGGAGCAGCGCGCCGAGCCGGTCCTCGAGGAAGCCGGTGGCACGGACCCCGAAGGCGACATCGGCTTCGAGTCCGGGCTCGGCGGCCAGCAGGCCACCGACGACATCGCGGCGCACCACCTGTTCGTGCACGGCGTCCGCCTCCACGTGCTCGTCGTAGAACCGCTGAGCGGCGGGTCCCGCGCCGGTCCGGCGCAGCGCCGCCGACAGCCGTCGGGAGCCGGGCGACGAGGTCACCTCGACCCAGGCGAAATGCCCCACCAGTTCCCCGCGATGGGCGCGGTGCAGGCCGAACAGGGACATCAGGTTGACGGTCGCGAGGACCTCGGCGGGCGCGGCGTTCACGTAGTGGCCGTAGGACGTCTCCAGACCGAGGTCGGCCATGAGTTCGGCGAAGAGGCGGGCGTGGATGTCGTCGGCGCGGCCCGCGCCGAACTCGTCGTACTCGATGGCCACCATCGCCGCCTTGGCCCGGCCGTGCAGCCGGGGGATGACCCAGGCGTGCGGGTCGGCTTCCTTCAGGTGGTACAGGGAGCGCAGCGCCGCGTACTCCTTGAGCTGCCAGAGCTCGCCGTCGCGCTGGAGGTGGTGGCTGACGCTGGACCCGTCGTGCCCGACCGGTTCCACCAGGAGCGCCGACAGGGCCTCTTCCGCGTCCTCGCACGGGGGCACGTCGGCGCGCAGGGCGTTCAGGAAGCGCCGCTCCAGCGCGCGTCGCAGGGCCAGCAGGGCCGGGTCCCACTCCCACTCGTCGGCGACCTCCGCGAACCCTTGGTAGTGGAGTTCGTAGAGGACGTAGAGCGCGAGCTGGAGATCGTCGCCGTACGGGGCCGCCTGCTCGGCGTCGCGCGGTGCGGGGACCGGGCCGCCGTCGCGCAGCGCGGCGAGCACGCCGTGGGACAGATCGCCGCGCGGGGACGGCAGCCGGGGGCTGCGATGACGTGATTCGGATTGGGGCGGGACGGTGGGGCGCGGTTCGGCGGGGGCGGTCATGACGCGTTCTCCTCCCGGTGCTTCACCTTCTCCTCGTGCTGTTCCACCGGATTCTCCTCGTGCTGCTTCACCCGTCGGCGGTGGCTCGTGTCGCACCACGGGTACGTACGGCTGCGGCGGCAGGTGCAGATCGCGACCTGGAAGCGCCGCGAGACGGAAACGGTGCCGTCGTCGCCGACCACCTCGACCGGGCCCTCCACCAGGAGCGGCCCGTCGCGGTCGACGGTGACGCGGCGCGGGCGGTCAGCGGCGTTCGGCACGGATCACCACCAGCTCCTCGCAGGTCTCGTCGTCGCGCAGGAGGTTGCGGCGGCGCAGCCACGACTCGCGGGAGCGCAGCACGGGCCCGAAAGGGACGAACTCCCGGTCGACGACGGCGGGTTCCATGCCCCGGCCCGCGAGCCGTTCGAGCGAGGCGTCCACGTCGCACAGTGCCGAGTGCACCATCAGCAGGACGCCACCGGCCCGCAGGGCGCCGGGAGCGGCGTCACAGACGCGGTCCACGACGGCGCGGCCGGCCGGCCCGCCGTCCCACGCCCGCGCCGGGCCGCGCCGGGGGAGCAGCGGTGAAGGAGAGGGCACGTAGGGCGGGTTGCTGACCACCAGGTCGTACGGTCCTGCCGGCACCCCGGCGGTCATGTCGCCGCGGCGCACGGTGACCGACTGCCCGGCGAGCCGCGCGTTGAGCCAGGTGGACAGGACCGCCCGCCGGGAGATGTCGAGGGCCGTGACACGCGCACCCTGCCGGGCCGCCGTCACCGCGAGGGCCCCGGAGCCGGTTCCCAGGTCCAGTACGGAAGCGCCGTCGTCGATACGCTCGCGGTACAGGGCGCGGGCCAGCATCTCGGTGTCGTACTGCGGCGCGTAGACGCCGGGGAGAGCGACCAGGCGCCCCGGCCGTGCCGGACGGGCCGGGCGTACCGGACGGGCCGAGGACGGCATGGGTGACCGCGTGTGTGTGGTCATGTGGCATCTCCCGTCTCTGGGAACGGCACTAGAGGCTCCTCCTCCCACACTCCGCCCCTTCAGCACCGGCCACCACCCGAAAAGTGACGCATGGTGATTGGTGGTGACTTGTTGCGAACAGTGTGGATTTGCTGCCTGCTTCGGTTCTGACACTGGGTGCCCCGGGCGCAGTGATCCACACCTGGCCCATGGCTGTTCCGCGGCGGGAAGGGCCGAACGCGGGTCAGCCAGCCGTCGTGTACCGGTGCCGCACCCACGCGGGCAGCACGAACCAGCACAGCAGGTACCAGGCGACGACACCGGTCACCAGCCAGGGCACCACGGAGTCGTGCGTGGCGACCCGCAGGACGAGGAGGAGCGCCGTCGTCAGTGTGCAGAGGAGGAGGATCAGGCCCACGAAGGTCAGCCGGGACGCCCACACCACCGCCTGCGGTTTGATCTTCCGGCCCGAGACGATCCGGTGGAACGAGACCGGCCCGATGAGGGCGCCCGTCGTCACCGAGCCGAGGATCACCGTCACGATGTAGATCTTCCGGTCGGTGTCGCCCAGCTCCGCGAACCGCGGCGTGAAGACGACCGTCAGCAGGAAGCCGAAGAGGATCTGCACGCCGGTCTGCGCCACCCGGACTTCCTGGATGAGCTCGGTCCAGCGGCGGTCGGCGCGCTCGCTCGCGGTCTCACGGCGGTCGTCGTCGTTCCGGGGCTTGCTGTTCGACGCGTCCACACCGTCGAGTCTGACCACGAACCGGCGGATCGACAAACGGAAGCGACCATCGTGATTCGAGTCGGTGCGCGGGGGCAGGCGGGACGTTGAGCAACCGTTGTACCCGACCCGAGGGAGGCACCCCGTGCTGCTGGCGCACCCCGCCGTACTGGAAGACCTGCTGGAGCGCTACAAGGCCCTGGCCGTGCTCCGTGCCGACCAGGGAAGTGCCGAGAGCCGGCAGGCGTACGAGGACGTCGCGTACAGCCTGTGCCTGGCCACCGGCACCAGCGACGTCGATGCCGCGGTCGTCGCGGCGGGACTCCGGCTGCCCGGCGCCAGGACCATGGACGACTCGCTGCTGTCGGCGTGACGGTCACCGTCCCGGGGCGCCCGCGGGCACCCCGGGACTCCGTGGTTCACTCCGCGGCGCCGTACCAGACGGTCGTGGCGTTGCAGAACTCGCGGATGCCGTGGCCCGACAGCTCACGGCCGTAGCCGGAGCGTTTGACGCCGCCGAACGGCAGGCCGGGATGGGACGCGGTCATGCCGTTGAAGAACACGCCGCCCGCCTGCAGATCGCGTACGCACCGCGCGATGTCGGCGTCGTCGCGGGTCCACACGTTCGAACTCAGGCCGAACGGCGTGTCGTTGGCCAGCTCCACGGCCTCGTCCAGGTCCGCCACGCGGTAGAGCGTGGCCACAGGCCCGAACGTCTCCTCGCGGTGGATCCGCATCTCCGGAGTGACGTCCGCCAGGACGGTCGGGGAGTAGAACCAGCCGCGCTCCTGCTCCTTGGGGCGCTGACCGCCGCAGAGCGCGGTGGCGCCCCGGGCCAGCGCGTCCTCGACGAGCTCCTCCAGGTCCGCGCGGCCCCGCTCGCTCGCGAGCGGGCCCACGTCGGTGTCCTCGTCCATCGGGTCGCCGACGGTCAGCTCCCGCATACCGGCGACGAACCGGTCGCGGAAGGCGTCGTAGACGTCGGCGTGCACGATGAAGCGTTTGGCGGCGATGCAGGACTGGCCGTTGTTCTGGACCCGGGCGGTCACCGCGGTCGCGGCGGCCCGCTCGACGTCGGCGCTCGGCAGCACCAGATACGGGTCGCTGCCGCCCAGTTCCAGCACCGTCTTCTTGATCTCGTCGCCCGCGACGGACGCCACCGAGCGTCCCGCGGGCTCGCTGCCGGTGAGCGTCGCCGCGGCCACCCGCCGGTCGCGCAGGATGTCCTCGACCTCGCCCGAGCCGATGAGCAGCGTCTGGAAGCAGCCTTCGGGGTAGCCGGCGCGGCGGAAGAGGTCCTGGAGGTAGAGGGCGGTCCTCGGCACGTTCGAGGCGTGCTTGAGCAGCGCGACGTTGCCCGCCATGAGGGCGGGGGCGGCGAAGCGGACGACCTGCCAGAGCGGGAAGTTCCACGGCATCACGGCCAGCACGACGCCGAGCGGCCGGTAGTGGACGACCGCCCTGGAGGCACCCGAATCGGACACGTCGTCCTGCGGAGGATGCTCGTCGGCGAGCAGCCCCTCGGCGCGCTCCGCGTACCAGCGCATGGCCTTGACGCACTTCGCGGCCTCCGCCCTGGCGGCCTTCACCGGCTTGCCCATCTCGGCCGTCATGGTGCGGGCGATGTCCGCGGTGTCCTCCTCCAGCAGGTCGGCGGCGCGGTTCAGTAGCCGGGCGCGCTCGGCGAAGCTGCGGGTGCGGTGCTGGGCGTACGCGGATTCCGCCGTCGCGAGGCGTTGCTCAATCTCGTCGGCGGACAGCGGCTCGAAGGTTTCGAGGGTCTCACCGGTGGCCGGGTCGACCGTGGCGATGGGCATGCGGTTCCTCCTCGGGGTGCCCGGGGCCCGGCTCCGAGCCACGTGTCCCCGGAACCCCACCGTAGGACGACCCACGGGCGGGGGCATGCCGGAGGCGGGCGCGCCGGGGGGGGGGGGGGGGGGGGGGGGGGGGGGGGGCGCCCCCCCCCCCCCCCCCCCCCCCCCGGCCGGCGGCCCGGGTGGCGTATGAGCGGCCCGGACGGATGGTCACTCGATGGGCGGTGCGGGGGCGGTCAGTCCGTGGAGAGGGCCTCCAGGAGCTGGCCCGCCTTGGGGTCGGTCAGACCGCGGGCGGCGTCGGCGAGCGCCACCATGCCCACCAGGGAGTGCCCGTCGATCACGGGGAGCCGCCGCACCTTGTGCGCGGTCATGGTCGCGAAGACCTCGTCGACGCTGTCGTCCGCGCCGATGGTCACGGCCTCGGCCTGCGCGAGCTCACCCACGAGGACCTTCGAGGGGTCCTTGCCCTTGCCCAGCACCTTGACCACGATGTCGCGGTCGGTGATGACGCCCTTGAGGCGGTTGTCCGTCCCGCAGATGGGCAGCGCCCCGACGCCCAGCTCGGTGATCTTGACGGCGGCCTGGAGCACGGTCTCCTCGGCTCCGGCGCACTCGGCGCCCGGCGTCATGATCTCGCGTGCGGTGGTCATCTGGATCTCCTTGCCGGTCGGCGAACTGTTCGGCCTCGTCGTCCCTGTGGACCGGGCCGTTGTCGCCGACCGGGTGCCCCGTGTGCGAGGGGGTAACACCCGGGCCGCGCGGGTGCTTTCGGCGGTTCAGAGACCGAGGTCGGTGAGGCCGGGGTGGTCGTCGGGGCGGCGGCCGAGCGGCCAGTGGTACAGCCGGTCCGCTTCCCGGATGGGCAGGTCGTTGATGCAGGCGTGCCGGGTGTGCATCAGGCCGCTGTCGTCGAACTCCCAGTTCTCGTTGCCGTACGAGCGGTACCAGTGGCCGGAGTCGTCGTGCCACTCGTAGGCGAAGCGCACGGCGATGCGGCGGTCGTCGTACGCCCACAGCTCCTTGATGAGCCGGTAGTCGAGCTCGCGGGTCCACTTGCGGGAGAGGAGGGCGACGATGGCCTCGCGCCCCGTGGCGAACTCCGCTCGGTTGCGCCAGCGGGAGTGCTCGCTGTAGGCGAGGGCCACCTTCTCGGGGTCGCGGCTGTTCCAGCCGTCCTCGGCGAGGCGCACCTTCTCGGTGGCGGTGTCCCGGGTGAAGGGCGGGACCGGGGGACGGGTGGGGGCGGTGGTGGCCGTAGTCATGTTCATCACGGTAGGAGAACGGTCGTTCTCGCGCAACGGTGCGGAATAGCCACGGCGCGTAGTACGGTGGGAGAACGCTCGTTCTCGACCGGCCGGGGGACCTCCATGGACAACGCGGAAGCGGAAGCAAGACTTCTCGACGTCGCCCAGCGGCTGTTCTACGAGCGCGGCATCCAGGCGGTCGGCATGGACGAGGTCCGCACCGCGTCGGGCGTCTCGCTCAAGCGGCTCTACCAGGTCTTCCCCTCGAAGTCGGAGCTGGTCCGGGCCTGCCTGGACCGCCGCGACCGCAGCTGGCGGACCCGCCTCGCCGCCTCTGTGGAAGACCGCCCCGAGGGCGCGGACCGAGTCCTCGCCGTCTACGACTGGCTGTACGAGTGGTTCACCGAGCCGGACTTCCGTGGCTGCGCCTTCATCAACGCGTACGGGGAGCTCGGGGCCGTCGACCCCGTGGTGGCCGACACGGTCCGCGCGCACAAGGAAGCCTTCGAGGATTACGTGGCCGGCCTGGTGGCGGACGCCGGGGTGCCGGAGTCGGCCGTCGGCCCCCTGGTCCTGCTCGCGGAGGGCGCCATGACGGCCGCCGCGATCTCCGGCTCGCCCGAACCGGCACGTCAAGCCCGGGACGGCGCCGCCCGGTTGCTCGCCGCGCGCTGACGTGAAAGTCCGGGCGGCTCCCGTGGAAGGGGGCCGCCCGGACCGTGTCGGCGATCGAGGGGTTCAGCAGCTCAGGTTGGAGCCCGGGGTGGTGCCGAGGATCTGGGTGAAGGCCTTGTAGCGGTCGATGCGGCTCTGGACCTGGGCGGGGTTGCCGCCGTTGCACTCCAGGGTGCCGTTGATGGCGCGGATCGTCTCGCCGAAGCCCGCGCCGTTGACCATCGCGTTGTGCGGGGTCATCTTGCCGGGGCCGCTCTGGGTGTTCCAGTACCAGAGGCCCGTCTGCCAGGCGATGGCCGGGTTCTGCTCGACCAGGTAGGGGTTGTTGAGCAGGTCGATGCCGAGCGCGTCACCCGCCGCCTTGTAGTTGAAGTTCCAGCTCAGCTGGATCGGGCCGCGGCCGTAGTAGGCGGCCTGTCCCGCCGGGCAGCCGTAGGGCTGGGTCTTGTCGCAGTAGTGCGGGTAGTTGTTCTGGTTCTGCTCGACCACGTACTTCAGGCCGCCCGTCTCGTGGCTGACGTTGGCGAGGAACGCCGCCGCCTCCTGGCGCTTGACGGTGTCGCTGCCGGTCTTGGCGAAGGCCGGGTAGGACTTGAGGGCGTCGGTCAGGCCCTTGTACGTGTAGAACGAGTTCCGGCTCGGGAACATCTGGTTGAACTGGGACTCGCTGACGACGAACCCGGACGGGTCGGGGTTGCCCGGGTCCGTTCCGCCGCCGCAGGTGCCCTGGTCGGACCAGACGTCGGCGCGGCCGGGTGTCTCGTTCTGGGTCCACCACTTGGCGGTCCAGTTGTGTCCGTTGTACGAGGCCGACTTGCCGCCCGTGTAGACGGACGAGGAGTTCCATGGTGCGGCGCACTCGGCGGCGGACGCCGAGGTGGCGGCCGGGCCCAGGACGATCATCGCGCCGAGCGCGGCGAGCGCGGCCGCGAAGCTGGTGATGCGTCGGATCATGCCAACTCTCCTTATGGGCGGCGCGGTTTGCGGGGGGCCGCGCCTCCAGGGGGTTGCGCGAACTCAAGCGAAAATGGTCTGGACCTGTCAAGGTCTAGACCAGATCTGGAAGGTAAAGCCTCACGGTGGACGCTCGTTTGACAGCGGAAACATGGGATGTTCCCATGTCCGACGGAGCGCAGGAAACATGGGATGTCCCCATGTCTTCATCTCCCCATGTCCCCGAAGAGAAGGTGCCGACCGATGCCGTTGCGCAGCGCCGCCCGGACCAGCCTCGTCGACCTCGTCATCGCCCAGATGGAGAGCCTCATCACCGACGGCGAGTGGAAGGTCGGCGAGAAGATCCCGGCCGAGCCGCTGCTCGTGGAGCAGCTCGCCGTGGGCCGCAACACCGTCCGGGAGGCGGTCCGCGCCCTCGTGCACACGGGGATGCTCGAGCCCCGGCAGGGCGACGGCACGTACGTGCGGGCGAGCAGTGACTTCGGTGCCGCCGTGCAGCGCAGGCTGCGCAGGGCGGGCGTCCTGGAGGCGTACGAGGTCCGCGCCAGCCTGGAGCGGGACGCCGCCCGGTACGCCGCGGAGCGCCGCACGGAGGAGGACCTCGCGACGCTGCGGGCCGCTCTCGCCGAGCGCGATCTGGCCTGGAGGAGCGGGAACACGGCCGCGTTCGTCGACGCGGACATGGCCTTCCACCGGACGGTCGCCGACGCGGCGCACAACAGCGTCCTCGCCGAGCTGTACGGGCACCTCAGCGACGCCCTGCGCTCCACGGTGCAGTCCGTCATCGGCGCGCCCGTCCCGGACTCGGTGCGCCACCAGCTCGAAGGCCACGAGGCGATCGTCGACGCGATCGAGGCGCGGGACCCGGAAGCCGCCGAGGCGGCGGTGCTCGCCCACCTCAACGAGGGGATGGCCGCCCTGCGCGAACACCCGCCCGCCGACGCCGACAGCGCCCCCGACGCGGGCAAGAACGAATCAGGAGCAGCACATGAGTGAGGCAGCAACGGCACCTGCCGGAGCCGCGTCGGCGGGTGCCGGTGTGGCATCGGCATCCTCCGGAGCGGCACCGGTACCCGCCGACAACACGCCGGCGCCCGCCGGAGCCGTGCCGGCCGGTACGGCGACGGCGGTCGCGCCTGGTGCGGAGGGCGCCCCCGGCTCCGCCGGCCCGCCGGCCCCCGCCCCCTCCCCGGCGACCGGGCGAGGCCCCCTCTACCTCGCCCTCGGCGTCGTGCTTCTCGCTCTCAATCTGCGGCCCGCTCTCGTCGCCGTGTCGCCGCTCGTCGACACCATTCGCGGTGACAGCGGGATGTCGGCCGCCGCCACCAGCCTGCTCACCGCGCTTCCGCTGCTCTGCTTCGGGCTGCTCGCGCCCGTCGCGCCGCGGCTGGGGCGGCGGCTCGGGATGGAGCGGGCGCTGTTCGGCACCATGGTGCTGATCTGCGCGGGCACGGCCCTGCGCATGGTGGACTCCGTCGTCGCGCTCTTCGCGGGCACCGTCGTCATAGGCGCCGGCATCGCCGTCGCCAATGTCCTGCTGCCGGGGCTCATCAAGCGTGACTTCCCCGCGAAGGCGGGGCTGATGACTGGCCTGTACTCGATGTCGCTGTTCGGCGGCGCGGCGCTCGCGGCCGGTGTGACCCTGCCCGTGCAGCAGGCGAGTGGCATGAACTGGCGGACGACGCTGGCCTGTTGGGGCGCGCTCGCGGTCGTCGCGCTGCTCGTGTGGCTGCCGCAGACCCGGTCTCGTACGCGGGTGGGCGCGGCGGCGGCACGGCAGGCGGCGCACCCCGTACGGGGCCTGTGGCGCTCCCCGCTGGCCTGGCAGGTCACCGCGTACATGGGCCTGCAGTCCCTCAACTACTACGCGGCCGCCGCCTGGCTGCCCACCGTGTTCCAGGACGCGGGGATGGCCGCGGGCGACGCGGGCTGGATGCTCTCCTTCTCCTCGCTGCTCGGCATCGCGGGCTCCTTCCTGGCCCCGGTGATCGTGGGCCGCAGGCTGCGCTCGGGCACCCTCGCCGCGCTCGGCGCCGTCCTGTGCGCGCTCGGCTTCGCCGGACTGCTCGTCGCACCGGTCGGCGGCGCCTATCTCTGGATGACGCTGCTCGGCCTCGGCCAGGGCGCGGCCATCAGCCTGGCGCTGCTCTTCATCGTGCAGCGGGCGCCCGACGCCCGGCACGCGGCCCAACTCTCCAGCATGTCGCAGTGTTTCGGGTACGTCCTCGCCGCCACCGGGCCGACCCTCCTGGGCGCCGTCCACGACGTCTCGCACAGCTGGACCGTACCGCTCGTCCTCCTGCTCGTGCTCCTCGTACCCCAGGTCGTGGCCGGGCTCGGCGCCGCACGCGACCGGCACGTGGCGGGCATCGGCTGACGCCGAGTCGGGCAGGATGCATCCGGTGCGGTCCTCCACGGCCCACCGTGACGGATCGAGAAGGGTGCGGCGATGACGGATTCGGCCCCCGGGCGGCTCGCGGTCTCACGGGCGACGCTCGACGACTGGCGAGTGGTGACGGGCTGGGCGGCGGACGAGGGCTGGAACCCCGGCCTCGGCGACGCCCCCTCGTTCTTCGCACAGGACCCCGACGGGTTCTTCCTGGGGCGCCTCGACGGCGAACCGGTCTCCGCGGTCTCCGTGGTCAACTACGGGACCGACTACGCCTTCCTCGGCTTCTACCTTGTCCGTCCCGACCAGCGCGGCCGCGGCTTCGGCCTCGCCACCTGGCGGGCGGGGCTCGCGCACGCCGAGGGCAGGGCCGTCGGCCTGGACGGCGTCCCGGCCCAGCAGGACAACTACCGCCGCTCCGGCTTCGAGTGGAGCCACGGCACGCTGCGCTACCTCGGCCCGCTGCCCGCGCCCGGCGCACCCGACCGGCACGTGCGCCCCGTCGAGGCCGCGGGCCTGCGCGCCCTCGTCGCGTACGACAGCGGATGCCTGCCCGCCGACCGGCCGCGCTTCCTGGAGTCCTGGCTCACCGCCCCGGGCCACCGGGCCCTCGCCCGCATCGTCGACGGCAGGCTGACCGGGTACGGGGTGCTCCGCCCCGGCCGCGACGCCCTGCGCGTCGGACCGCTGTTCGCCGACACCCGCGCCGACGCCGAGGCGCTCCTGGACGCGCTGGCCGCGGAGGCGGACGGGGCGCCCGTCGCGATGGACGTGCCCGAGACCAACCCCGAGGCGGTGGCGCTCGCCGAGGCGCGCGGCATGAAGCCCACCTTCGACACCGCCCGTATGTACACGGGACCGATCAGGGAGTACGCGGAGCGGCGCGTCTTCGGCGTGACCTCGCTCGAACTCGGCTAGCCCCTACGGGAGTCCCCGGAAATCCCCCGGAAGATGTCCGAGGCTTGACCTCAAGTTTAGTTGAGGTCATAACCTTCCAGCATGAGCATGGAAACGACCGCGTGGACGCAGATGTACAGCGTCATGAATGCGCAGCAGGACCGACGCCCCTTCGCCCGAGCCACGCTGCGCCGCATCGGCGCCTTCGCGCGGCCCCACCGCCGACGCATCTGGCAGTTCGTACTGCTGAGCGTCGTCACCGCACTGCTCGCCGTGGCAACTCCCGTACTGGCGGGCCATGTTGTCACGGCCATCGTGAAGGGCTCCGACTCTTCGACCGTCGCGCGGTACGCCGTGCTCATCGCCGTGATCGCACTCGCCGAGGCCGGCCTCGGGCTGCTGAGCCGCTGGCTGTCGGCGAACCTGGGCGAAGGGCTGATCCTCGATCTGCGGACCGCCGTCTTCGACCACGTCCAGCGGATGCCCGTCGCCTTCTTCACCCGCACCCGCACGGGCGCGCTGGTCAGCCGCCTCAACAACGACGTGGTCGGCGCGCAGCGGGCGTTCAGCAACACCCTGTCCGGCGTCGTCGGGAACGTCGTCACGCTGCTCCTGACCCTCGTCGTCATGCTGACACTCTCCTGGCAGATCACCCTGCTCGCGCTGGTGCTGCTGCCCGTCTTCGTCGTGCCGGCGCGCCGCATGGGCTCGCGGATGGCCAGGCTGCAGCGCGAGGCGGCGCACCACAACGCCGCCATGGGCACCCGGATGACCGAGCGCTTCTCGGCGCCCGGCGCCACCCTCATCAAGCTCTTCGGCCGGCCCGCCGACGAGTCCGCGGAGTTCGCCGCGCGGGCCCGCCGGGTGCGGGACATCGGCGTACGGACCGCGATGGCGCAGTCTGCGTTCATCACCGCGCTCACGCTGGTGTCGGCCCTCGCGCTGGCGCTCGTCTACGGCCTCGGCGGGTACTTCGCGCTGGAAGGGACCCTCGCCGCGGGCGACGTCGTCGCGCTGGCCCTGCTGCTCACCCGCCTCTACGCGCCGCTGACCTCGCTGGCCGGCGCGCGGGTCGAGGTGATGAGCGCGCTCGTCAGCTTCGAGCGGGTCTTCGAGGTGCTCGACCTGAAGCCGCTCATCGAGGAGAAGGAGAAGCCGGTACCGGTGCCCGACGGGCCCGTCGCCATCGAGTTCGACAACGTGCGGTTCGGCTACCCGTCCGCCGACAAGGTCTCCCTCGCCTCCCTCGAAGAGGTCGCCTCGCTCGACACCCGAGGCGGCGAGGACGTCCTGCACGGCCTCTCCTTCCGCGCCGAGCCCGGCCAGACCATCGCCCTCGTCGGCTCCTCCGGAGCGGGCAAGTCGACCATCGCGCAACTGCTGCCCCGCCTCTACGACACCGACGAGGGCACCGTCCGGATCGGCGGCGTCGACGTGCGGGACCTGTCCGCCGACTCGATGCGGGCCACCCTCGGCATGGTGACGCAGGACGGCCACCTCTTCCACGAGTCCGTCCGCGACAACCTGCTCCTCGCCCGGCCCGGCGCGAGCGAGGACGACCTGTGGGACGTGCTGCGACGGGCCCGGCTCGAAGACCTCGTGCGCTCACTGCCCGACGGCCTGGACACCGTGGTCGGCGAGCGCGGCTACCGCCTCTCCGGCGGCGAACGGCAGCGGATGACCATCGCGCGGCTGCTCCTCGCCGGGCAGCGCGTCGTCATCCTCGACGAGGCGACGGCCCACCTCGACAACACCTCCGAGGCCGCCGTGCAGGAAGCGCTGGCCGAGGCGCTCGAAGGCCGTACCGCCGTGGTGATCGCGCACCGGCTGTCCACGGTGCGGTCCGCCGACCAGATCCTGGTCGTCGAGGCGGGACAGATCGTCGAACGCGGCACGCACGACGAACTCCTGGCGGTCGAGGGCCGGTACGCGGAGCTGTACCGGACCCAGTTCGCCAAGGGCACGGAGCCGGCGGACCCGGCAGAGGTCGTGACAGCGGCCTGAGAGGTGCGAAGGCCCGTGTCCATTCGTCCACCAGGAGTTCATTGGTTCCCCACCATCCGCACGCGCTGCCGTGAGAGAAACCCTCCATGTGCGACGACGAGTTGATACCACCGAGTGCGGACCTGACCGAGGACCAGTGGCTGCGGGCCGATCCGGCGCTCGCCGAGGGGCCGGTGGGGGAGCGGGTGCGGGAGATGCGGGCGCCGCGCCGCCGGACCGTGCTGGGCGGTGTGGTGGCGGGAGCGGCGGCGCTGACCGTCCTGCCGGGCGGGGCGCAGAGCCCCGCGGCGGCGGCCGCCCGCACCGGCAAGTTCCCCCTGCCGACCGCCCCGAACAGGGCCGGGGAGTACGCGGTGCTCCTGACCGGCGACGCCGGGACGGGGGAGGAGGCCCAGCACGCGGTGGCCGCCGCGGCCCGTGAGGTGTGCCGCGCCGAAGGCATCGGCCTCGCGGTCGGCCTCGGCGACAACATCTACGAGAACGGCCCCGAATCCGCCGACGACTCGGAGTTCCGCACCAAGTTCGAGGACCCCAACTCCGGGGTGGACATGCCGTGGCTGATGGTCCTCGGCAACCACGACTGCTCCGGTCTGATACCGGGCAGCGGCGGCGACCCGTCGCGCGGTGATCGGGAGGTCGCCTACGCCCGGAGCTCGCCCCGCTGGTACATGCCGAGCCGCTACTACAACGTCGCGCTGCCCGCCGCGGCCCCCGAGGGCGACCCGGTGGTGGAGTTCTTCGCCATCGACACCAACCCCGTCTCCTCGTACGTCACCCAGCTCGACCCGCACTACCGGTGGAACGGCCCCTACATGCGCGAGCAGCGCGCATGGCTGGACGGCGCCCTCAAGGCCTCGCGGGCCCGCTGGAAGATCGTGCTCGGCCACCACCCGTACCTGAACAACGGCAAGCACGGCAGCGCCGGCTCGTACGACGGCTTCGTGATCGGCCACTACACCAGCGGCATCCACCTCAAGGAGCTGTACGAGGAGGTGGTGTGCGGCAGCGCCGACCTGATCCTGTCGGGGCACGACCACACCCTGCAGATCCTGGAGCCCACCGCCCGCACGCGCGGCACCCGGCAGATCGTGTGCGGCGCCGCCGGAAAGGCCGGCGACGGAAGGGCCCACTTCAACCATCCGGCGACCTGGCAGAACTTCTCCGAGCACGGCTTCATGGTGCTGAAGGTGTCCGAGCGGGCGATGACCGTCGAGGCGTACACCGTCGACGTAGCCACGCGCAGGGCCCGCCTCGCCCACCGCACGCGTACCGCCGCACCCGCAGGGTAGAAGGCGCGGGGGAGACGGCGCGGAGCAGAAGCCGCAAAAGGGCGATTTAAGCTATTTTTCGGGCGGGGCGGGTACATCCCTTATATGGAACCAATGGAACTGGCTGTCCCGCACACCGTGGCCCTGCTGATGTGGGTCGCCGGCATCGTCGTGGCCGGCGTGCTCCTGGCCGCCTTCTTCTGGGGCCGGCGTGCCCAGGCGCGCGAGACGCGCACCCCGAGCCCCGAGGAGCAGCCGAAACGGCCGTACGACGGACCCGTGCGAGAAGAACGGGAGTACCGCGAGCCGGACGAGATGCCGAAGGACGGCGGCCGTCTCACGCCGCACGAGCTCAACGACGGATACGGCAAGTCCGGCACGCATCCCAGCCCCTCGCAGGATCCGGACGACCACAAGAAGGGCAGCGGCGGCAGCTTCGGCAGCGGCGGCCTCGGAAGCTGAGGCGGCCGCCACGGCCGAGGCCGGAAATAGACCCGTACGGCGGCGATACACCCCGTGGCGCTCCCGGGAACCCATAGGTCTGCCCCTCAGCGGACCGACCCACGGAGTGACATGACCAGCGCCAGAGACATCATGACCGGCGGCGCGGAGTGCATCGGCGCCGAAGAAAGCGTCCTGCTCGCCGCCCAGAAGATGACCGAGCTCGGCGTCGGCGCGCTGCCCATCTGCGGCACCGACAACCGGCTCAAGGGCATGCTCACGGACCGCGACATCGTCGTGAAGGTCCTCGGCCAGGGCAAGGACCCGGCCAACACCAAGGCCGGCGAGCTCGCCCAGGGCGAGGCCGTCACCATCGGCGCGGACGACGGCGCCGACGAAATCATGCGGACCATGACGTCCCACAAGGTCCGCAGGCTGCCGGTGATCGACGGCCACGACCTCGTCGGCGTCGTCGCGCAGGCCGACGTGGCCCGCAGCCTGCCCGACCCGTCCGTGGGACAGCTCCTCGAAGCACTGTCCTCCGACTGACCGCCGGGCCCCGCGTTCCCGATGCCCGCCGTGCCCCCGCCATACCGGGGTGTGGCGGGCATTTCGCGTGATCCAAGGCGTGCGTTCCGTCTGTTTTGCAATCTTTTGGGGCTTGAGTCCACAACGGCTGGGAAACCAGTGGCTCAGGGTGCTCAAGTCACCCGTATGCCGTACACCACCGAGCCGTCCGCGCTCGGGTGACAGAGGCTGATCGAGAAATCGACGGCCCTGAAAGCCGTCGACGACCGGCGGTCGGCACCGCATCGGATACGCCGTCCCCCGCGCACGGAGGAGTGTTGGATGACCACAGCTCTGTCAGGAAAGTGGGAGCACGCCGTCGTCACCGGCGGCGGAGGCTTCGTCGGTTCGCATCTCTGCGCCGCCCTGCTGGCCGCGGGCACCGCTGTGACCTGCGTGGACGACTTCAGTACCGGACGGCCCGAGAACCTGACACCGCTCCTCGACCGGCCCGGGTTCCGGCTCATACAGGCGAACGTCTCCGAAGGCCTCACCGTGGAGCGGCCGACCGACCTCGTCCTCCACTTCGCCTCCCCGGCGTCGCCCGCCGACTATCTGCGGCTCCCCCTGCACACCCTGGACACGGGCAGTCTCGGCACCCGCAACGCCCTGGAACTGGCGCACCGGTCCGACGCCCGCTTCGTGCTCGCGTCCACCTCGGAGGTCTACGGAGACCCGCAGCAGAACCCGCAGGACGAGCGGTACTGGGGCAACGTCAACCCGGTCGGACCGCGCAGCGTGTACGACGAGGCGAAGCGCTTCGGTGAGGCCCTGACCACCGCCCACGCCGACGCCGAGGGCACCGACACCGGCATCGTGCGGCTCTTCAACACCTACGGCCCCCGGATGCGCGGCCACGACGGCCGGGCGGTGCCGACCTTCGTCCGGCAGGCGCTCGACGGCGAGCCGCTGACCGTCACCGGCGACGGAAACCAGACCCGCTCGCTGTGCTACGTCGACGACACCGTCCGCGGCATCCTCGCGGCGGCCGCCCACGGCATGCGCGGCCCGGTCAACATCGGCAACCCCACCGAGATCACGATGCTCGAGCTGGCACGCCTGATCATCGAACTCACCGGCTCCCGCTCGGAGATCCGCTTCATCGACCGGCCGACCGACGACCCGGCCGTGCGCTGCCCGGACATCACCCTGGCCCGCGACAAGCTCGGGTGGGAGCCGGAAGTCGCCGCCGAGGAAGGCCTGCGGCGCACCATCGACTGGTTCCGCGCCACCGCGGACCACTGATCGCCGGGCGGCGCCGCCACACCGCCGCCCGCCGCGGGAAACCTGCCTGCCCAGACCCAGCTTGGTCATGTTCCCCGTACCGCCGTCGCGCACGCGCTCACCCGCCGCCGACCGCGGATCCGGACACGTGCCAAGGAACGCCGACAGAATCTCGGATCTCCCATGCGCGTCCTCGGAATCAACGCCCTCTTCCACGACCCCGCCGCCGCCCTCGTGATCGACGGCAAGACCGTCGCCGCCGCCGAGGAGGAGCGATTCTCCCGGCGTAAACACGGCAAGCGGCCGCTGCCCTTCTCGGCCTGGGAACTGCCCGAGCAGGCCGCCGCCTGGTGCCTGCGCAGGGCCGGCCTACGGCCCGAGGACCTCGACGCGGTCGCCTACTCCTACGACCCCGAACTCGCCAGGCCCGCCGAGTCCATGGGCCTCGACGACCCCTGGGACCACCTGCGGCAGACCTACGCCCGCGAGGCCCCGAACTTCCTCAAGACCGCGTTGCCTGGCCTCGATCCGGGCATCGTCCGCTTCGTACCGCACCACATGGCCCACGCCGCGTCGAGCGCCTTCGCCGCGCCGGACGCGGAGGACTCCTCGGTCCTGGTACTCGACGGCCGCGGTGAACGAGCCTCGCACCTCGCCGCACGACGCGTCCGCGAGAAGCTGGAACCGCTGTACGCCCAGGACCTGCCGCACTCCCTCGGCCTCGTCTACGAAGAGCTCACCGAACACCTCGGATTCCTGCGCTCCTCCGACGAGTTCAAGGTGATGGCCCTCGCCTCCCACGGCACCCCGCGCATGCTCCCGGAGCTGCGCAAACACGTGTACCCGACCGGCGACGGAGGGTTCCGCGCCAGCGCCGTGCCATGGCACGAGCTGTGCCCGCCGCGCGGCGCGGACGAACCGTGGACCCAGGACCACGCCGACGTGGCCGCCAGCGCCCAGGCCGTCCTCGAGGAGACCCTGCTCGACCTGGCGCGCTGGCTGCACGGCAAGACGCACCACAGCGTGCTCACGCTCGCCGGCGGTGTCGCGCTGAACTGCGTCGCCAACTCCCGGATCGCCCGCGAAGGCCCCTTCTCCCAGGTGTGGGTGCAGCCCGCGGCCGGTGACGCGGGCACTGCACTGGGCGGCGCGCTGCTGCTCACCGCGGGCGAGGGCGTCAAGACGGAGCCCATGGCCGGCGCCGACCTGGGCCGCGACTGGTCGGACGCCGAACTCGGCGCCTGGCTGAAGACGGCCGCCGTGACCTTCGAGCGGCCCGCCGACATCGCCGCGACCGTCGCGCAGGCCCTGGCGGAGAACCGGATCGTCGCCTGGTTCCAGGGCCGGTCCGAGTACGGACCCCGCGCGCTCGGCCACCGCTCCCTCATGGCCCACCCCGGGCACGCGGGCAACCTGGAACGGCTCAACGACGTCAAGGGCCGCGAACAGTTCCGCCCCGTCGCCCCCATGGTCCTCGCCGACCGCGCCCCGGAGATCTTCGACGGGCCGATGCCCAGCCCGTACATGCTCTTCGTGCACGATGTCGCGGAACCCTGGCGCGACCGGATTCCCGCCGTCGTCCACGTCGACGGAACGGCCCGCATCCAGACCGTGGACCCGGCGCAGGAGCCCCTCGTCGCCCGCATGCTCGGCGAGTTCGAGAAGCTCACCGGACTGCCCGTCGTGGTCAACACCAGCCTGAACACGGCCGGCCGGCCCATGGTGGACGACCCGCGCGACGCACTGGAGTGCTTCGGCTCCTCGCCCGTCGACCTGCTGGCCATCGGCCCGTACGCGATCCGCCGACAGGACCTCTTCCGCACCTCCGAAGGCGGCGATGCCTGATGGCCGCGGACGAGAAGCGGAACGGGAACACCCCCGACACCACGTACGCCGTGGTCATCCCCACCCTCGGGCGGCCGAGCCTGAACGTGACCCTGCGCGCGCTCGCCGGCGCCGGAGGCCCCGCACCGGCCCGGGTGATCCTCGTCGACGACCGGAAGGGACCGGACGGCACGACACCGCTGCCCGCCGAGATCCCGGCCGCCCTGCGCTCCGTCACCACCGTCGTGAAGGGCCCGGCCCGCGGCCCCGCCGCGGCACGCAACACCGGCTGGCGGGCGGCCGGCCGCGTGCCGTGGATCGTCTTCCTCGACGACGACGTCGTCCCCGGACCGGCCTGGGGCGACGACCTCGCCCTCGACCTCGGCGCGGCCGCCCCGCGCGACGCGGCGGTCACCGCCCGCATCGACGTGCCGCTCCCCGAGGACCGCAGGCCCACCGACTGGGAACGCAACACCGCCGGACTCGCCACCGCCCGGTGGATCACCGCCGACATGGCCTACCGCCGCGAGGCGCTGGAGGCCGTCGGCGGCTTCGACGAACGGTTCCGGCGCGCCTTCCGGGAGGACGCCGACCTCGCGCTGCGGGTGCTCGCCGCCGGCTGGACGGTGGACGCGGGGACGCGCACCACGGCACACCCGGTACGCCCCGCCGACCGCTGGGTGTCGGTGCGCGTCCAGGCGGGCAACGCCGACGACGTCCTCATGACCCGGCTGCACGGACCCGACTGGTGGACCCGCGCCGCCGCGCCGCGCGGCCGGCTGCCCCGCCACGTCGCGGTGACCGCGGCGGCCGTCGGAACCCTCGCCTGCGCCGCCCTCCGCAGGCCCGGCGCCGCCGCCGTCTGCGCCGCAGGCTGGCTGGCGGGCACCACCGAGTTCGCCCTCGCCCGGATCCTGCCCGGACCGCGGAACCGGGCGGAAGTCACCGCCATGGCGCTCACCAGCGTGCTCATCCCGCCCGCCGCCGTCTGGCACTGGCTGCGTGGCCAGGTCGTGCACCGAGACGTGGAACAGCTCGCTCCGCATCCGGCCGGGACCGGCCACGGCTCGCCCCCGCCCGTCCGGCCCGCCCACGAGGAACGGGTGCGCCGATGAGCCGGCGCCCTCCGGAAACCCCGCGCGAGCCCTGGCTGACCGACGGCCCCCGCGCGGCGTACGACCATGACCGCGACGCCCCCGCGGCGGTCCTCTTCGACCGCGACGGCACCCTCGTCGAGGACGTCCCCTACAACGGCGACCCCGCGCTGGTGCGGCTCACACCGACCGCACGCGCCGCCGTCGACGCCGTACGGGCGGCGGGCGTCCCGGTCGGCGTCGTGAGCAACCAGTCGGGCGTCGCCCGCGGCCTGCTGACCCGGGAACAGGTCGACGCGGTGCGGCGGCGCGTCGAGGAACTGCTCGGCCCGTTCGCCGTCTGGGCGATCTGTCCGCACGGCCCCGGCGACGGCTGCGGCTGCCGCAAACCGGCGCCCGGCCTGGTCCTTGCCGCGTGCGAGCGGCTCGGCGTGCCGGCCGGCCGCGCCGCCGTCATCGGCGACATCGGCGCCGACATGGACGCCGCACGGGCCGCCGGAGCCCGCGGCGTCCTGGTCCCCACCCCGGTCACCCGCGCCGAGGAGATCGAGGCGGCCGACACCGTGGCCCCCGATCTGCTCACCGCGGTCCGGCTGGTCCTCGGCCCGCGGAGCGGGGCCCGCCCCGCGGCGGCCGTCTGCGCGCCCGGGACAGGCGCGGGGGAGGGGGAGCGACGATGACCCACACCCCGCCGCTTCAGCACACCGACAGCCCGTCCCTTCCGCGCACCCTCGTCGTACGTCTCGACAGCGCGGGCGACGTACTCCTCGCCGGGCCCGCCGTGCGTGCCGTCGCGGCCGGCTCCTCGTACACCGCGCTGCTCTGCGGACCGCAGGGCGTCCAGGCCGGCAAGCTGCTGCCCGGCGTGGACGACGTGCTGGTGTACGACGCGCCCTGGGTCGGCCTCGAGCCCGCGCAGGTGTCGCGCGAGGCGACGCGCCAGGTCCTCAACGCCCTGACGGCCGGCCGCTTCGACCGGGCCCTGATCCTCGTCTCGTACCACCAGAGCCCGCTGCCCGTCGCCCTGCTCCTGAAGCTCGCCGGAGTCGCCTGGACGGCCGCCGACAGCGAGGACTACCCCGGCGCCCTCCTCGACCTGCGCCACCACCGGCTGCCCCACCGCCACGAGGCCAGGGCCGCCCTCGACCTCGCCGAAGCCGCCGGCTTCACGCTGCCGCCCGGCGACGACGGGGCGCTGCGCGTGACGACACCGCCCGACACCACCTCCCTCACCGGTACCGAGCCCTACGTCGTGCTCCACCCCGGAGCCGCCGTGCCCGCCCGCGCCTGGAGCCCCGACCGGGCACGGCGCGCCGCCGCCGCCCTCGCCGCCGCCGGACACCGGGTCGTGGTCACCGGCGGGCCGGGAGAGCGCGAACTGACCGCGCGGGTCGCCGGGCGGCACGCCCTCGACCTCGGCGGCGCGACCGACCTGCGGCACCTGGCGGGCGTGCTCGCGGCGGCGCGGGTGGCGGTGGTCGGCAACACCGGCCCCGGGCACCTCGCCGCCGCCGTGGGCACCCCCGTCGTCAGCCTCTTCGCGCCGGTGGTGCCGGCCGAGCGGTGGGGCCCGTACGGCGTCCGGCACATCCTGCTCGGCGACCAGCGAGAGCGGTGCGCGGACAGCAGGGCGCGGACCTGCCCGGTGCCCGGCCACCCCTGCCTCGACGGCGTCGGCGACGCCGAGGTGCTGGCCGCCGTGGACACCCTCACCGCCGATGACGCCCGGACCGCCGACATCGCCGACGCCGACCGCACCACCGTCCACCGGACGCCTCCGCGACCGGTGACCGAACGAGGAGCGACCGTATGAACATCCTGCTGTGGCACGTGCACGGCTCCTGGACGACCTCGTTCGTGCAGGGCCCCCACACCTACCTCGTTCCCGTCACACCGGACCGCGGCCCCGACGGCCTCGGCCGGGCCAGGACCTTCTCCTGGCCCGACTCGGTGCGCGAGGTCACGCCCGAAGAGCTGCGCGACGCCGAGGTGGACCTCGTCCTCTTCCAGCGGCCGCACGAACCGGAGCTGGCCGAACGCTGGCTCGGCGGCCGGCGCCCAGGGCGTGACGTGCCCGCCGTCTACCTGGAACACAACGCACCGGACGGCGACGTTCCGAACACCCGGCACCCGTGCGCCGACCGCGACGACCTGACACTCGTCCACGTCACGCACTTCAACCGGCTGTTCTGGGACAACGGCAGCACGCGCACCGAAGTGATCGAGCACGGCATCGTCGACCCGGGGCACCAGTACACCGGCCGCCTCGCACGGGCCGCCGTGGTCGTCAACGAACCGGTGCGCCGCGGCCGTTACACCGGCACGGACCTCCTCGCCGACCTGAGCGAGGCCGCGCCGCTGGACGTCTTCGGCATGCGGACCGAGGGACTCGCCGAACACCTCGGCCTCCCCGAGGACCGCTGCCGCACCGCCGACCTGCCCCAGCGCGAACTGCACACGGCGCTCGCCGAGCGCCGCCTGTATCTGCACCCGGTGCGCTGGACGTCCCT
The DNA here is from genome assembly GCF_044903205.1 of Streptomyces sp. NPDC029674. Classification (NCBI taxonomy): domain Bacteria; kingdom Bacillati; phylum Actinomycetota; class Actinomycetes; order Kitasatosporales; family Streptomycetaceae; genus Streptomyces; species Streptomyces sp. NPDC029674. The sequence goes on from NZ_JBJDPY010000015.1 coordinate 44,293, forward strand.
CGGCCTCTCCCTGCTGGAGGCCATGCACCTGGGCATGCCGGTCGTGGCACTGGCCACCACGGAGGCGGTGGAGGCCATCCCGCCCGGCACCGGCACGCTCTCCACCCGTCCAGAGGTGCTGGCGCGAGCCGCCCGGCACTACCTGGAAGAACCCGAGGCCGCGGCCGAGGACGGTGCACGCGCACGCCAGGCCGCTCTCGAAAGGTACGGACTCAAGCGCTTCCTCGACGACTGGGAGCGCGTGCTGACGGAGGCGATCTCATGACCTCGACCATCGGCCCCTTCGACTCCGGCGCCCTCGGCGCCGAACCCGGCGGCCCCGGCGTGCTGTCGATCGCGCTCGTCTCGGAACACGCGAGTCCGCTCGCCGCCCTCGGCGGCGTCGACGCGGGCGGCCAGAACGTGCACGTGGCCTGCCTCGCCGGCGCGCTCGCCGACCGCGGCCACCGGGTGACCGTCTACACCCGGCGTGACTCACCCGACCTGCCCGAACGCGTCGCGCTGCGCGCCGGGGTCCAGGTGCACCACGTGCCCGCCGGCCCGCCCGAGCAGATAGCCAAGGACGAACTCCTGCCCCACATGGCGGAGTTCGGCCGCTACCTGGCGCGCATCTGGCGCGGCCGGCCGCCCGACCTGGTGCACTCGCACTTCTGGATGTCCGGCCTCGCCTCGCTGCGGGCCACGCGCGAACTCGGCCTGCCCCTGCTGCACACGTATCACGCCCTCGGCACGGTGAAGCGACGCCACCAGCAGCTCGCCGACCCCAGCCCGCCGAAGCGGATCGCCCTGGAGACCGAGGTGGGCCTCGGCTGCGACCGGATCATCGCCACCTGCCGCGACGAGGTCGCCGAACTGGGCAGGATGGGCGTCCCCGCGTCCAAGGTCGGCATCGTGCCGTGCGGCGTCGACACCGAGCTGTTCACCCCCCGCGGCCCGGTCGCCGAGCGCGGCGCCCACCGGCACCAGGTGCTCCAGCTGGGCCGCCTCGTGCCGCGCAAGGGCGCCGCGGTCTCCATCGCCGCACTGGCCCGGCTGCCCGAGACCGAGCTCGTCGTGGTCGGCGGCCCGTCCGCCGACCGCCTCGCCGAGGACCCCGAGGTCCGCAGGCTGCGCAAGCTCGCCCGCGAGGCGGGCGTCGCCGACCGGGTCCGCTTCACCGGCGGCGTACCGAGCGCCGACGTGCCGCCACTGCTGCGCGCGGCCGACGTCGTGCTGTGCCCCGCGGACTACGAGCCGTTCGGCATCGTGCCGCTGGAGGCGATGGCGTGCGGCAGACCGGTCGTCGCCAGCGCCGTCGGCGGGCAGCTCGACACGGTCGCCGACCCGGCCACCGGCCGCCTCGTGCCGCCCCGGGACCCGGAGGCGCTGGCCCGCGCCGTCGCCGAACTCCTCGCCGACCCCGCGCTGCGCGAGGCCAGCGGCGAGGCGGGCCGTCGCAGGATCCTGCGCCGGTACGGCTGGGGCCAGGTCGCGGCCGCCACCGAGGCGGCCTACTGCCAAGTCCTCGACGCCAAGCCCCTCGCGACGGGGGTCGGAGCGGTGTGAGCCACGCACCGGACAGCCCGGTGACCCGCCCAGGTCACCGCGGGCGCTCCCGACCGCCGCCGGCTCCCGCCGGCCGATCGTGAAGCACCGACACCCGAAGGAGGTGCGGGCAGCGTCGTCCTCCGTGACGCCGTACGCCCGACCAGCATGAGCGAATCCCCCGCACTCGACGCCGCGCAGTTGCACTGCCGGTCACTGGAGCAAGCGCTCGGCCGGCTGCGCCGGGACGGCCTCGGCCGGCTCACGGACTGGGGCGGCCGGCTCGCCACGGCCCTGCCCGCCGGAAGCCGGCTGCTCGCCGCGGGCAACGGCGGCAGCGCCGCCCAGGCCCAGCACCTGACCGCCGAACTCGTGGGCCGCTACCGGCAGGAACGGCCCGCGTACTCCGCCATCTCCCTGCACGCCGAGACGTCCAGCATGACCGCCATCGGCAACGACTACGGCTTCGACCACGTCTTCGCCCGCCAGGTCTCCGCCCACGGCCGCCCCGGCGACATCCTGGTCCTGCTCTCCACCTCGGGCCGCAGCGCCAACCTGATCACGGCGGCGGTCGCGGGCCGGGCCGCCGGACTCCGCGTCTGGGCGCTCACCGGGCCGGGACCGAACCCGGTGGGCGAGGCCGCCGACGAAGTCCTGTACATCGACGGCGACACCACGGCGACCGTGCAGGAAGCCCACCTCGTCGCTGTCCACCTGCTGTGCGAGGCCTTCGACGCGGCGCTCTCCGAACCCGTCGTGGCCACCGCGGGCCGCATCGCGCCCCGCGACGTGGTCCCCGTCAACGGGAACGTCTCGTGACCGCGCCGAAGCCGCTCGTCGTCGTCGGGGACGTCCTGCTCGACGAGGACATCGAAGGCGTCGCCACCCGGCTCTCGCCGGACGCCCCCGCCCCGGTGGTCGACGTCACCGCCGACCGGCGGCACCCCGGCGGCGCGGGCCTCGCCGCCGCGCTCGCGGCACGCGGCGGCCGCGACGTGACCCTGGTGACCGCACTCGGCGACGACCCCGCGAGCGAGGCCGTACGCCGTGAACTCAGCGGCCGGGTCAAGCTGGTTGAGCTGCCGCTGAACGGCACCCTGCCGGTGAAGACACGCGTCCTCGCGTCCGGCCGGCCGCTCGTGCGCTTCGACCGGGGCGGCGGCACACCCGGCGAACCCGACGCCGCGGTGCGCGACGCGCTGGCCGGGGCCCACGCCGTCCTCGTCGCGGACTACGGCAGGCACACCGCGAGCGCCGTACGCGAACACCTGGCGGCCGTCACCCCCCGCACCCCGCTGGTGTGGGACCCGCACCCCAAGGGCGACAGCCCCGTACCGGGCGCGCGGCTCGTCACCCCGAACGCCGCGGAGACCCGCGCGCTGTGCCCCGGCGACGACGAGACACTGCGCGCGTACGCCGGGCGGGGCGCGGAGCTGGCCGACCGCTGGCAGGCCGCCGGGGTCGCCGTGACCATGGGCGAGCGCGGCGTCCTCCTCACCCGGCCCGGCTCCGGTACGCCGATGCTCATCCCGGCGCCGTACCGCGCGAGCGGCGACCCGTGCGGCGCCGGTGACTGCTTCGCCGCCGCCACGGCCGCGGCCCTCGCCGACGGGGCGCTCCCGGAGGAGGCCCTGCAACGGGCCGTGGCCGAGGCCGCCGCCTTCGTCGCGGCGGGCGGCGCTACCAACCCAGGCCTGTGGCGCACGGCGGACGCGAGCCGTGCGGAGGACGAGCCGCGTACCGACGCGTTCGCCCTCGCCGAGCAGGTGCGGGCGCGCGGCGGCATGGTGGTGGCGACCGGCGGCTGCTTCGACCTGCTGCACGCCGGCCACGTCGGTCTGCTGGAGAGCGCCCGGCGCATCGGCGACTGCCTGATCGTCTGCCTCAACTCCGACGCCTCGATCACCCGCCGCAAGGGCCCCGGCCGCCCGCTCAACAGGGAGGCGGACCGCGTCCGCGTCCTCGAGGCGCTCGGCAGCGTCGACGCCGTGGCCGTCTTCGAGGAGGACACCCCGCAGGGGCTGCTCGACAAGCTTCGGCCCGACGTGTGGGTCAAGGGCGGCGACTACTCGGTCCAGGATCTGCCCGAGGCGGAGACCCTGCGCGCGTGGGGCGGACAGGCCGTCGTCCTGCCGTACCTCGACGGCCGCTCGACCACGCTGCTGGCCCGCAGGGCCGCGGCTGCCGCGACACCGAGAGGTCCGCTCGAACCCCCGGCCGAGAGGTGCCCTTGACCGTGCCCGAAGAGACTGTACTGGTGCTGCGCGCCCTGGGACTCGGGGACCTGCTGACCGTCGTACCGGCGCTGCGCGCCCTGCGGCGGCGGCTGCCGTCCCACGAGATCGTGCTGGCCGCACCCGAGCGGCTGACCGGGCCCGCCCTCGCGACAGGCCTGGTCGACCGGCTGCTGCCCGCGTCGGCCGCGGGCCGCGAGGTGCCGGCCGAGCTGCCGTGGACGGGCCCGCCGCCCGATCTCGCGGTGGACCTGCACGGCAACGGCCCGCCGAGCCACCTGCTGCTCCAACGGCTGCGACCCGGGCGGCTCCTCGCGTACGCCCACCCGGACACCCCCGACATCGAGGGCCCGGCGTGGCGGGAGGACGAGCACGAGCGGGACCGTTGGTGCCGGCTGCTCTCCTGGTACGGCATCGACGCGGACCCCACGGACGTCCGCATCCCGGTCCCGGCGACGCCCTCACCGGCACCCGGCGCGGTCGTCGTCCACCCGGGCGCCGACGCGGGCGCCCGGTGCTGGCCCCCGGAGCGGTTCGCCGCCGTGGCACGGGAGCTGGCCGCCCGCGGTCACCAGGTCGTGGTGACCGCGGGGGCGGGGGAGGAGGCGACCGGCCGGTACGTGGCGGCGGAGGCGGGACTGCCCGCGGACGCCGTCCTCGGCGGCGTCGTGGACGTCCCTTTCGACCGGCTGACGGCGCTCGTGGCGCACGCCCGCTGCGTCATCGTCGGCGACACCGGCCTGGCCCACCTGGCAACGGCACTCGGCACCCCCTCGGTCGTCCTCTTCGGCCCGGTGGCGCCCCGGCTGTGGGGCCCACCGGCGGACGCCCGCCACCGGGTGCTGTGGCATCCGGACGCCGACGACGCGGCTCGCCCGGGCGACGCCCACGGCCGCGAGCCGGACGAGCGGCTGCTGCGGATCACACCCGGTGAGGTCCTCGCGGCGGTGGCGGATCTGCCGCAGCCGCACCTCCCGCAGGCCGCGGGGGCAACGCCCGGATGACGGGCGTCAGGCCGCCGTCTCCAGGGCGGGCCGCGCCGCGACGCCCGGGTTCTCCTTGCTGAGGAGGACCGGCGCGGTGGTGCCCCGCCTGCGGAGCAGGAAGCCCGCGCCGATGGATCCGGCGATGAGCAGGCCGCCGGAGACGAGGGCGCCGCGGGGGCCGGCCAGTTCCATGAGGAGGCCGAGGGCGGGCGGGCCGCCGAGGCCCCAGGCGGTGCTGATGCTGCCCCAGACGCCGAGAACACGGCCGCGCATGTGGGCGGGCGGATCGGTCTGGAGGACGGTCGTCCCCGCGGTGTCGGAGACGGACTCGACGACGGCCATCGGCAGGACGAGGACCAGGAGGACGGCGAAGGAGGGCGAGAAGCCCGCCACCACCTGGAGCAGCGCGCCGGCCGCGGCCAGCGTGCCCACGAGCCGCACGGACGGCTTCCGCAGCCGGGCCCCGAGGACCGCGCCGATGATGCCGCCGACGGCGAGGACCGTGGAGACCGTGCCGAACGACCCGGCGCCGCCCGCGAGCGGCCCGGTGACGAGCACGGCCAGCGTGAGGTTGTAGTTCCGGCCGAAGACCGCGCTGACACCGGTGACACCCGCGAGCGCCACGAGCCGGGGCCGGCGCATGAAGTACGCCAGGCCCTGCCGGATGGTCATGTCCTCACCCACCGGCGCGGGACCGCTCGGCGCCGGGCCGGTCGGCACGGGAGCGACGGACCGGTCCGCCCCGGCCTGGCGCAGCGCGCCGTAGGCGGGGCGGAGGAAGGGGATGACGGAGGCGACGAAGAGGAACGACACTCCGTTGGCGGCGTAGGCCGCGGCCGTGCCGAGGAAGCCGACCGTGACACCGCCGAGCGCGGCACCCGCGAGCCGGCCCGCGCTGTGCACGAGCGAGCCCACGCCGATGGCGGAGGGCACGTCCTCCGGCGGCACCAGATCGTTGCCCAGCAGCGCACAGGCGGGTCCGTCGACCGTGGCGATGATGCCGGTGACGGCGGCGAGCACCATGAGGACCGTCAGATCGAGCCCACCGGTCGCCACGAGGACGGCCGTCGTGAACGCGATGGCACCGAGCAGCGCCTGGCTGACGGAGGCCGTGAGCTTGCGCGGCCAGCGGTCGACGGCGGCGCCGCCCACCAGGCTCATCAGCAGCGCGGGCGCGGCCTGGACGGACATGGACAGCCCCGTGGCGGCGGCGGACCCGGTGATCTGCAGGACCAGCAAGTTCTGCACGGTGAGCTGCATCCAGGTGCCGGCGTTCGACACGAAGTTGGCGACGGACCACCAGCGCATGCTCCGGTACCGCAGGGACCGCCACGGCGACCGGGATCCGGACGCGGAGGAATGAGTGGATTCCGACGGGGCAGGAGAGGACTGTGGGGAAGAGGGCGCGGGTGAGACAGGCGAGGAAGGCACAGAAGACACAGGGGCACTCGAAGACTCGGGGGTGAGTCCGGAGGGACTCAGGCGGAGGTCTCGGCAGGAGTTCGGAACACCGGCAGCACTGCGCGGTCACTCCACCGGATCTGTCTGGGGCACCGCGCCTCGGGGAGGGACGTCGAAGGGGCGCGCCAAGTGGCGCGTGGACGCTCCGGAAGTACGGCGATGACCATCGTGGCAGACGCGTTCGCCGCGCCTCGGGACGGCTCTGCCGATCATGGCTCCGGAAGCCCGCAAATGCCATGTGCCGCAAGGGGTTTGGCGCTTCTGGTGTGCTTGCTCACACGGCCTTCCGGCAGGCTGAAAATCTCGTCCGGAGGGCCCCTGCGGGTGACGCGGGCCACAGCCGCGCGCCGACCGCCGGGCGCCCGGCCCGAGGTGCCGGACTCCGCACTGGCCGTCACAGTGGGAAGCGGGGCGGTCGCGGAGCGCACCGCCGTCACCCGGAACGACGGAAGGCACAGGCATGGGCGGCGCACCACAGGTCGACCTCCACGGCAAGCAGGCTCTGGTGACCGGCGCGGCCAGAGGGCTCGGCGCCTCGATCGCGCGGAGACTGGCGGCGGCCGGTGCGTCCGTCCTGGTCGCCGACGTCCGCAAGGAGATGGCCGGGGAGCTGTGCGACGAGCTCACCGGCGAGGGCCGCGACGCCCGGTTCCTGGAGATGGACGTGCGGGACGCCGCGGGCGTCGCCGCGGCCTTCCGGGACCTGGACGAGGCGGGCCGCCCGCTCGACATCCTGGTCAACAACGCCGCCGTCGACGTCTCCAAGCCCATCGAGCACCTGACGGCCGACGAGGTGACGCGGGTCATCGAGACCAACCTGCTCGGGCCGATGTACCTGTGCCTGGAGACGTACCGGCGCATGATCGCCCGCGGCGGCGGCCACATCGTGAACATCCTGTCCACCGCCGCGAACCGGACGTGGACCGAGGCCGGGCCCTACGCGGCGGGCAAGTCGGGTCTGCGCGCGTTCACCCACACCCTGTTCCAGGAGGCGCAGCGCGACTGCGTGGGGATCGGCGTCACCGGGATCATCGCGGGAGGCATGGAGACCCCGTTCATCATGGAACGCTTCCCGGACGCCGACGTGACCATGCTGCAGAGCCCGGACATCGTGGCCGACACGGTCCTGTACGCCTTGTCGGTCCCGGCCGGCAGCGTGGTCGGGGAACTGGTCGTCGTACCGCGCAGGGAGCCGTCCTGGCCCTGAGGGCCCGGCCCGCCCGCGCGGCCCCACGCGTCGCACACGGCACGAACGTCCATGTCTGAACGCCGTACGGCAGGGCACCCGAGGCGCTGCCCGCCTCGGGAGGCGACGGCCGGCCGGCCCCTTCCCGCAGGCACTCACCCCCAACGGCGGAAGGAAGGTCTTGCCCATGACGCCGACGATGTTCTCCATGGCGCCGCAGCCACCGCCGCCGTGGCGGAGGGCCATGGTGACCGCGGGAGCCGGATTCCTCGGCTCGCACCTGTGCGAACGCCTGCTGGACGCGGGCGTGGCGGTCGACTGCGTGGACGACATGTCGGCCGGCTCGCCCGGCAACGTCGAGCACCTGACGGACCGCCCCGGATTCCGGGTCCTGGAGCTGGACCTCGCGCGGCCCGGCCGCGCCGACACGCTCACCGGACCGTACGACCTGGTGGTGCACTTCGCGTGTCCCGCGCCGGCGGCCGCCCAGGGCCCCCTGGAGACACTGGACGCGGGCAGCGTCGGCGCGGGCAACGCCCTTGCCGTCGCCGAACGTGACGGCGCCCGGTTCCTGCTGGCGTCCACCTGCCCCGTGCACGGCGACCCGTCAGGAACCGCGGAGGAGACCCAGCGCTTCTCGGAGGCGCTGACCACCGCGTACGTGAGCGCCAAGGAGGCGGACGCGGGCATCGTGCGGGTCTTCCCCGCGTACGGCCCGCGCATGGGCTCCGAGGACGGCCGGCTGATTCCCGATCTGATCCGGCAGGCCCTGAGCGGGGGACCGGTGACCGTGCCCGGCGACGGCGGCGACACGCCTTCGCTCTGCTACGTCGACGACACGGTCGACGGGGTGCTCCTGGTGGCCGCCAGCCGCTCCGTGCGGCCGGTCGACATCGGCGGCGACCCCGGGCCGACCCTGGAGGAGATCGGCCGCCGGGTGCTCGACCTGACCGGCTCCGACGCGCCCCTGAAGTTCACCGGGCGAACCCGCGACGAAGACCCCGAACCGCCCGGCCCCGCCACCGGCTTCGCCCACGAACTCTTCGGCTGGACGCCCAAGGTCTCCCTGGACGACGGCCTCAAGCGCACCATCGCCCACTTCCAGAGCGACGGGCGAGGCGCGCCGCGCGCGGAGGGAGGCGCCCGCCATGCGTGCTCCTGGTGACGACGCGCGGGGACGGGTCGACAAGGCGCTCGTCGTCTGTCTGGACGGCATGAGCGGCGTCCTGCTGGCCGGCCCCGCCGTCCGCGCCGTCGCCGCCCGCGCCGACCACGTGGCGATGCTGTGCGGACCGCGCGGCGCGCCCGCCGCGGCGCTGCTGCCCCATGTCGACGACGTCCTCGTCTGGGAGGCGCCCTGGGAGGGCGCCCGCCCGCCGTCCGTGGACGAGGCGGACGTCGAGGGCCTGCTGGGGCGCATGAGGGAAGCGGCATACGACGTCGCGCTCATCGTCACGTCCTTCGAGCAGAGCCCGCTGCCCATCGCCCTCCTGCTGCGGATGGCGCACGTCCCCCGCATCGGGGCCGACAGCGCCGACCACGCGGGCAGCCTCATCGACGTACATCACCGGCGGCTGCCGGGTCGGCACGACGCGGAAGCGGCCCTCGACACGGCCGCGGCCCTCGGCTTCTCGCCGCGCACCGGCGACGACGGCCGGCTCCGCGTGCTCCCGGCCCCCGACACGACCGGCCTCACGGGCAACGGCCCGTACGTCGTCCTGCACCCCGGCACCGCGGCGCCCGCCCGCGCCTGGGACGCCGGACGCGCGGCCGAGACGGTCGCCCTGCTCGCCGACGCCGGCCACCGCGTCGTCGTCACCGGCGGCCCCGATGAGACCGCCCTGACCCGTCGCGTCAGTGGCGACACGGCCATCGACCTCGGCGGCCGCACCGACCTGCGGACCCTGGCCGGCGTCCTGCGCACGGCCGACGTCGTGATCGCGGGCGACACCGGCCCCGCCCACCTGGCCGCCGCCACCGGCACCCCGGTCGTCTCCGTCGGCCCCCAGGACGTCCCCGCCGAACGGCGCAGCCCCTACGGCGTCCCGGCCGTCCTCCTCGGCGACCAGGACCAATCCTGCCCGGACACCGGCCGCCCCGGCCCGAACGAGGCACCGCCGGACGACGTGGTGCGCGCGGTGCAGAAACTGCTGAAGGAGAGCACGTGAGCGCAGAGTCACCGCGCACCACCGTCGCCGTCATCACCCGCAACCGCCGCGACAGCGTGCTGCGCACCCTCGACCGTCTCGCCGCGCTGCCGGAGCGGCCGCCCGTCATCGTCGTGGACAACGGGTCCACCGACGCGACGGCCGACGCGGTGCGCGCCCACGCCGTCGGCGCCCACGTCGTCGAGGCCGGACGCAACACCGGGGCCCTGGGCCGCAATCTCGCCGTGCGGCACGCCACCACGCCGTACGTGGCCTTCAGCGACGACGACTCCTGGTGGGCTCCGGGCGCCCTCGACACCGCCGCCGACCTCCTCGACGCGCACCCACGGCTCGGCCTCCTGGCCGCCCGCACCCTGGTGGGCCCCGAGACCCACGAGGACCCGCTCAACCAGGTGCTCGCGGAGTCACCCCTGCCACCCGTCCACGACCTCCCCGGCCGCCCCGTCCTCGGCTTCCTCGCCTGCGCCGCGGTGGCCCGGCGCGCGGCCTTCCTGGAGGCGGGCGGCTACCACCGGGTGCTGTTCTTCGGCGGCGAGGAGACCCTGCTCGCCTACGACCTGGCGGCCCGCGGCTGGGGCGTCACCTACGAGCCGTCCGTGACGGCCCATCACCACCCCGACCCCGCCACCCGGCCCGGCCGCTCCGCGGTGCAACGCCGCAACGCCCTCCTCACCGCCTGGCTCCGGCGGCCGGTCACCGTGGCCCTGCGCGGCACCGCGCACCTCGCCGCGGCGGCCGTCCGCGGGGAACGGGACGCGGCGACGGCCCTCAAGGGCGTACTCGTGCGCCTCCCCGCCGCCCTCAACGCCAGGGAACCGCTGCCCGCCCGCATCGAGAGCGCGGCCAGGCTGCTGGACCGGGCCCCTTCATGACCACCACCTTTCCCGAAGAGGATCAGCGCAGATGACGCACGAGACCGCCCCCATAGCCGGCACGCCGACCACGGACGAGCGGGACGCCGGGCCCGACCCCCGTACGACCGTCGTCGTGATCACCAAGGACCGCCGCCGCGAGCTGCTGCGCACCCTGCGCACCCTGCGGGACCTCCCCGAGCGGCCCCACGTGATCGTCACCGACAACGCGTCGAGCGACGGCACGGCGGAGGCGGTCGCCCGGTTCTTCCCCGAGGTCCGACTGCTGCGGCCGGGACGGAACCTGGGGGCCGTCGGGCGCAATCTCGCCGTCCGCCACGTCCGGACGCCGTACGTGGCGTTCTGCGACGACGACACGTGGTGGGAGCCGGGTTCCCTGCGGCGTGCCGCGGACCTCCTCGACGCGCATCCGCCCCTCGCCGCCGTGACCGCCCGCATCGTGGTCGAACCGTCGGGGGAGGAGGACCCCGTGGTCGCCGAGTTGCGCGACTCCCCGCTCTCGGGCCCCGACTGGCTGCCGGGACCCGCCCTCGGCTCGTTCCTGGCCGCCGCGACGGTGATCAGAGCCGACGCCTTCCGGGAAGCGGGCGGCTTCCACCCGGGGCTGTGGCTCGGCGGGGAGGAGGAACTCCTCGCCACCGACCTGCTGACGCGAGGGCACTGGCTGAGCTACGTACCGGACCTGACCATCCATCACGCGGCTTCCAAGGTCCGTGACTCCACCGACCGGCGCGTCCTCGGCCTGCGCAACACCCTGTGGTTCACCTGGCTGCGCCGCCCCTGGCCCTCGGCCCTGCGCCGCACCGGCCACCTGCTGCGCACCGTGCCGCGCGACAAGCCGTCCCTGCGCGCCTTCGCCCGGGCGGTGGCCGGCCTGCCGTGGGTCCTCCGGCAGCGCGCCCCCGTGCCCCCGCGGATCGAGGACCGGCTCGTCGCCCTGGAGAAGGCGCGCCGCCACTCCACGGCCCGCCGCTACGTCGGCTGAGGGACGGGCCCCCGGATCGGCCGTTGTGGAGAGGTGAGCGGGAGAACGGCGTGGGAACTTGGATCACATGACTCCTTCGCAGAAGCCGGACCCCGGTTCCGACCCCCGTCACCCGGATCCGGACCCCGACCCGCGGAACTCCACAGGACTGGAACCCGGCGGGGGCGTGCCGCCGGGAGAGACCCCGCCCGCCGAGAGCAGCATGCCGGGGGCGGGGCCCGAGGAGACGTACAACCCCCCGAAGGGCTGGGGGAAGGGACCGCTGACCCTGATCATCGGCCTCGCGGTGCTGATCGCGGCGTTCTTCCTCGTCTACGCGATCGTGCTGTGGCTCTGACGCGACCATACTGCCGCTGCGACACAGGCGAACGCTCGCCGAGGCGCCCCGCGCTCACGCGGGGCGCCTCGGAGGCCCCTCACCCCACCGCCGCCCCCGCCGTCACCCGAATGTCCAGCGCGTCGTCCGCGACGTCCACCAGGACCCGGCTGCCCGCGGTGAGCTTGCCGTCCAGGAGCAGCCTGGAGAGTCGGTTGTCCACCTCGCGCTGGATCGTGCGGCGCAGCGGGCGCGCACCGTACTCCGGCTGGTGACCCCGCCGGGCGAGCCAGTCCACCGCCTCCGGGGTGAACTCGATGCCGACGTCCTGCGCGCGCAGCCTGCGCCGCGTCTCCTCGAGCAGCAGATCGGTGACCTGCCGCAGCTGCTCGCCCGTCAGCCGCCGGAAGATGACGATCTCGTCGATGCGGTTGAGGAACTCGGGCCTGAAGTGCTCGCGCAGCGGCCGCAGCACCTGCTCGCGCCGCGCCTCCTCGTCGGCCTCCGACCCGTCGGCCCGGAAACCGAGGGTCGCGCCGCGCCCCGTGAGCGCCTCGGAGCCGAGGTTGCTCGTCATCACGATGACGGTGTTGGTGAAGTTCACCGTCCGCCCCTGGGCGTCGGTCAGCCGTCCGTCGTCCAGGACCTGGAGCAGGGTGTTGAAGACGTCGGGATGGGCCTTCTCCACCTCGTCGAGCAGCAGCAGCGAGTACGGGTGACGGCGGACCGCCTCGGTGAGCTGGCCCGCCTCGTCGTGGCCCACGTAACCGGGCGGCGCCCCGACGAGCCTGCTGACGGTGTGCCGCTCCTGGAACTCGCTCATGTCCAGGCGGACCATCCGCTCCTCGCTGCCGAACAGCGCCTCCGCCAGCGCCCTGGCCAGCTCCGTCTTGCCCACACCGGTCGGGCCGAGGAAGAGGAAGCTCCCGATGGGCCGGTCGGGGCTCGACAGGCCGGAGCGCGAGCGGAGCACCGCCTCCGCCACGACGCTGACCGCCTCCTCCTGCCCGACGACCCGTTCGTGCAGGTGCTCCTCCAGGCCGAGCAGCCGGTCGCGCTCCTCCTGCGTCAGGGTGCTGACGGGGATGCCCGTCTGGCGGGACACCACCTCGGCGATGTCCTCGGAGGTCACCTCGATGATCTGCCCGTCACCCGGCTCGCGGTTCCGGCCCGTCCCGATCCTCCGGACCAGGTCGCTGATGCGGTCGCGGAGTTCGGTGGCCCGCTCGTACTGCTCCGCCGCCACCGCCTGGTCCTTGTCCCGGGTGAGCTGCTCCATCTCGCGCTCCAGCGCCCGCACGTCCGTGCCCTTCGTGCTGGCCCGCAGCCGGACCCGGGCCCCCGCCTGGTCCATCAGGTCGATCGCCTTGTCCGGCAGGAAACGCTCGGTCAGATAGCGGTCGGACAGCTCCACGGCGGCGAGCAGCGCCGCGTCGGAGTAGCGCACCTGATGGTGCGCCTCGTACCGGTCGCGCAGACCCCGCAGGATCTCCACCGCGTCCGCCGCCGTCGGCTCCGCCACCAGGATCGGCTGGAAGCGGCGGGCGAGCGCCGCGTCCTTCTCGATGTACCGCCGGTACTCCTCCAGGGTGGTCGCGCCGATGACGTGCAGTTCGCCCCGGGCCAGCGCGGGCTTGAGCATGTTGCCCGCGTCCATCGACCCGCCCTCGGAGCCGCCGCCGCCCGCCCCGACCACGGTGTGCAGCTCGTCGATGAAGACGATCAGCTCGTCGGAGTGGGCGCGCACCTCCTCGATGATGCCGTTGAGGCGCTCCTCGAAGTCACCGCGGTACCGGGTGCCCGCCACCACGCCCGACAGGTCCAGCGCGATGACCCGGCGGTCCGCGAGGGTGTCCGGCACGTCGCCGTCCGCGATCCGCTGGGCCAGGCCCTCCACGACGGCGGTCTTGCCGACGCCCGCGTCACCGATGAGCACCGGGTTGTTCTTGCCGCGCCGGGAGAGCACCTCGATGGTCTGCTCGATCTCCTCCTCACGGCCGATCACCGGATCCACGCCGCCCTGCGCGGCCCGCGCGGTCAGGTCCCGCCCGAACTGGTCGAGGGTCGGCGTCGCCCCGCCGCCGGCGCCGCTCTGCCGCTGCTCGGCGGGGCCCGGCCGGCCCTGCGGCGGCTGCGGCGTCGAACCGGGGTCGAAGCGGGCCGCGTTGAGGATGTGCCCCGCCGCCGAGTCGGGGTTGGCGGCCAGGGCCATGACGATGTGCTCCGGGCCGATGTACCCGGCGCCGACGGCCCGCGCCACCTCGTGCGCGTCGAGCAGCGCCCGCTTGACGGCCGGCGTGAGCGCGACCGCCTGGGTGGGCACGGCGCCCTCGGTCTCCGCCGAGTGCCGGTCGATCTCCTCGGCGATCTGCTCGGGGTCGGCCCCCGAACGCGCGACCAGACCGCGGGTCGGCTCGATGGTCAGCGCCGCCCGCAGCAGATGCTCCGTGTCGAGGTTGCTCTTGCCGTGCTCCGCCGCGTACGCGGCCGCGGCGGCCACCAGCTCCCGCGCCGGGCCGCTCATCAGCCTGCCGATGTCGATCTGCCGTCGCCCGCTGCCGAGGAATCGCGCGAAAAGCTCTCCGAAGGGGTCCTGCCCGAATCCCTCGGGCCCGATGAAACCGCTGCTCATAGCCGTCCGTTCCGGTGTCCCGGCCCGCCGGGACAGCCTCGTGCCTGATCGTGTCGTGCCCGCTCCGGGTGCCCAGTGGTCACCCCCGTCACTCCTCCCCGGCGACCGCCGCGACGTCGCGCCCCGCTCTCCGATCGTCACCCGTGGCGGCCCGGCGTGCCTGCGGCGCACTCCGCCGAACGGGCTGCTCGGAGGTCTGCCACCACACTTTGGGGGCACTCCTGGGACATGGGTGAGAAGCGACGACTGAGGACGAGCCACGTCGACAGACCCGGGATCACCCGCGTCCGTTCGGGACGCGGATTCCGCTATACGGATGCCTCGGGCCGTACCGTCACCGACCCCGCGGAGAAGGAGCGGCTGCGCCGGCTCGTCATCCCGCCGGCCTGGCGGGACGTCTGGATCTGCCCCTGGCCCAACGGCCACCTCCAGGCCGTCGGCACCGACGCCGCGGGCAGGCGCCAGTACCTGTACCACCCGGAGTTCCGCGAGCGGCAGGAGGCGGCGAAGCACGAACACGTCCTGGAGGTCGCCGCCGCGCTCCCCAAGGTGCGCGCGCACGTGGCGGAGGACCTGGAGGGCCGCGGCCTCACCCGCGAACGCGTCCTCGCCTGCGCCGCCCGCCTCCTCGACCTCGGCTTCTTCCGCATCGGCAACGAGTCCTACCGGCGGGACAACGGCACCTACGGCCTGACCACCCTCCTGAAGGAGCACGTCGCCTGCCGCAGCGGCGAGGTCTGCGTCACGTATCCGGCGAAGTACTCCAAGACGCAGACCCGCGCGCTCGTCGACCCGCCCGCCTGCAAGGTCCTGCGCGCCCTGCTGCGCCGGGACACCGCGGGCCCCCGGCTGTTCACCTACCGGCAGGGCAGTGCCTGGCACGAGCTGCGCGCCGCCGAACTCAACGACTACCTGCGGGACCGCGCGGGCACGGACATCACCGCGAAGGACTTCCGCGTCTGGCACGCCACCGTCCTCGCGGCGGTCGCCCTCGCGGTGTCGGCACCGGTCGCCGACGAGTCGAGGACCGCCCGCAAACGCGCCGTCACGCGGGCGGTCCGCGAGGTCAGCGAGTACCTCGGCAACACGCCCGCGGTCTGCCGGGCCTCGTACATCAACCCGCGCGTCGTCGAGCTCTTCGAAGAGGGCCGCACCATCGCCGACGCGCTGGACCGACTGGGTGACGGCGCCACGTTCGGCCGTCCGGCGACGCAGGGTGCCATCGAGGAGGCGGTACTGCGGCTGCTGACGTGAGATGGCGCCGTGACGCGGCGCCGCGAGGCGGCGCGAAGGAGAAGAGCAGTGACAAGGAGAGTGACCCCACGCATGAGCGGTTCGGACGACCTGCCGGTCCTGCACACGCTGAAGGACCTCGCCCGGCTGGTGGAACGCCACCGAGGCCTGTACGTGCGCTGGTCCCGCGGCCCCGCCAAGGACCTGGGCAGGGTGATGAGCCGGGACGACCTGACGGGCGTCAGGATGCCCGGCCTCTCCGCCAACCCGCTCGACATCGAGCCGTGGTGGGAGGACCGCCCCGTCGAGCTGTGGGTGGCCCGCCGGCTGCACGACTACTCGCACCTGCCGCGGGAGAAGGGCCCGGGCGTCCGCCCGTGGGTACTGCTCGGGCACGAGACCGCCCGCGGTCCCGACAACGAGCCGCTGGTCGACGACGTCGAGCCGATGGCCTGGATCGACGCGAAGATGATCGAGGAGGCCCGGGAGACGGTGGCCCGCGAGGCGGGGCCCTGGGGCCCTCTGCGCCGTACGAGCGAGGCGGACGGCTGACCCGTACGGCTCGGCGCGCACGACCGCGCCCCGTGGCAGGTGTGCCACGGGGCGCGATCGCTGTCACGACTCTCCCGTCAGGCTGTCATGACGTTTCCGTCAGTCATGACCTGAGCGGTTCATCGCCCTCCTGCCTTTCCCGCTGCTCCTTCCGTGCGCCGCATCGGACTTGTCTCCCGCCCGGGCGGCCGCGCTGGCGGCCAGGGCGAGGAGGGCGGCCACGGCACCGGTGATGACGTTGCTGACCACGGTCCTCGTGGTCGTGGCGTCACCCGCGATGACCCATGGCGCGACGATCGTCCAGATGCCCAGCGCGCACGCGGCCCACGCCATGCCGTGGGTGCGCTCGTAGGCCCGGCCGAAGCCGCCGCTCATCAGGAGCGCGTAAGCGATGCCGACGATCAGGTTGACGATCGACAGCCGCGTGAACTGGTTGAAACCCGCGATCCAGGGAGAGGCGGCCAGGTAGAGGCCGGTGAGGAAGGCCAGCGCGTCGATGGCCTGCACCTTGGGGGTGCTTGCCGCGCGCTCGGCACTCTCATGACGGGCGCGCATGTCGACGATGTCGGGGTGCGTGTCCATGGAGGACGGTGCCCCGGACATGGGGGCGTGCGCTCCGGACATCGAGGACGGGGCTCCGGACGGCATTCCGGACGGGGACCTGGGGGACGTTGTCACTGCGTCCACCTCCAACTAGGTGGTTCTTTGGTGCGGACGGGACCGCGTGTACCGAGCGGGGTCACGCGGCCGGACCAGGGCCGGGGCGCGTGCCTCAGCCCGAGGGTGCGGCACCGAGGGCGCGCACGGTTTCGGTGACGTCGCCGTACGTCTCGCCCTCGGGCAGCCGACGGACTGCCTCCAGGGCGTGATCCGGCGCGTGCTGGGCTTCCAGCGTGGCCAGCAGTGTCTGCCGGTCGGCCGGGAACGTGGTGCGCTCCAGGTGACGGCTGAGCTCCAGGCGCAGCGCGTCGGCCTCGGCGGCCGCGCGTGCCCGGTCACGGTCCTCACCCGGGGGCGGTACCGGGCCGCCGGAATCCACGACGACATCGTCGTCCGCCGGTGGCTCGGGGTCGTTCGCGTCCTCGACGTGGGTGTGCTGGCCGGAGCGCAGATAGCCCTCCAGTTCGTGTTTCAGTTCGTCGTCCTCGCGCGGACTCACCGGGTTGCTGCCTCGGTCCACGGCGATGCACCTCCCTCTTCGCGGGCTCCTGACTCTCAGGCCGCACTCGGCTCGTACGTCCAGCGCAGCAGGGCGCCGAGTCCTCCTGCCGGAATGTCGTCGTTCACCTCCTCGAACGGAATGATCAGGACGTCGGCGGATGTGGCCGCCGCCGAACGCAGCAGCGCGTCGTCGGCGCGTACGGAGACGGGGGAGCCGTCGCCGAGCGCCTCGGCGTCCGTCCGCCGCACCGCCACCTGGTCCGGGTCGGCGCCCGCCCACATCTCGCGGTGCAGATCGGGCCCGTCCGGGCGGACCAGGAGGGTGTCGATGCGGTGCTCGCGCGCGGCGTCGACCACGGCGGGGACGCCCTCCACGGCGTCGGTGGGCCGGTCGGTGCCGACGCGGCCCGCCCTGAAGCGGTCGAGCGCGTCGTCCACCCGCCGGTGCAGATGCTCCTGGCAGGCGTTCTCGATGGCTTCTTCCAGCGCCGCGGAGCCGGAACCGGCGGCGCGGCCACCGTGCTCCGTCTCGACCGTCACGGCGCGGACGGCCTCCGGCAGCTTGTCGCGCACGGCCGGCCGCTCGCGCGGGTCGCCGACCAGCACCACGAGGTCGGCGCCGGACTCCTCGTACGCCTCGGCCAGCGCCTCGGCGATCTCCGCGGCGTTGTGCTCCCAGGTGTTCTCCACCTTGAGCTGGAAGTGCCGTTCGGACCAGTCGGAGGTGGCGGTGCGGTGCACCGGCCACTGCTCTCCCTCCACGTGCCCGGAGTCCTGCGGCCCCGCCGCGGCCCGCAGCTCGAAGTCGGCGCCGGTGCGGTCGATGTAGGCGACGAGACTCACCGGGTCCTGGCCGCACAGCTCCAGCAGGGGCGTGAGCCGGGGCAGGGGAGCCCAGCAGGCGAACTCGCCCTGGGGGCGCCGGGACAGACGGTGGCTCAGCACGACTTCGCCGCCGGTGGCGAAGACGACGCGCCCCGACGGGTCCTCGGCGGGCGAGAGACCCGCGAGGTTGTCGCGGACCGCCGCGACGGTGGCCTCGTCCGCACCCTCCTGTTCCAGGGTCCGGCATATCTCCCGTACGGACAGCTCGCGGCGCTTGGCGCCCGCCTCGTCCGGCTGACCGGGGTCGTAGTACACCGTCGCCCAGGGCCCGGGCCGGTCCAGGAGTGGTTGCAGAAATGAAAGACGCATGGTGACTCGCTCCTCGCGGGCCGCGTTCGTGACCGGCCCGCGTTCGGTTCGTCGGTTCGTCGGTTCAGTCGTTGTGCTGGTTCCCCGAGCGTTCGCCCTTGGGGCCGCGGCCCCGCTCCGTACGCGGGCCACGGCTCTGCCACGACGGGTCGTCCTGCAGTGTCTCGTTGGCCGTGTCGTTGGCGTCCTGATCGGAGATTCCGGCGTCCTCCGCGTCCTTGCGCAGCCGCGCACGCCGGGTGTCGTACTTCTTGCCGCCGGGTTCAGGCATGGCGATCACCTCTCGGCTCTGCGGGTCCCCTGGCGCAAAAGTGTGCAAACTTCCCTCTTGCTACGGAGTCGGAGATCGGAGTCCGTATGGGGGGCAGGCGTGGTGGGCTCTCGGAAGAGAGACGGGCCCTGGAGGAGAGACGGGCCTCAAGGTGGGGCTTGTCGCCGCGGTCGGCGGCGGAACCGTGCGTTCTCAGCGCGTTCTCGGCGCGTTCTTACGCCACCAGAATACGCGCCGATCCCGCACGGCGCTTCAGGACCGATTCCGCCGCGGGATTCCCGGCGGGACCGGAGCGCCGTGCCGTGGCAGCATGGAACGACCGGACGAACCGCACCGCGCGAGGGGAGCGAAGACGATGTCGAACCCGCAGCAGCCCGAACAACGGCGCAGTGACAAGGGCGGAGCGACCCCCCAGGACAGCGCCGAACTCAAGGCGCGACAGCCGGGCGGATCCCGCCGGGCCGGCGCGCACGCCCACGGGACGGACAAGGGTGACAAGGGCGGCGGCCCCGGTGGCGGCACGCCGCCCGAGGAGCGCCCCGACCACCCGTAACGGCCGCCCGTAACGCTCTGTTCAGCAGCCCCGCGAGGCTCAGCTCAATCGCCTCGCGGGGCAACGCGCTTCAAAGACAGGCTCTCAGTCACTTCGCGGGGCCACGCGCGCCGTCACGGTCAGGATCCCGCCCTCGGGATCGCGGATGGTGATCGCGGGACCGTCCTGGCCGTCGACGCGCCGCACCACGGACCCGCCGTGGTCGAGCGCCGTCCGCACCGTGGCCTCGGGATCGGCCACCGTGAAGTGGACTTCCCAGCGGGGCAGGTCGGCCGGGTCGCGCGCCGCTTCGACGGCTCCTGAGCGGAGCCGGGCGAGCACCGTGCCCTCCTGGCTCAGGACGACCTCGTCGTTCTCGTAGTCCACGTCGCAGGAACCGGGCCGCCCGGAGGCCCAGTCGAGGACCTGGCCGTAGAAGATGGCCGCTTCGAACGCGTCCGGCGAGCGCAGCCGGAGCCAGACGGGCGCGTGCGCGCGCCAGGAGTGCCAGTCGGAGACGATCCGGCCCTCCCAGATGCCGAAGACGGCGCCGTCCCGGTCCGCCGCGAGCGCCCCGCGGCCCACCGGGAACCGGAGCGGTCCGACGGCGACGGTGGCGCAGCGCTCACGGATGCGCGCGGCCGTCTCGTCCGCGTCCTCGACCGCGAAGTAGGGCGTCCACGCGACGGGGACCCGCAGCGCCGAGGCGAGTGAGCCGATGCCGGCGACGGGCCTGCCCTCGTGGACGGCGACGCGGAAGTCCTCGCCGAGAGGGGCCGGACGGAACGTCCAGCCGAAGACCGCGCCGTAGAAGGACTCGGCGGCCGTCAGGTCATGTGTCAGCAGGGTCGCCCAGCAGGGCGCACCGACGACCTCGCGGCTCGTCGTGGCGTGTGCGGTGGAGGTGGTTGATCTGTGTGGGGTCATCGCACTCAACGTCCAGGTGGGAGGGGTGCGGCAGCGGGCCGGCCGGCCCGGCGAGCCGCTCTCGTACGTGCTGCTGTGCCGAGCCACTCAACCGGCGCATACGCCCCGATTCCCGGCGCTTGCCATGCTACTCGGCATGGCCGACGACGACCCAGGTGTGTCCGCCCCGCCCGGCGGGCGCGCGCCGCACGGTGCCGTGTGGGCGGGTGGCATCATGATGCCCAGGGGCAGTGTCTGCGGGAGGTGAGAGCGGTGGGCGACGTTCACCCTCGCGACGCCGATGACGCCGACGACGATGGAGAGCCGGGGGACCTCGCGCGCTTCGCGTCCGCTCTCCGTGCCACCTCGGAACAGCCCGACCCGCTCCGCCGCCCGGCCCTGCTGTCCGAACTCTGCGTCGAGCTCCTGGATCTGAGCGGCGCCTCCATCACCCTCAGCGACGGCTCGGGGAACATCCGGGCCACGTGGTGGTCGAGCGACCCGGTGGCGGGGCAGCTCGCCGAGACCCAGTACGACCTGGGTGACGGACCCTGCCATACGGCTCTCCTCCTCAACGCTCCGGTCCTGGCGGCGGACCTGACGCAGAGCACGGACGCCAGACGCTGGCCGGTCTTCGCGCAGCAGGCCATGGAACTGGGCGTGCGCGCCGTGTTCTCGCTGCCGTTGGGCAGCGAGGCCTCGGTGATCGGGACACTCGACCTCTACAGCAAACGCGCCGGCCTGCTCAGCCGGCGGAACCTGCGCTTCGGTCTGCTCGCCGCCGACGCCATCACGCTGGCCCTGCTCGAAGGCCATGCCCGGAACCAGGGGACGCAGCCCGACGCCACGGTCGGCAGCGGCCCCCACTCATGGCTGGAGAGCGCCGAGACCGACCACACCGAGGTGCACCAGGCCACCGGCATGATCATGTACATCCTCGACCTCGATGCCCAGCAGGCACTGTCCCGCCTCCGTGCCCACGCCTTCTCGCACGACCAGACTCTGAGCCAGGCGGCACGAGACGTGATCCATCGGCGGGTGGTGCTCGATGAATAGAGGAATCGGTGACACTCCGGGTGAGCAGCGTGAGCACAGAGACGGTGAGACAGCCATGACCAGCCATCAGCAGCACATCGCCGAGGCCCTCGTCAGTCTCACCGACACGCTCGCCGACGGGGTCGACCCCACCGTCCTGCTGGACCGCCTGGCGCACCACTGCGTCGCCCTCACCGGCGCCTCGGCCACCGGCATCCTCATGAGCGACATGCGGGGGAACCTGCGCACCATGGCCGTCTCGGACGGCCGCGCCGGGCTGCTGGAGCTCATCCAGCTCCAGAGCGGCCAGGGCCCGTGCGTGGACGCCTGGCGCGGCAGCCGGCACGTCACGGCTCCCCGGCTGGCCGACGAGGCCGAGCGCTGGCCCGCTTTCGTGCCGCTCGCCCTCGCGAGCGGCTTCCACGGCGCCTACGCCCTCCCCATCCGCGCCCACCCAGACCGTCGGCGCGCTCAACCTGCTCCTTCAGGAGCCGGTACGCGAGCTGGGCGCCGACGAGCTGGCGCTGGCGCAGGCGCTGGCGGACGTCACCGCCGTGTCCGTGGTGCGCTGGAGCGCCGAGCCCACCCGCCCGCAGGACATCCTCACCCACGTGCAGGCGGCCGTGTCCGTGAAGGCCGTCGTGGAAACGGCCAAGGGCCTCCTCGCCGCCTACAGCGGCCTGGACATCGCCGACGCGACGCAAGCCCTCCACCGCTACAGCGCCCGCAGCGGGAAACGCCCCAGCGACATCGCGCACGCGCTCATCCGCCGGGCGCTCACCCCCGAGACGGTCTACGGACCCCGCGTCCCGCGCTGACCGCTCGCGCCTCCCGCGCGGGCAGTCCCCCGCACCCTTGCGCCGGATGCTTCCGGTGTAGTCCGCTGGGCCGCATGGGGAAGAGAAGCATTGCCGCAATGACCGCCGCCCTTGTCGCGGGGTCCCTTCTGACGGGCGTACCGCACGCGGGTGCGCACGCCGCGACCGGGCTCGGCGTCGACCTCGACACCGTGACCATCCCGGAGTTACAGACGCGCATGGCGCGCGGCTCGCTGACCTCGTCGGCGCTGACCCGGGCCTATCTGCACCGGATCGAGAAGATCGATCCGAAGATCCACTCGGTGCTGCGCACCAGCCCCACGGCCCTGCGCCAGGCGGCCGCCAGCGACGCCAGGCACCGGCGCGGCGAGACCCGCGGGCCGCTGGACGGCATCCCCGTCCTGATCAAGGACAACGTGAACACCCGCGACATGCCGACGACGGCAGGATCGCTCGCGCTCGCCGGGAGCCCGCCCGGGACGGACGCGGCGCTGGTGACCCGGCTGCGCAGGGCGGGGGCGGTGATCCTCGGCAAGACCAACCTGTCCGAGTGGGCCAACTTCCGCGCCGCCAAGCCGACATCGGGCTGGTCGGCGGTGGGCGGGCAGACCAACAACCCCTACGTCCTCGACCGGAACCCGTGCGGTTCCTCGTCCGGCTCCGCCGCCGCGCTCGCCGCGTCGCTGTCACAGGTGGCGATCGGCACCGAGACGGACGGCTCCATCGTCTGCCCGGCCGGGATGAACGGCGTCGTCGGCCACAAGCCCAGCCTCGGCCTGGTCAGCCAGTCGGGCGTGGTGCCGATCTCCGCCGAGCAGGACACGGCGGGCCCCATGGCGCGCAACGTGATCGACACGGCGCTCACGCTCTCGGTACTGAGCGGCGGCGAGCGGAGCGCTCACCACGGCAAGCCGACCGGACTGCGCGGCAAGCGGATCGGCCTGTGGCGCCTGCCGTCGCTCGGCTCCGACGTGGACGCGGTGATGACCCGTACGGCGAACAAGCTGCGCAAGGCCGGAGCCGTGGTCGTGGAGGTGACGCCTCCCTACCAGGCGCGGCTCGCCGAGCTCGAATTCCCCGCGCTGCTCAGTGAGTTCCACCGGGACATCGACGCCTACCTCGGCACGCGCGAAGGCCCCCGGAACCTCGCCGAGCTGATCGAGTTCAACCGCTCCCACCCCGGGGAGCAGACCTGCTTCGCCGGCCAGGAACTCTTCGAACAGGCCCTCGCGGCGCCGCCCACCACCGACCCCGAGTACCGGGCGATGCGCGCCGAGTTGAAGGACCTCTCCCGGCGGTCCCTCGACGAGACGATGGCCACCCACCGCCTTGACGCCATCGCCGCACCCACGAACCCGCCCGCCTGGACGACGGACTGCGCGCGCGGCGACAACGACGTCATCCCGTCCTCCACCCCCGCGGCCGTCGCCGGATACCCGTCCCTCTCGGTGCCCGCGGGGTCGGTCGGTGAGCTGCCGGTGGGCGTGCTCCTGATGGCCGGCGATCACCAGGACACCGAGCTGCTGGCACTGGGCGCCGCGGTGGAGGACCGCCTGAACGCCTGGCGGGCGCCGCGCTACCTGCCGACGAGCGGGGCCGGCGCGACGCCCGGCGTACAGCCCCGTCGCTAGGTCCTGTCCGGCGTGTGGGCAGCACGGCCGCGCCGGCGTGCGCTTTGATCGGGGTGTCAGCCCCTGCCTGGTGTGGCAGCCCCTGCGCACACCGGACGGGCCCTGCTGACACCGGACGGTCCCGCGCACACCGGCCGGCCGTGCGGCGCCCGCGCGGAGAGGAACACCATGGACCGGCCGGTGCCAGGACCCGCCTCGGGAGAGCCCGAGCAGCCGGCGCTGTTCGCATGGCCGGACGACCCTCCGGCACAGGCGGCGCACGGGACGTTCCGGGACAGTCCGCAGGCGCGCCGGCTGCTCGACGTGCGCGAGGTCTACGCGGAGCCCGCAGCCCTCGATTCGCCGCGCGGCCGGCAGATCATGGCCCAGCTGCCGGGGGTGCGCGTGACCGAGGTGGACAGCCACTGGCGCATCCCCTCCCTGCACGGGAACGACGGCAACGTCACCCGGTGGGTGCGCGTCAAGACCGAGACGCTCGTCCTCGGGGTCAAGCGGCAGCTCGTGACCCGCCCCAACGGCAGATCCGCCGACTGGATCGCGCCGGGGCCCTCCAACGGCTGCGCGATGTCCTGCGCCTACTGCTACGTCCCCCGCCGCAAGGGTTACGCCAACCCCATCACCCTCTACACCAACATCGAGGCGATCGTGGCCCATGTCCGGCGCCACGTGCGGGCCCAGGGCCCCAAGACGACGCCCAATCAGTGCGACCCGCGGGCCTGGGTCTACGACATCGGCGAGAACGGCGACTGCTCCGTCGACGCCCTGGTGTGCGACAACACCGCCGATCTCGTCGCCGCGTTCCGGGGCATGCCGACGGCGAAGGCCTCCTTCGCGACCAAGTTCGTCAATCCCGACCTGCTCGCTCTCGACCCCCAGGGGCGGACCCGCGTGCGCTTCTCGGTCATGCCGGCCGACGACGCCCGGCTGCTGGACATCCGCACCAGCCCGGTCGCCGAGCGGATCGCCGCGGCGGCCGACTTCCTCGACGCCGGGTACGAGGTCCACTTCAACCTCTCGCCGGTCGTCCTGCGCCCGGGGTGGGAGCGGGACTGGGCCGATCTGCTCACCCACCTCGACGACGTACTGCCCGCCCGCGTGAAGGAGCAGGCGGCGGCCGAGGTCATCATGCTGACGCACAACCAGGCGCTCCACGAGGTCAACCTGGGGTGGCACCCCCGTGCCGAGGAGGTGCTGTGGCAGCCGGACATCCAGGAGACCAAGCGTTCACAGAACGGCGCTCTGAACGTGCGCTACTCCCTGGACGTCAAACAGCGCTCCCTGACGCGTCTGCGGGAGCTGCTGGCGACGCACGCCCCGTGGCTGCGCGTCCGGTACGCCTTCTGATCCGATCCGGTATGCCTTCTGCGACGACCCCGGCACCACCACGGAGAAGGGTGACGGAAAATGTGGTCGTCGCACAGACCAACCGACCAGAAGGGAAGTCATGAGTACCGAGACGCTGGAGTTCCAGGCCGAGGCGCGGCAGCTGCTGGAGCTGATGGTCCACTCGATCTACTCGAACAAGGACATCTTCCTTCGCGAACTCATCTCCAACGCCTCTGATGCCCTGGACAAGCGGCGCCTGGCCGGCCTGCAGGACGACAGCCTCAAGACGGACGACCCGCACATCGAGATCGAGGCCGACAACGAGGCCCGCACGCTGACCGTGCGGGACAACGGCATCGGCATGACGCGCGACGAGGTCGTGGGGCTGATCGGCACCATCGCCAAGTCCGGCACGGCCGAGACGCTGCGCCGGCTGAAGGAGAACAAAGAGAACAAGGGGGGTAAAGGGGCCCCGGAAACGGCCGAGCTGATCGGTCAGTTCGGCGTCGGCTTCTACTCCGTGTTCATGGTCGCCGACAAGGTCACCCTGGTCACCCGCAAGGCCGGTGAGCCGACCGGGGTGCGCTGGGAGTCGGACGGCGACGGCACGTACACGATCGAGACCGTCGAGGACGCTCCGGAGGGCACGTCGGTCCATGTGCACCTGCGGCCCGCCGATGAGGAGAACGCGCTCTACGACTACACCGATGAAGGCAAGATCCGGGAGATCGTCAAGCGGTACTCGGACTTCATCTCCTTCCCCGTACGGATGGGGGAGACCACCCTCAACTCGATGAAGGCGCTCTGGGCCCGCCCGCGCTCCGAGGTGAGCGAGGAGGAGTACCGGGAGTTCTACCGGCACATCAGCCACGACTGGACGGACCCGCTCGACATCATCCAGATGCGGGCCGAGGGCACCTTCGAGTACGAGGCCCTGCTGTTCCTGCCGTCGCGGGCCCCGCACGACCTCTACCAGCGCGACGCCCGCCACGGCCTCCAGCTGTACGTCAAGCGGGTGTTCATCCTGGACGACAGCCGTGAGCTGCTCCCCGATCACCTGCGCTTCGTCAAGGGCGTCGTGGACGCCGCCGACCTGTCGCTGAACATCTCCCGCGAGATCCTCCAGCAGGACCGGCACATCCAGCTCATCCGCCGCCGCCTGGCGAAGAAGATCCTGGCGTCCATCAAGGACCTGATGAGCAAGGACGCCGAGAAGTACCGCACGTTCTGGCGTGAGTTCGGGCCCGCCGTCAAGGAGGGTCTCCTCGACCGGGCGGAGGACCACAAGGCGATTCTCGACATCGCGTCCTTCGCCTCCACCGCCGGCGAGGAGCCCACCACACTGGCCGACTACATCGGCCGGATGCCGGAGGGCCAGGACAAGATCTACTTCATGACCGGCGACAACCGCGCGCAGATCGAGAACTCCCCGCACATGGAGGCCTTCCGGGCCAAGGGGTACGAGGTGCTGCTGCTCACCGACGCGGTGGACGAGATCTGGGTCGAGGCGGTCCGCGACCACGACGGCAAGGAGTTCCAGTCCATCGCCCGCGGCGCGGTGGACCTGCCCTCCGAGGAGGAGCCGTCGGCGGAGGAGGCCGGGGAGTACGCGGCGGTGCTGGCCTGGCTCAACGAGACGCTCGACGACGTCAAGGAGGTGCGCCTGACGACCCGGCTCACCAGCTCACCGGCGTGCCTGGTCAGCGACACGGACGGCCTCACGCCGGCGCTGGAGAAGATGTACAAGGCGATGGGCCAGGAGCTCCCGCCGGTCAAGCGCATCCTGGAGCTGAACCCGAAGCACCCGCTGGTCAGCGCGGTCAGGACGGCGCATGAGAAGCGGCCCGACGACCCGGAGCTGACCGGGACGGCCGAGCTGCTGTACGGCACGGCGCTGCTCGCCGAAGGCGGCGACCTGGCCGACCCGGCGCGCTTCGCGGCCCTGCTGGCCGACCGCCTCAGCAAGACGGTCTGAGCCCGGCGCCCGACGTCTTGTGACGACGGCTGCCGCGCGTACGGATGTACGCGCGGCAGTCGGGGCGGAGGATCAGTGCCAGGCCTGGCGCTCCTGGCTGCGAGGGTCGTCCACCTGGGTCCACTCGGCGTCGATGCGCATCGTGGCCCGGCGCTCGGCGTCGTACGGGTCCCAGCCGGGGTCGCCGGTCCTGGCGAATCTGACCCACACCTCGTGCATGCGGGCGGCGAGATCCGCGGGGGGCTTGTCGGGGCCGAGCAGGCCGGTGGGCCCGTGCAGCCCCGGAAGGTGGGCGACGTCGAAGACGAAGGGCAGCTCGACCGCGTGGGTGGCGCCGAGCTCCCCGCCCAGGGCGTGGGAGCGCCAGGCGAACTCGTAGGCGTAGGTGCCTGACCCGGGGTGGGCGGCGTGCGCGCCGGCCAGCGCCCAGCTGCCCGCGCCGAACAGTGCGTCGCCCATGATGGCGGAGCGCAGCTCACCGGAGGACGCCTCGGGCCGTGCCTTCCGGTACGTCTCGACGAGACGCGCCGGTTCCGGGTGTGAGCGCGCGGCCGCGTCGTCGACGTCACCGGTGGTCGAGGTGGCGTACTTGCCCACCGGAACCAGATAGAGGTTTCCTTCCTCGGCGTTGGTCCCGATGAGCAGGTCGACGTCCTTGCCGAGGCCGGCGGCGACGGCTTCGGCGGGCTGCGTGTCGAGTACCAGGCTGAGAGGGCTGAGTCCGAGCAGCGGGTCGTGGTGCGTATCGGTCCGCAGGTCGATGCCCGCGAGCCCGGAGGCGGCTTCGACCAGGCGGTCGTCGGAGATGGTTGCGAAGGCGTCGACGTGGGGCTCGACGCCCAGGATTTCCGCGGCCGCCCGGGTGACGCGGGCGCCTTGCTCGGTGGTGAACGCCCCCAGTCCGCTGCCGCTCTGGATGATCGCCCGGTGGAACAGCCCCGAGGCGTCGGGAGCGGCGAGGACACCGCCGACGACGGTGGCCCCGGCCGACTGGCCGAAGAGGGTGACGTTGTGCGGATCGCCGCCGAAGACGGCGATGTTCTCCTGGACCCAGTGCAGGGCGGCGATGACGTCGAGCAGGCCGCGGTTGGCGGGCGCGCCGGGCAGGTCGAGGAACCCGGCGATGCCGAGCCGGTGGTTGAGGGTGACGAGGACGATGCCGTCGCGGGCGAAGGCGGAGCCGTCGTACAGCGCGGACCGTGTCGATCCGGCGACGAATCCGCCGCCGTGGACGAACACCATGACGGGCAGGTCACCGCTGTGCGCGGAGGGTGTCCAGACGTTGACGGTGAGGTAGTCC
Organism: Streptomyces sp. NPDC029674; assembly: GCF_044903205.1. Classification (NCBI taxonomy): domain Bacteria; kingdom Bacillati; phylum Actinomycetota; class Actinomycetes; order Kitasatosporales; family Streptomycetaceae; genus Streptomyces; species Streptomyces sp. NPDC029674. The sequence continues at coordinate 72,591 of NZ_JBJDPY010000015.1, forward strand.
TCGCCGCGGCTCCAGCCGGTGCCGAAGTAGGGCGACATGTCGACGTCGCCGAGTTCGCGCCGGGCCTGCGGCGCGTTGGGGCCGGGCACGGTGGCGTCCCGTACGCCGTCCCACGGCTCGTGCGGCCGGGGCGGCGCGAACCGGCCGGCGCCGTGGGGTGGTGCGGCGTAGGGGATGTTGAGGAAAGCGGCTGTGTCGCCCCGGCGCAAGCCGCGGAGGGCTCCCTGCGCCGTGGTGACGACGGGGGCGGATCGGTGGCTCATGTCTCGTGTCCTTCTGATCTGTCCGCTCTTTCCGCGGGGCTCAGACCTGCTGGGTGTACGGGGTGAAGGGCGCCCAGCCCTTGACGGCGAACTTGTCCCCTTCGCGCGCCACTTCAGCCGCGCCGTGGCCGCCCAGATGCGCGGGGATCACGAGTGCGTTGTTGTCCGCCGCCCAGCCGAGCACCTTGCGGCGGGTGGCGCGGGCGCCGGCGGGGTCCTCGCAGAAGCAGCTGTTGGAGTCGGGTTCGAGGATCTGCACGGGGCTGTGCAGCATGTCCCCGACGAACACCGCGCGATCCGTCCCGGAGGTGAGGGTCAGCACGGAGGAGCCGGGGGTGTGCCCGGGAGCCGCGTCGAGCCGGAGGCCGACGTCGATATGGTGGCTGTTCTCCCACAGCAGCGTCTGGCCCGCCCGGTGCACCGGGGCCACGCTGTCCTCGAAGACGTTCTGATTGCCGCGGCCGAGCAGCGGCTTGTGGTTGTTCTCGGGATTCCAGAAGTCGAAATCGTCCTTGGGCATCAGATAGGTGGCATTGGGGAAAGTGGGCACCCACTGCCGGTCGTTGAGATAGGTGTTCCAGCCGACGTGATCGATGTGGAGATGGGTGTTGATCACGATGTCCACGTCCTCGGGCGCGACGCCGGCGCGAGCGAGATTGGCCAGGAAGTCTGTTTCGAGGCGGTTCCAGACCGGCGCGTACGGGCGGTCCTTGTGGTTGCCCACGCCGGTGTCGACGAGGATGGTCCTGCCTCCGCTGCGCAACAGCCAGGTCTGGATCGCGGAGTTGACGATTCTTGTCTCCGGGTCGATGAAATGCGGTGCCAGCCAGGAGGTGTGGTCGTCCCACAATTCCTTCGGAATGTCGGGGAAGAAGGTGTCGGGCGTCATTTCGACGGAACCGAAGTACTCCCACACTCGGGTGATGGTGACGTTGCCGAGCGTTATTTGTTCCATGGGGTGTCCTCGGGCGTTCTCGGGGGACTCGGGAAAGTGGAGGTTTTCCGAGACCGTACGAGCGGCCACGACGCCCGCGGTATCCGTAACGTGACTGCACCTGGGCGCAGGGCCGGCGGGCCGGGCGGCTAGGGTGCGGTCATGGCACCGGAGCTGGACTTGGAATCGGCTCCGGATTCGGGGCAGCTGATCGTCGGCCGGGACGCGGAACTCGCACGCCTCTACCGTGCGGTGGACCCGGCGTCGGCCGACCCGGTGCTGATGCTGGTCGGCGCCATGGGCACGGGCAAGAGCACGCTGCTGGAGCGCGCGGTGTGCCGGGCCGAAGCGGGCGGTGCTCGCGTACTGCGGGCACAGGGCAGCGAGTCGGAGTCGAGCCTGGCGTTCTCCGCACTGCATCAGTTGCTGCGGCCGGTGCCGGCCGAGGTGGACGGACTGCCGGAGAGGCAGCGTGCCGCGATACGGGCCGCCTTCGGCGAGGGGCCGGCCACCTCGGAGCCCGATCTCATGCTCGTCGGGGTCGCCGTCCTGAACCTGCTGTCAGGCCTGGGGGACCGCGAGCCGGTGCTCGTGGTGCTGGACGACGCGCAGTGGTGCGATCGTGCCTCCCTGGACGCACTCTCCTTCGCCGCCAGACGGTTGGCGGGCGAACCGGTCACGATGCTGATCGGGGCCCGTAGCGGCGATCACCTCCCGGGATTCGACCGTCACGTGCCGACGCTGCCCCTCGGACCGCTCGACGACACCGCGGCCAACCGGCTGCTGGACCTGCGGCCGAAGAGTCCCACCGGCCACACCCGGTCGCGCATCCTCGACCAGGCGGGCGGCAACCCACTGGCCCTGGTGGAACTGGCCGGGGCAGCCGCAGCCCACGCCACGGCCGCGGGCCTGCCGTCCGCAGGCCCGCTTCCGCTCACCGATCACCTGGAGCGGATCTTCGCCGCCCGTCTGAACGGCCTCCCCGCCTCGGCCATGCGGGCCCTGCTGCTCCTGGCCGCCATGGACAGCGCGGACTCCACGATCGCGGTCTCCGCGGGACTGCCGCGCGCCGAGGACACCGTCTGGCTGCCGGCCCGGCAGGCAGGGCTGGTCGGGCGGACCGGTCAGGACATCCGGTTCAGCCACCCACTGGTCCGGTCCGCCGTGTACCACGCGGCGTCCGCGGTCGCCCGGCGCGAGGCCCACCTGGCCCTCGCCGAGCTGCTGCGGGGCGAACCGGACCGGCGTGCCTGGCACCTCGCCGCCGCCTGCCCCCACCCGGACGCGGCCGTGGCGGCGGAGCTGGAGCGGACCGCCGGCCGGGCCCGCCGCCGCGGCGGCCACGCGGCGGCGGCCCACGCCCTGCGGCGCGCCGCGGAACTCGCACCGCGGCGCGAGGACAGCGCCCGGCTGCTGGTCGAAGCCGCCGCGGCAGCCGCGTACACCGGGGACATCGCCTGGGTCGAAGAACTGGTGGCTGTGGCACGCACGCGGACGGACGACGCGGCCCTGCTGGCCTCCGCCACCGTGCAGGCCGGCCGGTTGGCGGTCCTGACCGTGCGCCACACCGTGGTCTTCTCCCGGCTGGCCGACGCGGCCGAGGAGCTGATGTCCTCCCGGCCGGCGGACGGTCTCGACCTCGTGGCCGGCGCCGCCGTGGTCCGTTTCTACTCCGGAGAGGACACTCAGCGCCGCCGCATCCAGGACCTCCTGCGGCGCCTTCCCGCGACCGCCTCACACACGGGCTTGCGTACCTGGGTGGAAGCGGTGTCGGACCCCTTCGCGAACCGGCCCCGACTCCTCGCCCTCCTCCCGCAGTTGACCGTCGAGGCGAAAGCCCGGCCGGAGCGGCTCACCGCCGTCGGGATCATGGCGTGGCTCCTGGACGAGACCCCGCAGGCCGTCCGTGTCTTCGACGAGGCCTTCGACCGCTGGGAAGCGCGGGGAACGCTGCCCGAGGGGCTGGGCGGCGCCGTCGCCTGGGCCTATGTGGAGCGAGGGCGGTGGGAGCAGGCCCGTGAGGCTTGCGCCCACATCACCGCGGTCGGCCGGGTGACCGGCCTCGACCACGCCGTGGCGTGCGCGGCCGCCGTGGACGCCACCCTGCTGGCCTTCCAGGGCGAGACATCCGCCGCCCGGACCCGGGCCGAAGACGCGCTCACTCTGATCGACCCGCTGGAAAGCCGCTCGGTCGCCGTCTACGCCCGTCGCGCACTCGGTGCCGCCGCGGCGGCGGAAGGTGCCTACGAGACCGCGTACGGCCAACTCCGCATGGTCTTCACGGCAGCTGGCGCACCCGCGCACTACCACGCCTCCTACCCGGCGCTCGCGGACCTGGCCGCCGCCGCTGTGCGCTGCGGCCGCCACGAGGAGGCCGCAGCGATCGTCGAGCACGCGGCGTCCGCGCTGGCCGACAACGCCTCACCTCGTCTTCGTGCGCTGATCAGCCGCGCCCGTGGCCTGCTGGCGGACCCCGAGGACGCCGAACCGCACTTCCGGGCGGCTCTGGCGGATCCGGTGCTGCGGTACTGGCCCTTCGAACACGCACAGACCCTGCTCGACCTCGCCGAGTGGCTGCGGCGCCGCCGACGCGTCGCCGAGGCACGCGGGCCCCTCACCGAGGCCCTGGAGATCTTCCGCCGCCTGAGCGCGCGCCCGTGGATCGAGCGCGCCCGGGCCGAATCACGCGCCGCCGGCCTCGACGTCACGGACACGGCCCCCGACGCGCTCGCCGAACTCTCCCCGCAACAGCGGCAGATCGTCCGGCTCGCCGCCCGTGGGATGACCAACCGCGAGATCGGCGAAAAGCTCTTTCTCTCCCCGCGCACGGTCAGCTCACACCTCTACCGCACCTTCCCCAAGCTGGGCATCACCGCCCGCTCCCAGCTGCGCGATCTCGTCGGACAAGAGGAACGACGCTCAAGACGAACACCTTAATGAAAGATGAAAGAAAAGACGTGTTCGGAACCTTGACCGGGGTTGGCGGGGCGGGCAGGGTGCCGGGAGAGCGCTCTCCCATTCCTTCTGTGTCGAGGAGCCTGCCATGCCTCAAGCCGCCACACTCTTACCGGAGTCCGTGCGCCGCAGACCCGGCCGCCGCGGCGTCGTCGGCGCGGTGGTCACCGCTCTGACAGCCGCCCTTCTCGCCTTCGCCCCCGCCGAAGAGGCGCACGCCGCGCCCGTGCTGCTGTCGCAGGGCAAGCCGGTCACTGCCTCGAGCGAGGAGAACCACGGCACGCCGGCGACCGCCGCGGTCGACGGCGACACCGGCACCCGGTGGTCGAGCGCCGCCTCCGACCCGCAGTGGATCCGCGTGGACCTCGGGAAGTCGGCCTCCCTGGCCAAGGTCGAGCTCCGATGGGAAGTCGCCCACGCCAAGTCCTACCGCATCGAGACATCTCAGAACGGTTCGGACTGGTCGACCGCCTACTCCACCACTGCGGGCAGTGGTGGCACGGAAACCGTCGAGGTCACCGGCGCCGCTCGCTATGTCCGCATGCTCGGTACGGCCCGCGCGACCCAATACGGCTACTCCCTCTGGGAGTTCAAGGTCTATGGCACCACCGGCGACGACCCCGGCCCGGAGATTCCGGGCGGCGGCGACCTCGGCCCGAACGTGCATGTCTTCGATCCGTCCACGCCGGGCATCCAGGCCAAGCTGGACCAGGTGTTCAAGGAGCAGGAGTCGGCGCAGTTCGGTTCGGGACGGCATGCGTTCCTGTTCAAGCCGGGCACTTACGACAAGCTCAACGCCCAGATCGGCTTCTACACCCAGATCCTCGGCCTGGGCATGCGCCCCGATGACACGACCATCAACGGTGACATCACCGTCGATGCCGGATGGTTCAACGGCAACGCCACCCAGAACTTCTGGCGCGGCGCGGAGAATCTCGCCGTGAACCCCGTCAACGGCACCAATCGGTGGGCTGTTTCGCAAGCCGCGTCGTTCCGCCGGATGCACGTCAAGGGCGGGCTCAACCTAGCGCCCAACGGATACGGCTGGGCCAGCGGCGGCTACATCGCCGACAGCAAGATCGACGGCCAGGTCGGCAACTACTCCCAGCAGCAGTGGTACACCCGCGACAGCTCCATCGGCGGTTGGTCCAACAGCGTCTGGAACCAGGTCTTCTCGGGCGTCGAGGGCGCTCCCGCCACCAGCTTCCCCGAGCCCCGTTACACCACGCTCGCCACGACGCCCGTCTCCCGTGAAAAGCCCTTTCTCTACCTGGACGGCAACGAGTACAAGGTCTTCGCCCCCGCCAAGCGCACCAACGCGCGCGGCACCACGTGGGGGAGTGGCACCCCGCAGGGCGAGTCGATCCCGCTGAACAAGTTCTACGTCGTCAAGCCCGGCGCCACCGCGGCCACGATCAACGCCGCCCTCGACCAGGGGCTGCACCTGCTGTTCACCCCGGGCGTCTACCACGTGGACCAGACCATCAACGTCAACCGGGCCGACACGATCGTGCTGGGCCTCGGCCTCGCCACGATCATCCCGGACAAGGGCGTGACCGCCATGAAGGTCGCCGACGTCGACGGCGTCAAGCTCGCCGGCTTCCTCATCGACGCGGGACCCGTCAACTCCCCGACACTGCTCGAGATCGGTCCGCAGGAAGCGTCCGCCGACCACGCGGCCAACCCCACCACCGTGCAGGACGTCTACATCCGCATCGGCGGCGCGGGCGCCGGCAAGGCGACCACCAGCATGGTGGTCAACAGCCACGACACGATCATCGACCACACCTGGGTCTGGCGGGCCGACCACGGTGAAGGCGTCGGCTGGGAGACCAACCGGGCCGACTACGGCGTCCGCGTCAACGGCGACGACGTCCTGGCCACCGGCCTGTTCGTGGAGCACTTCAACAAATACGACGTCGAGTGGTACGGCGAACGCGGCCGGACGATCTTCTACCAGAACGAGAAGGCGTACGACGCCCCCAACCAGGCAGCCATCCAGAACGGTTCGACCAAGGGGTACGCCGCCTACCGGGTCGACGACTCGGTGGACACCCATGAGGCATGGGGTCTGGGCAGCTACTGCAACTACAACGTCGACCCGAGCATCCGACAGGACCACGGCTTCAAGACACCCGTCAAACCCGGCGTGAAGTTCCACAGCCTCCTCGTGGTATCCCTCGGCGGCATGGGCCACTACAACCACGTCATCAACGACACCGGTGCGTCCACGGAACCCGGCGGCACCTCCACCGTGCCGTCCACCGTCAAGTCCTTTCCCTGATCCGGGCCGCCCTGTCCGTCACACCTCCCTCCGGGCCGGATGTCTTCCCCGCTCTCCCGGCCCGGAGGGGGCGCCAAGGCGCCCTTCCAGGTCTCCGTCCGTCGGCTCTCCCCCCATCCGTCAGGAGCAGATGTGTCCATGGCCCTCTTATCCCGCAGACCCGCCGGCCGCCGTGCCGTCCCGCTGCTCGCCCTCGGCGCGCTGATCGCCTCGTCGCTCGTCCTCATCACTCCGCCACCTGCCCAGGCGGCTGACACCCTGCTGTCCCAGGGCAAGCCCGCCACCGCCTCCTCGCAGGAAGGCGATGGATTCGCCCCCTCGGCGGCGGTCGACGGGAACCTGACCTCCACCCGCTGGGCCAGCCGGTGGAGCGATCCGCAGTGGTTCCAGGTCGACCTCGGGCAGCGGTCCGACCTCAGCCGCGCCGTACTTACCTGGGAGGGCGCGCACGGCAAGAGCTACCAGATCCAGGCGTCCGACAACGGAACGGACTGGCGGACCCTGAAGACCGTCACCGGCGGCGACGGCGGCACCGACGAGATCGCCGTCACCGGCTCCGGCCGCTACGTCCGCATGCTGGGCACCGAACGGTCCGGCGGCTACGGCTACTCCCTGTGGGAGTTCCAGGTGTACGGCGAGAAGGGCGGCGATCCGTCACCCGGCGGCGCGGTCGAGGTCGTCGGCTCACAGGGCGACTGGCAGCTGACCGCCGGTGGCCAGCCCTACACCGTCAAGGGCCTGACGTGGGGGCCGGCCATCGCGGACGCCCCCAAATACATGCCCGACGTGAAATCCATGGGCGTCAACACGATCCGCACCTGGGGCACCGATGGCGGCACCAAGCCGCTGCTCGACAGCGCCGCCGCACACGGCGTCCGCGTCGTCAACGGCTTCTGGCTGCGGCCCGGCGGCGGTCCCGGCTCCGGCGGCTGCGTCAACTACGCCACCGACACCACGTACAAGAACAACATGCTCACCGAGTTCGCCAAGTGGGTCCAGGAGTACAAGAACCACCCGGCGACCCTCATGTGGAACGTCGGCAACGAGTCGGTGCTCGGTCTGCAGAACTGCTACAGCGGGGCCGAGCTGGAGACACAACGCAACGCCTACACGAGTTTCGTCAACGACGTCGCCAAGAAGATCCACAGCATCGACCCCGACCATCCCGTCACCTCGACCGACGCCTGGACGGGCGCCTGGCCGTACTACAAGCGCAACGCCCCCGACCTCGACCTGTACTCGATGAACTCCTACGGCGACATCTGCGGCGTGCGGGAGGACTGGGAGGAGGGCGGCTACACCAAGCCGTACATCATCACCGAAGGCGGCCCCGCCGGTGAGTGGGAGGTGCCGGACGACGCCAACGGTGTGCCCGACGAGCCGACCGACGTGCAGAAGGCCGAGGGCTACACCAAGGCCTGGGACTGCGTCACCGGCCACCGAGGCGTCGCACTGGGCGCCACGCTCTTCCACTACGGCATCGAGCACGACTTCGGCGGCGTCTGGTTCAACCTCCTGCCCGACGGCCTGAAGCGCCTCTCCTACTACGCGGTCAAGCGCGCCTACACCGGATCGACCGCCGGGGACAACACCCCGCCGGTCATCACGAACATGGCCGCCACCCCTGCCGCTTCGGCCCCGGCGGGCGGCGAGTTCACCGTACGCGCGGACGTACGCGATCCCGACGATGACCCGATCACATACAAGATCTTCCTCAGCGGCAACCATGCCAACGGCGACAAGCGGCTCATCGAGGCCAAGTGGCGCTCCACCGGCAATGGAACGTTTGCCGTCACGGCGCCCGAGAAGCTCGGTGTGTGGAAGGTGTACCTCCAGGCAGAGGACGGCCGCGGCAACGCCGGCATCGAGACGAAGTCCGTCAAGGTCGTCGCGCCCCCGGTCAGCGGCACGAACGTCGCACTGAACAAGCCCACCACCGCCTCCTCCCACCAGCAGTCGTACGGCGACTGCCCGTGCGAGCCCGCCAAGGCCACGGACGGCAAGGCCGAGACCCGCTGGGCCAGCGACTGGAGTGATCCGCAGTGGATCCGTGTCGACCTCGGCGCCCGTACCGCGATCCGCAAGCTGCAGTTGGTATGGGACCCGGCGTACGCGAAGTCCTACGAGGCGCAGGTGTCCGACGACGGCACCACCTGGCGCACGGTGCACTCCACGGCGAGCGGCAACGGTGACATCGACACCATCGACGTCACCGAGACCGCGCGGTACGTCCGTCTCCACCTGACGGCCAGAGGGACGGGCTGGGGCTACTCGCTCCACGAATTCGGCGTCTACAGCTGACGCGGCAACGCCACTCCCGGCAAGGGACGTCAACGCGCGGCCCCCTGCCGGGTGACCACCCTGACTCCGATGGGCTTGGAGGCCCTCCATGAGACGGCGTTCGAAACGACTCCCCGCGCTGCTGGTCGGCAGCGCTCTGCTCGCGACGGTCCTCGGTCTCGGCACGGTCGCCACCGCGGCCGGCCCGGACGCCGCGGCCGGTGGCCACAGCGGGCACACCATGGCGGTGTCCACCCGGGCGTCCGGCGACGACCCGGACGGCGACGGATACATCCCGGCCGTTCCCCCGGTCACCGGCGTGACCCCTTCCGAGCGCACCCCGCCGCCGCGCTACCACAAGGAGTTCCAGGCCAACTGCGCCGTCACGCACACCGCGCCGGACGACCCGATCGTGTACCCGGGACAGCCCGGCAAGTCCCACGACCACACCTTCATGGGCAATACGACGACGCACGCCGACAGCACCACGGACAGCCTCTACGGCGGCAACACCACCTGCAAGGCACCGGCCGACGCCTCCGCGTACTGGATGCCGTCGCTGTACAAGGGCAACGAGAAGATCCTGCCGGTCGGACCGCAGGTCATCTACTACAAGTCGGGCATCACCGATTACACGAGTGTGCGGCCCTTCCCCAAGGGACTGCGTTACGTCGTCGGCGACCCGATGCAGAGCGCCCAGGATTTGGGGTGCCGGTAAGAATGCTGTCACCAGCCGCAAACGGTGATGATCTTCCGAGGGTGTCACCCGTGTGGGTGAGTCCGGGCCCGTACGGCTGCGGTGAGTGAAGCTCTGCGAGGACGATTTCGATCGTGGCCCGTACTCCGTTGGACCTGGATGAACTCGTCGAGCACTGGACGCTGCTGAAGGACGAGCAGGCGCTCGTGTCCGGCAAGCGTGGTGCGACGCGACTGGGCTTCGCTGTGCTGCTGAAGTTCTACACGCAGTACGGCCGGTTTCCCCGGAACAGGGCAGAGCTGCCCGGTGAGGCAGTGGAGTTCGTCGCCCGGCAGGTGCAGGTTCCTGCCTCGGAGCTGGGTTTCTACGACTGGACGGGCCGTACGGTCGAGTACCACCGTGCGCAGGTCCGGGAGCACCTCGGCTTCCGTGAATGCAGCGTCGCGGACGCGGAGAAGCTGACGGCGTATCTGGCCGAGCACATCGCACACAAGGAACGCAGGCCCGAGCAGGTCCGGGTGGAACTGCTGGCGCGCTGCCGCACCGAGAGTATCGAGCCGCCCACGTCGGGCCGGTGCGATCGGATCGTGGGGGCTGCCCTGCGGGCGGCCGAGGAGTCGCTGACGGCCCTGATCTCCTCCCGGCTGACCGTGGAGAGCATCGAGCGGATCGTGGCTCTGGTGGTCGGCGCCGACCAGGACGACGCCGGACCCGCGGGCGGCGGTACGGAGGGCGAGGACGCGCCGCCGGTACTGGCGAAGGTCAAGGAAGCGCCGGGCAACGTGAGCCTGGAAACGATGCTCACCGAGATCGACAAGCTCCTGGCGGTGCGGGCGATCGGCCTGCCACCAGAGCTGTTCAGCGACATCGCGCCGAAGGTCGTAGCCGCCTGGCGGGCGCGGGCCGCGGTGGAATCGCCTTCCCACCTGCGGACGCACCCGGTACCGCTGCGGGTGACCTTGCTGGCCGCCTTGCTGCACGAGCGGGAACGGGAGATCACCGACACGCTGGTGGAACTGCTGATCTCCACAGTGCACCGGATCGGGGCGCGGGCGGAGAAGAAGGTCACCGAGCAGCTCATCAACGCGTTCAAGAAGGTGTCGGGCAAGGAGAACATTCTCTTCAAGCTCGCCGAGGCGTCGCTCGGCACCCCGGAGGGGACGGTCCGCCAGGTCGTGTTCCCGGCGGTGTCCGGGGGCGAGGCGACACTGCGGGAGCTGGTGCACGAGTTCAAGACCCGCGGGCCGGTCTACCGGCGCACGGTGCAGACGACGCTGAAGGCGTCCTACACCAACCACTACCGGCGCGGGCTGATCAAGCTGCTGGACGTGCTGGAGTTCCGTTCCTCCAACCATGCCCACCGGCCGGTGATCGAGGCCCTGGCGCTGGTGACGCGGTACGCGAACGCGGGGAACACCACGTACTACCCGCTGGGCGAGACGGTGCCGGTCCACAAGGCGATGGGCGGGGACTGGGCGGAGGTCGTCCACCGCGCCGACAAGCGGGGCCGGCGCCGGGTGGTGCGCATGGTCTACGAGGTCGTGGCCTTTCAGGCCCTGCGCGATCAGCTCAAGTGCAAGGAGATCTGGGTGGTCGGCGCCGACAAGTGGCGCAACCCCGACGAGGACCTGCCGCAGGACTTCGAGGCGAAGCGGGCCGAGAACTACCGGGAGCTGCGCAAGCCGCTGGACGCCGCGGTGTTCGTCGACGAGCTGCGCGAGCAGATGACGGCCGAGCTGACCCTGCTCAACGACCAGATGCCGAAGCTGCCCTGGCTGGACATCGCCGAGCGGAAGTCCGGGGCGATCCGGCTGACGGCGGCCGAGGCCCAGCCCGAGCCGCGCAACCTGCGCAGGGTCAAGGCCGAAGTGCAGAGGCGTTGGGGCATCGTGCCGCTCGTCGACATGCTGAAGGAAGCGGTGCTGCGGACCGGCTGCCTGGACGCGGTCACCTCTGTCTCCGGCGGCGGCAGCCTCTCGGCGGAGGTGCTGGCCGAACGGCTGCTGCTGGTCATCTACGCGTACGGCACGAACACCGGGATCAAGGCCGTGTCGTCCGGCGGCCACGGCCACACCGAGGACGAACTGCGGTACGTGCGCCGCCGCTACCTCTCCGCGGAGTCGGCCCGCGCCATCGCCGTCCAGATCGCGAACGCCACCTTCGCCGCCCGCAGCGCCGAGCTGTGGGGCCAGGGCTCGACCGCGGTCGCCTCCGACTCCACCCACGTGCGCGCCTACGACCAGAACCTGTTCACCGAGTGGCACTCGCGCTACGGCGGCCGTGGGGTGCTCATCTACTGGCATGTGGAGAAGAAGTCGATGGCCATCCACTCCCAGCTGATCAACTGCACCGCGTCCGAGGTCGCCGCGATGATCGAGGGCGCGATGCGGCACGGCACCACCATGGACGTCGAGGCCAACTACACAGACAGTCATGGCCAGTCGGAAATCGGGTTCGGCGTGACGAGGCTGCTGAACTTCGACCTGCTGCCGCGTATCAAGCGGATCAACAAGGTGAAGCTGTACCGGCCGGTGGCCGGCGAACCGGACGCCTACCCGCAGCTGACCCCTGCGCTGACCCGGCCGATCCGCTGGGAACTCATCACCCAGCAGTACGACCAGATGATCAAGTACGCGACCGCGATCCGGACCCGTACCGCGTCCACGGAGGCGATCCTGCGCCGCTTCACCCGCAACGCCTCCCACCCCACCTACGCGGCGATGCTGGAGGTCGGCCGTGCCCAGAAGACCATCTTCGTGGCCCGCTACCTGCGGCTTCGGGACCTTCAGCGGGAGATCGAGGAGGGCCTGAACGTGATGGAGTCCTCCAACGGCGCGAACTCCGTGATCGCCTACGGCAAGGGCGGAGAGATCGCCTCGAACAGGCGCGACGAGCAGGAGATGTTCGTCCTGTCCCTGCGCATTCTGCAATCGGCCCTGGTCTACGTGAACACCCTGATGCTCCAGGCCATCCTCGGCGAACCGGAGTGGGCCGACCTCCTCACTCCCTTCGACCGGCGCGGCCTGACCCCGCTGTTCTGGTCTCACGTCCGGCCCTACGGTGAGGTGAACCTCGACATGGACAGCCGCCTCAGCCTCGCATCGGCGACCGTTCCCGGCCCTCGGGCCTCAGACAGCCACGCCGCGCGACTCACCGTGGAGAGCTCATGAACCTGCGCTGCTACAGGACCGGAGCCAGACCACGTCGGCATCTCGCGCGGTGGGGCACCGAAGCGTGGCTGCCGAAGAGGGAGGGCCCCGGTGGACCGCAATAGTTCCAACGAGCAACCGACCGGACTACGCCGAGGGCTCAACGGAATCGGCCGTATGTTGGTGGCAGCGGCCACAGCTGCCACCCCGTCTCGGGCCGAGCAGGCGAGGCGGGCTGCAGAGAGACAGCAGGAAGCGGAAGAGCGTGAGGCGCTGCGCGTTGCCCGCGCTGCTCAGAATCCGACTGCTCGTGCCGTCTACACACGTAACGCTCTCCTGCACTGGGTGCATCGGCAGTACCACCATGGTGACCGTACTCCAGTCTGTAATGCGTTCATGGGATCTCTCGATGCCTCGTTCGAAGGAATCCCGCTGGAGTTCGAGGACTTGCGCGAGGCAATGGAATACCTAGCCGAACGAAGTCTTATGGAAGTGATCCACAAGGTGAACTGGACGGATCCCGGACATCGGGAAATCTACACCGCGCACAAAATTTCTCTGACTCGTCTCGGACTCGACTGCGCAGAAAGCGGGATGACTGTGTCGGATTTTCTCTACCCCAGGCCCGAAAGCTTTCACTTCGGCGACAAGATCGTCCAGATCGGCGATCAAAATGTGGGCACGTCAACGGGTGACACTACAACACAACGGTCCAAGCCAGACCCCAGGGAACCCAAGTAGGGGGGATGTCAGAACACCGTAAACAATACATGGGGGGCTGGAACCAACTCACTGATGCAATTCGCGAAGGGTGTACTGGCGAATATTCCGGAGCCCGGCCTCGATGACACTGCCGAGGCCGAGCTTACTGAAGAAGCCACAGCGCTACGTGCCGAGGCGTCGACTCAGCAGCCGAACCCGACAGAATTACGCCGCGCGTACGATGCCGTTTTACGCAGGCTGGGTAGGGCTCCAGAGCCAGTGGTTACACGAGGCTGGCACGGCAGCCATCAACAGTGCACTCGGCGGATAGAAGGCCCCCGGAACTCGTCACTACAGTAAGCTATGAATTTGGCTCGTGGCTCCGGGTTCTTCTCCATGCTTTGACAGCAGCCTTGGCCGCGTCAATGGCCACGGCGGCCATCAAAGTCCCAGCCAAGGCGCCTGCTGCCAGCGCAAAGACCGTGGCAGTCTGTTGCACATCTTCGGCGTCGGGTTGGTCGTCCAGAGTTGGTCCAGGCGGCTCGGATTGATCCCGGTTGTCATCGTGATTCACGGAAACCTCCCAGATATATATTGGCGTCAGCATTGGAAAATGGCGGGCGGAGCAGGAAGTCCAGGAGGCGTAGGACTCCGGTGGTCACAGTGCGTTGCCCAGGCGTTCGATCAGTGCGTGGGCCGTCTCCTCGCCGCCGACTGCGGCACCGGCCGTAATGGTGGTGATGGCGATCGGCGCAAGGTACCCCTTGAGGGCCGCCACGGCACGTCGGAGGATGCCGGGGTCCGGCTCGTCTCGGGCTACCTCGGCGCGGATCGTTGTCGCGAGATCCGACGCGTCCTCGCGGACGTCGTCCGGTATACCCGCAGCGGATAGATAGCGCACCGCGTCGGCCACGGCTTCGGCGAGGGCCTCGAAGCCCGGAGCAATCTTATGGAGGGACTGGTTGATATCGCTGTAGGTCACCGCCCCCTGGACCTTGCCCACATTTCGATCACCGGTCTGGACGATCTTGTCGCCGAAGTGAAAGCTTTCGTTCATCGGGTCACCTTGCCCGTGTTGGTGTTTCCAAATTGCTTGATGCTGTCGCCGATATGAAAATTCTCGACCTGGAACTGAAATTCGACCTGCGGATTATCGATCGCTTCCATGATTGAGTGTGAGATCTGGGTTACCAGTTCCTTGTTGGGGCTGGCGAGAACAGCGTACGGTGATCCCGCGGTCTCGATGTTGAGCTGGTATAGGGTGTTTCGGGTGGCCGCCACGAACAAGCGGATGAGGCCGGAGATGAGGAGTGCGGCCAAGAACAGCAGAACCGCTGGCATGATGAGTCCGACCAGGGTGGTTTGGCCTTCGGTCTCATATAGGGCGAAGCCCATCAGTGCGACGTACACTACGAGAACCCAGCGCCCGACGAGTTTCAGAATCTTGGCGAAGCTTGGTTTCAGTGTCTTTGGCGTCACACGGGCGATGTTCTGGAGGGGATATGCCTCGGAATCGACCCAGAGGACCCGTCGACTGACACGGATAATGATCGTATTGCGCTTGTAGAACATCCTGCCCCCGCGCCTGGAATTCTCCGAGAATCGGCTCTCGAAGTGTATCCTCCTGCCGACTGCGAAGGGAGGCAGATTGGCGAACGTGCATCAGCGATCAGATCAGAGCAAGTGGTCGACTCTGCTCTCCGTCTGGTCGTGGTGATACTCCGCTGTCACACCACCGATCGCCAGTCACAAGATCTGAGGATGTCGAACACGGCCTGTCGCAGTAAATGCCGGATTTACTGCGGCAGGACCTCTACGGTGATCATCGCGACCTGCGGCGGGTCATTCCGGCCGCCGGGGTGAGGTGTACGCATTTACTGCGGCGGTGCCGGGAGAGTGGGGCGGGCGTGTCAGTCGAACCAGTGAACGAAATCAAGGGCGGGGGCGCGTCGCGATTGCCGCGCGCCCGCGTCGTGCCCATGTCCGCCCCTCCGGCCACGTACACCGCGGCGGTCGAGCGGTACCTCACCGGCGCGGGCATCGCGAAGTCCTCCGCACGGATCTACCGGATCTCGTTGATGACGTGGGGGTGGATGTTCACAGGCGAACGCGCGCCGACGGGTCCGGCCCGCCGCGGCGCGAAGCCGCCCTTGTTCCCCGTGGCCGCGATCGATGATCCGGTGCTGCCGGAGGTGCTGGCCGACCTGGCGGCGGCGCGGGCGGACGAGATGGACGCCGACACCGTCAACCGGGAGCTGTCCATCGCGCGCAAGGCGATCGGCTGGTGGCAGCGACAGGGCTGGATCGACTGCGATCCGACGATCGGCATCGAGCGGCGGCCGGCGCCGCCCGACCGCACCAAGGCCCTCGCGGAGAACCAGATCGCCGCCCTGTGGCGCCTGGACATCTCGCTGCGGGAGAAGACGTGCTGGAAAATGCTCTACGAATCGGCGGCGAGAGCCGATGAAGTGCTGTGCCTGAACGTGGAGGACCTGCACCCGGGCGACAAGCGCGGCCGAACCCTGGCCAAGGGCGGGGCGACCGAGTGGATTCACTGGCAGTCGGGCACCGCCCAACTGCTGCCCCGCCTCATCGCCGGCCGCGCCCGCGGCCCGCTGTTCCTCACCGGCCGCAAAGCACCGGCCGGAACTCCGACGCTGGACGTGTGCCCCGAGACCGGGCGGGCCCGGCTGTCGTATCGCCGTGCTGAGGAGATCTTCGAGGAGAACACCCGGCTGCTGGCCAACCCGCTCGCCTCGCCCGAGGACATCGAGGACCTGGACGGGTGGACGCTCCACCGGCTACGTCACAGTGCTCTGACACACGACGCCGAGGACGGCACCTCGACCCCGATGCTGCTGGCCCGCTCCCGCCACGCCTCCGTCCGCTCTCTGGAGCGGTACGCCCGCCCCGGCGTCGACTCGGTCGCCCGACACGTCGCCGAACGCGACCCCGCCGCACGTCGCCGCACGTGACCCTCACCGTTTGCGGCTGGTGACAGCATTCTTACCGGCACCCCGATTTCCGCGGCCACAAGGGTTTCGTCGAGGGCTGGGAATGCGGTGACAGCTTCTTCAACACCGACTTCCCGGCCAGTTGCCCCGGCCGGCCCGACGTTCAGCTCAACATCCGCTTCCAGGCGCCCAGTTGCTGGGACGGCAAGTACCTCGACACTCCCGACCACAAGAGCCACATGGCCTACCCGGTCGTCAGACCCGGCACCAACGACAACATGTGCCCGGCCTCCCATCCGGTCGCCCTGCCGATGATCGAGTTCAAGATGGCGTGGCCGGTCAACGGCGACATGAGGGACGTCCGGCTGGCCAGTGGCCGTGGCTACTCCTTCCACTACGACTTCTTCAACGCCTGGGAGGAACGCACTCTCAAAGCGCTGGTCGACCGTTGCATCGTGGGCGGCCTCCAGTGCGACACGCGAGGCTACGACCAGAACCACCCCCACCTCGCCCCGGTATTGAACGAGGATCACCGGCTGCCTACTGCGACAAGCGTTCCCGCAGGGTAGTCCGCCACGCCGGGTCCGGTTCCCGGGGTTCGGCCGCTTCGGGGCGGCCACCTCGGGCGAAGAAGTCGGCCAGCGGCAGGATCGCGGCCCCCACGGTGACCGCGTCGGGCCCGAGGGACCCGAGGCCGATGCGGACGTGGGCCGCGGGGTAGGTCAGGGCGTAGGAGGTGGCGTGGGCCGTCACCAGGTCGAGGAAGCGACGGCCCAGCTGCAGTCCGGCCCAGCCGCCGACCAGGATGCGCTCGGGCTGGAACAGGTTGATCAGGTCGGAGAAGCCCGCACCGAGGTATTCGGCCGTCTCCTCCAGGACGGCCAGTGCGGTGGCATCGGGTTCCGCGTCTGGTCCCGCGGGGGTCGTCTCCGGGTATGCGGCCGCGAGCATCGCGGTGAGGGCGGTCTCCTCGTCCGCACCCTCGGGCGGCTGCCCGCCCGCCTCCGCCCAGCGCTCCAGCAGCGCCTCCGCGCCCGCGTACGCCTCCAGGCAGCCCAGGGCGCCGCAGCGGCAGCGGCGCCCACGCACCCGCACGGTCAGGTGCCCCCACTCCACGGCCCGGCCCGGCCCCATGTCGTCCGCGACGACACAGGCGCCCACGCCGGAGCCGAAGAGCACCACCGCCGCGCTCTGAGCGCCCCGCCCGGCGCCGAACCACATCTCCGCCTGCCCGAGCGTCTTGGCGCCGTTGTCGATGCAGTACGGAACGGTGTCGGGCAGCAGACGCGACTCGCGCAGCAGTCGCTCGAGGGGGACGGCGTCCCATCCGATCGTCTGGCCGTGCACGACGGCTCCGTCCTCGACGGACCGCGCGACGATGCCCGGCACCCCGATCCCGACGCCGAGCATGCGGTCCGCCGCGATGCCCGCCTGTTCCAGCACCTCGGGGATGCCTGTGCGCAGATGTTCCACCACGACACCGACGTCGTATCGGTCGACGCGGCGCGGCCCGCCGGTGGCCAGTGGTTTCTCCACGCGGGCCAGTTCGGTGAGGGCGAGGTCGAAGAGCTCGATGCGTACCCGGGTCTCGCCGATGTCGACGCCGATCAAGTAACCGGCCTGCGCTCTGACGCGCAGCAGCGTCCGGGGCCGGCCGCCGGCCGAGTCGACGCTGCCGGCCTCCTCGACCAGACCTTCGGCGACCAGCTCGGCGACCACGTTGCTCACCGAGCCGGAACTCATGCCGGTGGCGGGGCCGAGCGAGAAGCGGCTCAAGGGCCCGTCGAAATACAACCGTTGCAATACCGCGGTGCGGTTCTCCCGCCGCAGGTCACGCACTGTGCGGCCGTTGCGCACTCTCACCCTGCCCCCCTTGCTCCGAAGTCCTGCTTGCAACCTACAGGTGACAGGGGCCTTGACGCGACCTTCGCTTGAGGTTTAACTCACAGCCTAAATTAAGTCGTGGGGGGCTTGAAGGGGGCGTATGCGGGGCGCTGCTCCGGGCCCGGGCTCCCGCAGGCGACAGCCATCTCCTCCCGGAAGGCCTCTGGAGTCATGCGCAGAATCAGAGCGGCGGCCGTCAGCGCCGTCACCCTCTCGTTCGTTTTCACCGCGGCGGCCTGCGGCGGGGGGACCTCGG
Source organism: Streptomyces sp. NPDC029674 (assembly GCF_044903205.1). NCBI lineage: Bacteria > Bacillati > Actinomycetota > Actinomycetes > Kitasatosporales > Streptomycetaceae > Streptomyces > Streptomyces sp. NPDC029674. Next base: position 90,949 of record NZ_JBJDPY010000015.1, read on the forward strand.
GCACTGAAGGTTCCAACGAGAAGCCGAAGACGCTCACCTACTGGGCTTCCAACCAGGGTGCGAACATCCGGGTGGACAAGAAGGTCCTCCAGCCGGAACTCGACAAGTTCGAGGACCGCACCGGCATCAAGGTGAAGCTGGAGGTCGTGCCCTGGGCGGACCTCCTCAACCGCATCCTCACCGCGACGACCTCCGGCCAGGGACCCGACGTCCTCAACATCGGCAACACCTGGAGCGCTTCACTGCAGGCCGGCGGCGCACTGCTGCCCTGGGACGCCAAGAACTTCGAGGCGATCGGCGGCAAGGACCGCTTCGTCGAATCCGCCCTCGGCTCCACCGGTGCTCAGGACCAGGATCCGGCCGCCGTGCCCCTGTACTCCATGGCCTACGCGCTCTACTACAACAAGAAGCTGTTCGCGGAGGCCGGTGTGGACAAGCCGCCGGCGACCTGGGACGAGCTGGTCGAGACCGGCAAGAAGCTGTCCAAGGACGGCAAGTGGGCCCTGGGCGCCGAGGGCTCCAACCTGTCCAACAACATCCACCAGGTGTTCGTCCTCGCCAAGCAGCACGGCGCGGACTTCTTCACCCAGGACGGCAAACCCGACTTCACCTCCGACGGCGCCGTGGCCGCGGTGAAGCAGTACGTCGAGCTCATGGCCAAGGACAAGATCATCGCGCCGGGCAGTGCCGAGTACGCGCAGAACCAGTCCCTGAGCGACTTCGCCAAGGACAAGACGGCCATGGTGCTGTGGCAGACGGCGGCGGCCACCTTCAAGGAACACGGTATGAGCCAAGACGAGTGGGGCGTCGCGCCCGCCCCCGTGCGGTCCGGCAAGCCCGGCCCGGGCGAGGCCACCAACTCCATGGTCGCCGGCATCAACATGGCTGTCTTCAAGAACACCAAGAACATCGACGGCGCCAAGAAGTTCGTGAAGTTCATGACCAGCGACAAGGAGCAGATCATCCTGAACAAGGCTTATGGCTCCATCCCGCCGGTCAAGACCGCCCAGCAGGACCCGGCGTTCAGCGACCCGTCGCTCTCTGTGCTCAGGGACACGCTCGCCACCAGTGCTGCCGCGCTGCCGCAGGTACCGGAGGAGTCTCAGTTCGAGACCGTCGTCGGGACCGCCGTCAAGGAACTCTTCGCCGACGCCGCCGCCGGTCGCGCGGTGACCACCGAATCCGTGCGGGCCAAGCTCGAAAAGGCCCAGCGGCAGATGCCCGCGAAGTGAGTGCGGACACCGCCATGACCGCTACCGCTACCGCTGCCCAGGCGACAGATGAGGGGACGGCACGGAAGAACGACCCCGGGGCGGCTCCGCCCCGGCGCCGCTTCGAGCGGCTCCGCCGCATCGGACTGCCGTACCTGCTGCTGCTCCCCGCCCTCCTGCTCGAACTCCTTGTCCATCTGGTGCCGATGGTGATCGGCATCGTCGTCAGCCTCCGGGAACTCACCCAGTTCTACATCCGCGACTGGAGCACCGCCCCCTGGTCCGGTCTCGACAACTACTCGGTGGTGGTCGACTTCGACGCCCCCATCGGCGAGGCGCTGCTGAAGTCCTTCGTCACCACCTGTCTGTTCACCGTCCTGTCGGTCGGCCTGTGCTGGCTGCTCGGTGCCGCTGCCGCGATCTTCATGCAGGACACGTTCCGCGGCCGGGGGCTCCTGCGCACCCTCTTCCTGGTGCCGTACGCGCTGCCCGTCTACGCCGCCGTCATGACGTGGGCCTTCATGTTCCAGCGGGACAAGGGCCTGATCAACCATGTGCTGCACGACCAGCTGGGACTCACCGACAGCGCTCCGTTCTGGCTGATCGGCGACAACAGCTTCATCGCCCTGCTCGTCGTCTCGGTGTGGAAGGGCTGGCCCTTCGCGTTCCTGATCATGATGGCCGGGCTCCAGAACATCCCCAAGGAGCTCTACGAGGCCGCCGCCCTCGACGGCGCCGGCGTATGGCAGCAGATCCGCCGCATCACCCTGCCGTCGTTGCGCCCCGTCAACCAGGTCCTCGTCCTGGTGCTGTTCCTGTGGACGTTCAACGACTTCAACACCCCCTTCGTGCTGTTCGGCAAGGCGGCACCCGAGGCCGCGAACCTGATATCGATCCACATCTACCAGTCCTCGTTCCAGGCCTGGAACTTCGGTACGGGCTCCGCGATGTCGGTCCTGCTTCTGTTGTTCCTGCTTGTGGTGACGGGGGTCTACCTCTGGTTGACCTCCCGGGAGAAGAAGGCCGCCGATGTCTGAACGTGCCCTCCGGCCGTCCCGCTCACCGATGGCCGCCCCGCGGTCCTTCCTGTGGAGCCGCCGGATCTTCCTGACGCTCCTCACCGTCTTCGTCCTGCTGCCCGTGTACGTGATGGTGTCCAGCTCGCTGAAGCCACTGGAAGACGTGTCGGGCAAGTTCACGTGGATCCCCTCGGCCTTCACCGTTCGCCCGTACTTCGACATCTGGGAAACGGTCCCGCTGGCCGATTACTTCATGAACTCACTGATCGTGGCCGGTGCGGCGACCGTCTGCTCCGTCACCATCGCGGTGTTCGCGGCATACGCGGTCAGCCGCTACTCCTTCCGCGGCAAGCGCGTCTTCACGGTGACGGTCCTGTCGACGCAGATGTTCCCCGGCATCCTGTTCCTGCTGCCCCTGTTCCTCATCTACGTCAACATCGGCGACGCCACCGGCATCGCCCTGTTCGGCTCCCGCGGCGGCCTGATCCTCACCTACCTCACCTTCTCGCTGCCCTTCTCCATCTGGATGCTCATCGGGTACTTCGATTCCGTGCCCAGGGATCTGGACGAAGCGGCCAAAGTCGACGGCTGCGGTGCGCTCGGCGCCCTGTTCCGAGTCATCGTGCCCGCCGCGATCCCCGGCATCGTCGCCGTCACCGTCTACGCCTTCATGACCGCCTGGGGCGAGGTGCTCTTCGCCTCCGTCATGACCAACGACGCCACCCGCACCCTCGCCGTCGGCCTGCAGGGCTACTCCACCCAGAACGATGTGTACTGGAACCAGGTCATGGCCGCCTCTCTCGTCGTCAGCCTGCCCGTCGTCGCCGGCTTCCTGCTCCTCCAGCGTTACCTCGTCGCCGGTCTCACCGCGGGCGCCGTCAAATAACCGGCCTCCGGCGCCCCGCACTCCACTCCCGTCCGCCCATTCAGAGAGGTGTTCTGTGTCCGAATCGCTTGACCTCGCCGCCTTCCCCGCCGACTTCCTGTGGGGTACGGCCACGTCCGCCTATCAGATCGAGGGCGCCGTAACCGAGGACGGCCGGGCCCCGTCGATCTGGGACACCTTCTCCCACACCCCGGGCAAGATCGACAACGGTGATCACGGCGACGTGGCCTGCGACCATTACCACCGATGGCCCGAGGACATCGACCTGATGAAGCGGCTCGGCACCAACGCCTACCGCATGTCGATCGCATGGCCCCGCGTCCTGCCCGGCGGTGACGGACAGGTCAACGCGGCCGGCCTCGGCTTCTACGACCGAATGGTCGATGCCCTGCTGGAGGCGGGGATCGAGCCCAACGTGACTCTGTATCACTGGGACCTGCCCCAGGCGCTGCAGGACCGCGGCGGCTGGACCGAGCGTGACACCGCGGAGCACCTCGCCGCCTATGCCTCCCTGGTCGCTGCCCGGCTCGGTGACAGGGTGTCCCAGTGGGCGACCTTGAACGAACCCCTGTGCTCGGCCTGGATCGGCCACCTCGAAGGGCGTATGGCGCCAGGCCTGACCGACCTGACCGCCGCCGTGAAGGCTTCGTACCATCTGCTGCTCGGCCACGGCCTGGCCACCCAGGCGATCCGCGCGGCAGCGCCCGGCGCTCAGACAGGCCTGGTGACGAACCACTCCACCGTCGCAGCCGCCTCGACCCGCCCGGAGGACATCGCGGCGGCCACCCGTATGGACGGCCACATCAACCGTTGGTGGCTCGACCCGGTCTACGGCCGGGGCTTCCCGGCCGACATGCTCGACGTGTACGGCGTGGAACTCCCGGAACGCCCCGGTGACCTGAACACCATCGCCGCCCCCCTCGACTGGCACGGCGTCAACTACTACTTCCCGGCAACCGTCACCGAGGACCCCGGGGGACCTGTCCCGTATGCCCGTGAGATCCGGCTGCCGGACGTACCCCGAACCGGCCTCGACTGGCAGATCGACGCGGACGGCCTGGAGGCCCTGCTGCTGCGCCTGACCGACGACTACGGAGTTCGCAAGCTGTACGTGACGGAGAACGGCTCCGCATTCCCCGACACGGTCGCCCCCGACGGCACGGTGCACGATCCCGACCGGACCCGCTACCTGGAGCAGCACGTGAACGCATGCACCCGCGCGGCCCGCAAGGGCGCACCCCTCGCGGGCTACTACGTCTGGTCCCTGCTCGACAACTTCGAATGGGCCTACGGCTACGACCAGCGCTTCGGCCTCATCCACGTCGATTACGAAACCCAGGCCCGCACCGTCAAGTCCAGCGGACTGCGCTACGCGGAGATGATCCGCGCTCACCGGGACTCCCGCCTCTGACCTCGGCGCCCCGACGCATGGGCGTTTCAGCGCGCTCGGTGCTTCCCGGGGTGATCGTGTTGCCCTGGCCGCTGAAGACGGTCCGGCCGTGAAGCCGCGCTTCAGACCGCCCTCGACAGCCACTGCGGGACGTGACTTACCTGACGGAACTGTGGGGGCATTGCATGCTTCGTCCAGAGCCTTGACAGGCGTATGACGTAGGCGTATGACTAAAAAAGTGACGTTTCGTCACTATCCGTGCGCGGTCGCCCCAAGGAGGGCACCATGTCACTGGCTACTCCCTACCCCGCTCAACTCCACCTTCAGGGCACACTGAAGATCGCCCGCTGGCGACCGTTCATACAGTGGCTCCTCGCTGTTCCGCACCTGCTGATCGCCTACGCGCTCAGCATGCTGCGTGCGGTGCTGACCTTCATCGCCTTCTTCACCGTGCTGTTCACCCGGCGCATCCCGCGCCCGCTCTTCGACGCGATCGCCATGTCCTTCCGCTACGAGTGGCGCGTCGCCAGCTACGTGCTGTTCCTGCACGAGGACTACCCGCCGTTCGACTTCCAGACGACCGCCGACGATGACAGGGCCGATCCCCACACGATCGTCACCTTCGCCTATCCCGAGCAGATGTCACGGTGGCGCCCCCTGGTCAAATGGCTTCTCGCCGTCCCGCACTACCTGGTGCTGGCTGTCCTGGGCGTCGCGGCGACGGTCGTCGTGATCATGGGGTTCTTCGCCGTGCTGTTCACCGGTACGTATCCGCAGAGGCTCCGAGACATCCTCGTGGGCGTCTACCGATACAACCTGCGAGTGCAGAGTTACGTCGGCCTGCTCACCGACACGTACCCGCCCTTCAGCCTGCAGGGCTGACTGAGGTCCCGTGTCCGCAAGACCTCGCCCGGCTGCGACGGGATGATTCCCCGCCGTACGCCGCGGCCTGAAGGAGTACGCCGATCACTGGGCCGGCCGTCGACGGAAGGCAGTGCCTGGCCCACCCTCCGGCAGGACGAGAGGGGCCGCTGCGTGGCGTGGTGCCGGATCGTGTCGGTGCCAGGGATGCGAAGTGCTGGGGTGCAACTGGCACGGGCTTCGACTGTGTCCCTGCAGACAAGAGCGCCACCGGAGGAGCAGCCGACAGAACGTGACGGCACCTCAGGCGGTGTACTGGCACCCGGTTCGGGGAGGGCGTATGGAACGCAGGGGATACATCCGGATGGCAGGAGCAGCGGTGACGCTGGCCGCAGGAGGTGTCTTGGCCATGGCCCCCGGGGCGGCCGCAGCCTCGCCCACGCCCGCGGCCGCGTACAACAAGGCTTGCGGCACCGGCTACAAGGTCGTCAACCAGGTCAACATCGGGAAGGCGGGGACGACCTACCTGACCTATAACTCGGCGACAGGAAAGAACTGTGCCGTGACGGTCCGCGGCACCCCGGGCCCCGCTGTCCACATGTACGTCTGGGTCCAGCGCGACGACACCAGAGAATACGCCGACGACGACGGCTACTACCGGTCGTACGCGGGGCCCGTCTACCTCACCGCCAAGGGCTACTGCGTCTCCTGGGGCGGGGTGATCGCCGGCGAGTCGGCCGGCAGGAGCGGCACCAACTGCGGTCGGGTCACCGGGTGACATGCGCCGCACTGCGGCCACGGCGCGACCCTGGAGGAGCTGATTTCGGTGCGGTTCTCCTCGGGATGCGGCTGCGGTCGACGGGCAAGATGGCTCCAGGGTGACGGTGATCACGGGGCGCCGTTGGGAGGGCGCTGCGTAGGCTTGCGCAGTCGTCGCGGCGTGGTCAGCGTGAGTCCTGAAAACGTGGGGAACACTGCCCGGACATGCGACTCGTTGTAAGGTAGGGAAACAGCACTTGACCTGCAAAAACGCAGGCAGGGAGCCTATGTCCAGGAGTGCCTCGATGCTTCGTACCATGTTCAAGTCCAAGATCCATCGCGCCACGGTTACCCAGGCCGACCTGCACTACGTGGGGTCCGTGACCATCGACGCGGATCTGCTCGACGCCGCTGACCTGCTGCCCGGTGAGCTCGTGCACATCGTCGATGTCACCAACGGTGCCCGGCTGGAGACGTACACGATCGAGGGTGAGCGGGGCAGCGGGGTCATCGGGATCAATGGCGCGGCCGCCCATCTGGTGCACCCCGGTGACAAGGTGATCATCATCAGCTACGCCCAGGTCGAGGACGCCGAGGCGAGGGCGCTGAAGCCGCGCGTCGTGCACGTCGACGAGGGCAACCGTGTCGTGGCTCTCGGCGATGACGCGGCGGAGCCCGTGCCGGGCGGATCGGACATGGTGCGCAATCCGTTGAGCCGTTCCGTTTCCGCGTGACCCGGCTCATGACACTGGGGCTCCTGCACACGTCGCCCGTTCACGTGCCCGTGTTCGACCGGTTGCGGGAGGCCGAGCATCCGGGGCTCCGGCTGCGCCATCACGTGGCGGAGGAACTTCTGGCGCGGGCGCGTCGGGCAGGGCCGGACGCGGTCGCTGCCGGTGTGCGGGACGCCCTCGTGCGGGCTGCGGAGGGCGGGGGCGCGGAGGGCGGAGTCGCGGCCGTGCTGTGCACCTGCTCCACCATCGGTGGTGTCGCCGAGGCCGTGGGTGCCGAGGCAGGGGTCCCTGTCGTCCGCGTCGACCGGCCCATGGCGGCCGCTGCCGTCGCCGCCGGGTCCCGGATCGTCGTGCTCGCCACGGTCGCGTCCACGGTGGGGCCGACCTCGGCGCTGGTCGAGGAGGAGGCCCGACGGGTCGGGCGTGACGTCTCGGTGCGGGCCGAGGTGGTCGACGGCGCGTGGGCGCGGTTCGAGGCGGGAGACTCCGAGGGGTACGCCGAGGGCGTGGCCCGTGCGGTGCGCGGGGTGCGGGACGCCGATGCGATCGTGCTGGCGCAGGCCTCCATGGCGGCGGCGGAGCGGCTCGTGCCGGAGGTGCGGGCGCGGGTGCCGGTGTTGTCCAGCCCTCGGCTAGGGCTCGCGGCGGCGGTTGCGCTGGCCGCGAGGCAGCGGGTGGTGGGGTAGCGGGTCCGGGGCTGGGTCCGCGGGTCGGTGAGGTTGCCGACCCGGGTGGCGGTCGGCCGCGGGCAGGGTGCCGGGAACCGTGGAAGGCTTGGCTCCGGGGGCGTCGGGTACGCGGGGAGGAGCCGCTGGCGTACCACTGGCTGGAGGAGAGCAATGACTCAACCGTTCCCCGATCCCGCACCGAAGCCGGGGCCGGTCAGGCCCTTCCCGGACCCTGACCCGGTGCCGCCGACGGAGCCGGGACGGCCCTTCCCGAACCCGGACCCCGTACCGAACCCCGAGCCCCGGCCCAGCCCGGAACCGCCGCCGTCCCCGATCCCTCAGCCGCCGGGCCCCGACCCGGCGCCGGAGCCCCAGCCGGGGCCGATGCGCTGAGCGAAGAGGGCGGAAGAGGGCGGGCGCGGGTCGAGAGGCCCGCGCCCGCCCCGCGCTCACAGCCCCTGGCCGGGAATACTCCCTGTCGCCCACCACCACCGCTGGCATAGCGTGAACCCTCCCAGGTCATGACCTCAGGAGGAGTTGCCCGTGCCTCAGTTCGATCTGCCGCTCGATGAACTGCGCCGCTACCGGCCCGACTTGCCCGAGCCCGACGACTTCGACGCCTTCTGGGAGAAGACGTTGGTGGAGGCGCGGGAGCACGAGCTGGATGTGCGGTTCGAGGGGGTGGAGCTGCCGTTGACCGGTGTGCGGGTCTTCGACGTCACCTACGCCGGATTCGGGGGGCATCCCGTCAAGGGGTGGCTGGTGCTGCCCGCCGGTGCCGAGGACAGCGGGCCGCTGCCCGTCGTCGTGGAGTACATCGGGTACGGCGGCGGCCGCGGGCTGCCCCACATGCACCTGCTGTGGGCCGCCGCCGGCTTCGCGCACTTCGTGATGGACACCCGCGGGCAGGGCAGCGCCGGATGGGCGCAGGGCGACACCCCGGACCCGGTGGGGAGCGGGCCCGCGCACCCCGGATTCATGACGCGCGGCATCGAGGACCCGCACGACTACTACTACCGGCGCCTGTACGTCGACGCCGTGCGCGCCGTCGAGGCCGCCCGGTCCCACCCGCTCGTGGACGCCTCCCGCGTCGCCGTGCTCGGCGTCAGCCAGGGCGGCGGCCTCGCCCTGGCCGTCGGCGGACTCGTGCCGGACCTTTCCGCCGTCATGTCCGACGTGCCCTTCCTCTGCGACTTCCCGCGCGCGACGACCCTCACGGACCGGCTCCCTTACAGCGAGATCGCGTCCTACCTGAAGGCGCGCCGGGACGGCCGGGAACGTGTCTTCCAGACCCTGTCGTACTTCGACGGCGTGCACTTCGCCGCCCGGGGCCGGGCGCCCGCCCTCTTCTCCGCCGCCCTGGAGGACCAGACCTGCCCGCCGTCGACGGTGTTTGCCGCCTTCAACGCGTACGCGGGGAGCGGGCGTTCGATGGAGGTGTACGCCTTCAACGATCACGAGGGCGGTGGGCCCTACCAGCAGAGTGTGCAACTCCGGTGGGTGCAGGAGTACTTGAGGGGCTGAGGAGTACCACCGTCCGTTCAACTTCCCCTCGGTCACGCGCCCTTGTCACGGATTGGTCAACCGGCTAACTTGCGGGCTTGTCGTGTGTCCGCTGTGTGCAATCCGTGATGACGTGTGTCCGAGGGGGCTCCCAATGGCCGTACGGGGCCGGCACCGCCGGTATCAGCCGAACCGCATCAACCGCGCGTCGCTGACCGTCACGGCGGGCGGCGCGGGCATGGCGCTCCCGCTGACCGTCACGGGCACCGCGGGCGCCGCCGACGTCGACACCTGGAACAAGGTGGCGGCCTGCGAGTCCAGCAACAACTGGAGCATCAACACCGGCAACGGCTACTACGGCGGCCTCCAGTTCAAGCAGTCCACGTGGGAGGCGTACGGCGGCACGGCCTACGCCTCGCGCGCCGACCGGGCCACCAAGGCGCAGCAGATAGCCGTCGCCGAGAAGGTCCTCGACGCGCAGGGGCCCGGCGCCTGGCCTGTCTGCTCGGCGAAGGCCGGCCTCACCCGGGGCGGCGGCACGCCCGACGTCACCCCCGCCAAGGCACCGGGCAAGAGCGCGGGCAAACCCGACCGGCCCGGGCGCGACGTCAGGGACGTCAAGCCCGAGGTGACCCCGCAGTCCACCGCCGGCAGCGCCGAGATGTACACCGTCGTCCACGGCGACACCCTCTCCGGCATCGCCGACGAGCGCCGGGTACGGGGCGGCTGGCAGCGGCTGTACGACGCCAACCGGCGCGTCATCGGCGCCGACCCCGACCTGATCACGCCGGGACAGCGGCTCTCCGTCCACGGGCAGGGCGGCGGCACCAAGGAGCGCGCCCGGCCGAAGGTGCCGGACAGGAAGGCTGCCGAAAAAGCCGCTGCCGAAAAAGCCGCTGCCGAAAAGGCCGCCGCCGAAAAGGCCGCCGCCGAGAAGAAGCGCGAGAAGCAGCGCACCCCGCAGGCCCCCGCGCCGCGGCCGGAGAAGGCCGCCTCCGGCGCCGTCGCACCCGTCGCCGCCTCGCCCAGCACGCCGTACCGGGCGGCGGGCAGCTCCTGGTCGAAGGGGTACCACACGGGTGTCGACTTCGCTGTGCCCACCGGCACCTCCGTGAAGGCCGTCGCCGCAGGCCGGGTCGTCTCCGCGGGCTGGGGCGGCAGCTACGGCTACCAGGTGGTCATCCGCCACACCGACGGCAAGTACAGCCAGTACGGGCACCTGTCGGCGCTCTCCGTGAAGGCGGGGCAGCAGGTCGGCGCGGGGCAGCGCATCGCCCGGTCCGGGTCCACCGGGAACAGCACGGGCCCGCATCTGCACTTCGAGGTGCGGACGGGGCCCGGCTTCGGTTCCGACGTCGATCCGCTCGCCTACCTGCGGGCACGCGGCGTACGGATCTGAGAAGAGTCCCGACGGGAAATCTGAGAAGGGCTGTCGGGTAAGGGAAAGGTCTCAGGACACCATGCGCTCGCGGCGTCCCGGCTGTCGCGGGCGCGTCCTTCGGTGGGCCACCGCCGGCTGCTGCGAGGGCACCGCGGGCAGCGCGTCAGCGGGACGCGAGGCAGGCGCAGCGGCAGGGGCAGAGGCGGGGTCAGGACCGTCCCCGGGGACAGTGTCGGCACCGGACTCCGGCTGGGTCCCCGCAGGGCCGCCCCGCGCCACCGGACGGCCCTCCGCCACGGTCACGGTCGACGTCGACGTCTCCCGCGCGATCCGCTCGGTCGTCAGCAGGATCAGACCGCACGCGGCCACGACACCGCTGCCGAGCGCCAGGACCGTGCCCGTGGTGCCGTGGCGGAAGGATTCGCCGAAGAGGGTCAGGCCGACCGCCGCCGCGACCACCGGGTTCACGACGGTCACCGTCGACAGCGGAGCCGCGAGCCCCGCGCCCCGGTACGCGGCCTGCGAGAGCAGCAGACCGGCCGCCGCGAGCACCGCGATCGCCCCGAGGGTCGGGAGCTGATCCACGAGCCCCACATTGTGGTCCCAGTCCACCGCGACCGTCTTCGTGAAGACCGAGGCGATGCCGAACGCCGCGCCGGCCGCGCAGGCGAGGAGCACGCTGCGCACCACCGGGTGCCGGTGCGCCGCGTGCGCCGCCAGGGTCAGCGCGAGCACGCCGCCGCCCGTGACCAGCGCGAGCATCACGCGCTCCGCGTCGGCCAGCGTCTGCGAGTCGGACGACGAGGTGAGCGACAGGAGCCCGGCGAGGCCCACCGTCGCCATGACCGCGCCACGCCAGGCGGTGGCCCCGGCCCGGCGGCGTACGAACACGGCCGCCATCGGCAGGGCGAACACGATGGTCAGCGCGCCCAGGGGCTGGACCAGGCTGAGCGGTCCGTAGGCGAGCGCCACCACGTGCAGCAGCGCGCCCAGACCGTTCAGGGCGATCGCGGCCCACCAGGCGCCGCGGCGCAGCGGCGCGTACCGCTGCGTCGGCGTCGTCGCCGCCACGCGCTCCTGCAGGATCGCCCCGCCGGCGTACGCCACGGCTGAGACGAGGGACAGCAGTACGGCAAGCGCCAGAGCACTCATGAGGTGCTCCGCGGGGTGCGGTGCGTCCGGTGATCCCGGTCGGGCGAACGGTCTGCTTCCATACTGACAACGATGACGCGGGAATCCCTTTAAGTCGTCGTACCTGAGCAGGCAATCGGTCCTACTGCCGATGGAGTACGGCCTTTCCCATGTCCTCCCCAGGAGGGGTTAACGCATGGGCGCGGAGAGTGACCTGGAGGGGCCCCAGGAGGCCCCCCAGGGTCGGACGGCGCGGCCGGGCTTGCTGTACTTCTGTCGTGACCACCCACATTGACCTGGCAGAACTCGGCTCCGTCGGCGGATTCTTCGCCTTGCGCGTGAGCCCGGCGCACGACCGTGGCGTACGGCCGCTCGCGGAGGTGTACGCGGTACCGGAACCCGGTGATCCGATCGCTTTCCGCGTCGGCAAGGTCGCGCGGCGGCTCGGCGCCCCGGAGGACCGCATCGCCGTGTCCGTGGCCCAGCTCGGGCTCGCCGCCCGGCTCTGGTCCGTGGCGCTCGGCTCCGCCGCGCTGTACGGCCGGGTGCCCGACCTCGACCCCGCGTTGCTCGGCTGGGACGCCGACGGCACCTCGCCCGACGACCTGTGGCTGACCGGTGTACGCACACTGCCGGGCGACGCCGGGACCGTCCGCGACGTCGTGCAGTACGGCCATCTGGCGCCGCTGTCCGACGCATTGCGCGCCCGGTACCGGATCTCCGCCGGGCTGCTGTGGGGCAACGCGGGATCCGCGCTCGCGGGCGCGGCGCGCGAACTGCACGGCTGGGCGGCCCGGTCGGGGCGCGAGGACGTGGGGGAGCGGGTCCTGCGGCTGGCCACCGAACTCTTCGACCATCCCGACCTGCGCGGCACCGGCACCCTGCGGGGCACGGCGTTCCGGCGCCGCAGCTGCTGCCTCTACTACCGGTGCCCCGGCGGCGGGCTCTGCGGCGACTGCTGCTTCGACCGGCCGCCGCAGCGGTCTTCCCCCGGAGCCGCGTCTGGGTGACCATGAGGTGGCGCGGCCGGCATCGGACGGACGACGGAGGGTGCTACGTGAAGGTGGGCCTGCTCACCCGGGAGTATCCACCGGACGTCTATGGCGGCGCCGGTGTCCATGTCGAGTTCCTCGCACGGGAGTTGCGCTCCCTCGTGGACCTCGACGTCCACTGCTGGGGCGAGGGCGCGTCCGACCGGCTCGTGCGGCACGGCGCGTGGCCCGCGCTCGACGGGGCCAACGACGCGCTGCGCACCTTCTCCGTGGACCTCTCCATGGCGGCGGCGCTCGCCGACCGCGAGCTCATCCACTCCCACACCTGGTACGCGAGCCTCGCGGGCCATCTCGGCAAGCTGCTGCACGGCATCCCGCACGTGATGACCTCGCACTCCCTGGAGCCGCTGCGCCCCTGGAAAGCCGAGCAACTGGGCGGCGGTTACGCCCTGTCGAGCTGGGCGGAGCGCACCGCGGCCGAGGCCGCCGACGCCGTGATCGCGGTGTCCGGCGCGATGCGCGAGGACATCCTCTCCTGCTACCCGGCCATCGACCCGGCGAAGGTCCACGTCGTGCACAACGGCATCGACACCGAGCTGTACCGGCCCGACCCCGGCACCGACGTCCTGGAGCGGCTCGGCATCGACATGACACGGCCGTACGTCCTGTTCGTCGGGCGCATCACCCGGCAGAAGGGGGTGCCTCATCTGCTGCGCGCGGCCCGCAAGCTGGACCCCGGCGTGCAGCTCGTCCTGTGCGCGGGAGCGCCCGACACCCCCGGCATCGACCTGGAGTTCCGCACGCTCTTCGAGGAGTTGAGCGGGACCAGGGCGGGCGTCCAGTGGATCCCCGAAATGCTGCCGCGCCCGCAGATCGTCCAACTCCTCACGCACGCGCGCGTGTTCGTCTGCCCGTCGGTGTACGAGCCGCTGGGCATCGTCAACCTGGAGGCGATGGCGTGCGGCACCGCCGTCGTCGCCTCGCGGGTCGGCGGCATCCCGGAAGTCGTTCGGGACGGCACGACGGGGGTACTCGTCCCGTACGACGAGAGCGATCCCGAAGGTTTCGAGCGTGAACTCGGGCTGCTCCTCGACGGATTGGCCACCGACCCGGGTCGGGCCGCGGCGATGGGTGCGGCCGGGCGCGACCGTGTGCTCGACGCCTTTGGCTGGGACGCGGTCGCCCGGCGCACGGTCGAGGTGTACGAGAAGACCCTGCACGCCGACAGATAGCCGACCAAGTAGGGGGCTGGGATGCGCGGTGGACCTTCGGTGCTCGGAATCGTGCTCGCCGGCGGGGAGGGGAAGCGGCTGATGCCGCTCACCGCCGACCGGGCCAAACCAGCGGTCACGTTCGGCGGCACCTACCGCCTCGTCGACTTCGTGCTCTCCAACCTCGTCAACGGCGACATCCTGCGCGTCTGCGTCCTGACGCAGTACAAGTCGCACTCACTGGACCGGCACGTGACGACGACCTGGCGCATGTCGAGCCTGCTCGGCAACTACGTCACACCCGTGCCCGCCCAGCAGCGCCTGGGCCCGCGCTGGTACTCGGGCAGCGCCGACGCCATCCTGCAGTCCCTCAACCTCGTCCACGACGAACAGCCCGACTACATCGCCGTGTTCGGCGCCGACCACGTCTACCGCATGGACCCGCGGCAGATGCTCCAGCAGCACATCGAGAACGGCGCGGCGGTCACCGTCGCGGGGATCAGGGTGCCGCGCGCCGAGGCGTCGTCGTTCGGCATCATCACGCCCGGGCGCGACGGGACGAAGGTGGAGAGCTTCCTGGAGAAGCCCACCGATCCGCCCGGCCTCCCCGGCACGCCGGACCAGGTCTTCGCGTCGATGGGCAACTACCTCTTCACCACCAAGACCCTCGTGGACGCCCTCCAGCAGGACGCCGAGGACGAGAACTCGGCCCACGACATGGGCGGCTCCATCCTGCCGCTGCTCACCGAGCGCGGCATGGCCCAGGTGTACGACTTCGACGACAACCACGTCCCGGGCGAGACCCCGCGCGACCACGGCTACTGGCGCGACGTCGGCACCCTCGACTCGTACTACGAGGCCCACCTGGACCTGATCTCCGACCAGCCCGTGTTCAACCTGGACAACCGGCGCTGGCCCATCTACACGCACTCCGGTGGCCTGCCGCCCGCCAAGTTCTGCGCGGGCGGCATCGCGGGCGAGTCGATCGTCAGCCCCGGCTGCGTCATCCGCGGCCAGGTCACCCGCTCCGTCCTCTCGCCCGGCGTGACCGTCGAGGAGGGCGCGGTCGTCCAGGGCTCGGTGCTGCACGACAACGTACGGATCGGGCGGGGCGCGGTCGTGCGCGGCGCCGTCCTCGACAAGAACGTCGACGTACCGCCCGGTGCCACGATCGGGGTCAACCCGGAGCGGGACGAGGAGCTGTACACGGTGTCGAAGGGCGGGGTGATCGCGCTCGGGAAGGGACAGACCGTACCGATGTGACGGCCTCGGTCACAGCACCCGCCGCCTGCGCCCCAGCCACGTCTGCGCGATCACCACGACCGCCAGGAAGGCGCCGCTGACCACCTGCTGGTAGGCCGAGTCGAGCGAGCCGATCTGGTTGATCACGTTCTGGATGACCTTGAGGAGCAGCACGCCCACCAGCGACCCGCTGATGAAGCCGAAGCCGCCGGTGAGCAGCGTGCCGCCGATGACGACCGCGGAGATCGCCTCCAGCTCCATGCCGGAGCCGAGGATCGTCACCCCGGAGACCAGCCAGGCCGCGTTGAGCGCCCCGGCGAGCCCCGCGCAGAGCCCGGACACCGTGTAGACGGCGATCTTCGTACGGGCCACGGGCGCGCCCATCAGCGCCGCCGCGTCCTCGTTGCCGCCGACCGCGTACACGTACTGGCCGAACCGGGTGCGGCGCAGCACGACCGCGCCCGCCACGAACAGCGCGACCGTGATCCACACCGGGGCGCCGACGCCGAGCACCTTGCCCTGCCCCAGCGTGGCGAAGAAGGAGTCCTTGTCGACGAGGTAGGTCGTCGATCCCTCGTCGGTGACGGACAGCAGGATGCCGCGGGCCGCCAGCATCGCCGCGAGCGTCACGATGAACGGCGCGAGCCGCGCGCGGGCGATCAGCAGGCCGTTGACCAGGCCGATGAGCCCGCAGACCGCGAGCGGCAGGAGCAGCGCCACGGCCGTGCCGTACCGCGACCCCCAGGCGGCCAGCACTCCGCCGAGGGCGAAGAGCGAGCCGACCGACAGGTCGATGCCGCCGGTGACGATGACGAAGGTCATGCCGAGCGCGACCACGGCGAGGAACGCGGACGACACCGCCATGTTCTGGAGGTTGTCGCCGGTCAGGAAGGTGTCGAAGCTGAGCGACGCGACGAGCACCGCGACGATCAGGGTGACCAGCGCGCCGTGCTGCTGGGCCAGTGCGCTCAGCCGCTCGGCGCGGGAGGGGCCCGCGGCCCGCTCCTCCTGGACGGAGTGGCTCATGGCATCCGCCGGACTCTTCGTGTCGATGGTCATCGCTTGCCCCTCTCGCGTGCCGCCCAGACCGCCAGGACGATCACCACGGCCTGGGCGATCTGTGTCCACGACGGCGGCAGGTCGTGCTTGATGAGCGTGGCCGTGAGCAGCTGGATGAGGACGGCGCCCGCCACGGTGCCGCCGATGCGGATGCGGCCGCCGCTCAGCGGCGTGCCGCCGACGACCACCGCGGTAATCGCGGAGAGCTCCATCAGGTTGCCCAGCGACGTCGGGTCGCTCGCGGACAGGCGGGCGGTCGCGAGGACTCCGGCGAGTGCGGCGAGGGCGCCGCAGACGACGTACACGACGATGAGGACGCGGCGCACCGGCAGGCCCGCGAGGAGCGCGGCCGGGCGGCTGTCGCCGATGGCGAGGAGCTGCCGGCCGAACGTCGTCCGTCGTACGACGAAGGCGACGAGCAGCGCGAGGGCCGCCGCGATCAGGACCAGGTAGGGAACACCGAGCACGGCGCCGGAGCCGAGCGACGCCATGGTCGGGTCGCGCACGTCCTTGAGCTGGGGGAGGAGGACCAGCGCGAGGCCCCGGCCCGCGACCATCAGGGCGAGCGTCGCCACGATGGGCTGGACCCCGATGAACGCGATCAGCGAACCGTTGGCCGCGCCGACCGCCATTCCGCCGAGCAGTGCCACGGCCAGCGCGACCCACATGCCGTACCCGAGGTAGAGCGAGACGAGGGAGGTGGAGAGCGCCATCACCGAGCCGACGGACAGGTCGATGCCCTCGCTGCCGATGGCCAGCGCCATGCCGAGCGCCACGACGATGACGGGGGCGACCTGGACGGCCTGGGTGCGGAAGTTGTCGCCGGACAGGAAGTGCGGGGTGAAGAGGATGTTGACGAGGAGGAGGACGGCGACGCCCGCGTAGACGCCGTAGTTCTGGAGGAGGCGCAGGAGGCGGTCGCGGTCGGTGGCCGTGCGGCCGAGGGCGAGGTCGGTCATGGGGAGCTCCGTGGGTGCGGGGCCTGCCGTTCGTGAGGGTTCATGGGCCCGGCTCCGCGGGGGCCGTCGCCATGGCGCGCAGCAGGTTCTCCTCCGTCACCGAGGCACCGGTCAGTTCCGCCACGGCCGCGCCGTCCTTGAGGACGATCACCCGGTCCGAGCCCTCGATGAGCTCCTCCATGTCCGAGGAGATGAGGAGCACGCCGAGGCCGTCGGACGCCAACTCGTCGACGAGCGCCTGGACTTCGGCCTTCGCACCGATGTCGATGCCGCGCGTGGGCTCGTCGAGCAGCAGCACTTTCGGGTGCATCGCGAGCCAGCGGGCGAGGAGGACCTTCTGCTGGTTGCCGCCGGAGAGCTCGCCCACTTTCTGGAGCGGGCTCGACGCCTTGATGCGGAGGCGCTCGACGAAGGTGTCGACGATCGCGTCGATGCCGCGTTCGTCGACCAGGCCGAAGCGGGAGAGGCGGGGGAGCGCGGCCAGGGCGATGTTGTCGCGCACCGAGAGGCCGGGGACGATGCCCTCCGCCTTGCGGTCCTCCGGGAGGAGGCTGATGCCCGCCCGGATGGCGGCGGGCGTGGAGCCCGTGCGGATGCGGGTGCCGCCGATCGCGACGGTCCCGGAGTCCGTGGGCAGGGCCCCGGCGATGGCCTTCGCCGTCTCGCTGCGGCCCGAGCCGAGGAGCCCGCCGAGGCCCACCACCTCCCCGGGCCGGATGGAGACCGACACCCCGTGGAGCCGGTGCCTCGATCTCAACTCCTGTGCGTACAGAACGGGTTCGGTCGTCGCCTCGTGCGCTCCGGTGAACCGGGTGAGGCCCTCTTCCTGTACGTCCTGGATCTCGCGGCCCAGCATCAGCGCGACCAGGCGGAGCCGGTCGAGGTCGGCGAGAGCGCCCGTGTGCACCACCTTGCCGTCGCGCAGCACGGTGACGGCGTCGCACACCTCGTACAGCTCGTCCAGGCGGTGGCTGACGTAGATCACCGCGATGCCGCGCTCCCGCAGCATCCGGATCACCCCGAACAGGGTCTGCACCTCACGCGGTTCGAGGGAGGACGTCGGCTCGTCCATCACGACGACGCGCGCGTCGACCGCGACCGCGCGGGCCAGCGCCACCATCTGCTGGGCGCCCAGGCCGAGTTCGCGCAGCGGGCGGCGGACGTCGACGCGGACGCCGAGCCCCCGCAGCGCTTCGTCGGCCTCGCGGCGCATCCGTGCGACGTCGATCAGGCCGAGCCGGCCGCGGGGCTCGCGGCCGAGGAAGAGGTTGCGGGCCACGCTCATCAGGGGGACGAGGTTGACCTCCTGGTAGATGGTGGAGATGCCCGCGTGCTGTGCTTCGAGGGGGGTGGCGAAGCGCACCGGGCGGCCGTCGTACGTCACCTCGCCCGCGTCCGGCTCGTACACCCCCGTCAGGACCTTGATGAGGGTCGACTTGCCCGCGCCGTTCTCACCGATCAGCGCGTGCACCTCGCCCGCGCGTGCGGTGAAGTCGACCGCGTCCAGGGCGCGCACGCCCGGGAACGTCTTGGTCAGGCCGGTCACCGACAGCATGTCAGTAAGCCTTGCCGAGGTCGGCCTTGGCGTTGGCCTTCGTGTACGCGTTGTCCTTGATGACGATGTCCTGGGAGACCTTCTCGCCCTTGGTGAACGCGTCGAGCGTCTTGAAGGCGAGCGGGCCGAAGCGGGGGTTGGACTCGATGACGCCGTCGATCCAGCCGTCGACGATGCCCCGCACGGCGCCCTTCGTGCCGTCGATCGTCACGATCTTGACGTCGCCGGCCTTCTTGCCCGCGCCCTTGAGCGCGTTCACGGCGCCGAGCCCCATCTCGTCGTTCTCGGCATAGATCCCGGTGATGTCGGGCTTGGACTGGATCAGCTGCTCGGTGACCTGCTGGCCCTTCTCGCGCGCGAACTCGCCGGTCTGCTTGAAGACGATCTTCAGGTCCGGGGCCTTCTCCTGCAGGCGCTCCTCGAAGCCCCTGGTGCGCTCGGTGGTGACGTTGTTGCCCGCGGCGCCGAGCAGGATCGCGATCTTGCCCTTGCCGCCGGTCGTCTCGATCATCCGGTCCGCCGCGCGCCGTCCCTGCTCGACGAAGTCGGAGCCGATGAAGCTCACGTAGTCCTTGCAGGCGGTCGCGTTGATCTTGCGGTCGATGGTGACGATCGGGATGTGCTTGGCGCCCGCGGCGCGCAGCACCGGCTCCCAGCCGTCGGAGTTGAGCGGTGCGACGACGAGCAGGTCGGCGCCCTTGGCGATGAGGTCCTGGACGTCGCTGATCTGCTTGGAGAACTGCGACTGGGCGTTGGCGGTGAGGAGCTTCACGCCGCGCTTGTCGGCCTCGGCCTTGATGGAGGCCGTCTCGGCGATCCGGAAGGGGTTGGCCTCCTTCTCGGACTGGGAGAAGCCGACGGTGGCCGTCTTGAGGTCCAGCTTCTTTCCGCCGTAGGCCTCGATGGCGCAGGTCTTGCCGTCGCCCGCGTCCGACGACGAGACCTCCTGTCCGGCGTCGCCCTGGTCCTGCGACGCGGCGCTTCCGCCACCGGAATCGTCGTCCTCGGACTTGGCGCAGCCGGCGGCGAACACGAGGCTCGCGGCCAGGCCGGCGGCGGCGAGGGTCCTTGCTGAGGTACGGCTGAGGAGTGTGGTCGGCTTCATTGGAGTCCCCAAACTGCACGGCCCCGGGCCTGAGAGCGCTCACGGGAGAGACGGCACCTGCGGTCAACTCGGCGGTACGGGGAGCTTTTTACATCGTTGAAAGGGGGCTGTAAACCCTCCGCGCAGCGGCCGTGAATTCCTCGGGTCAGCGTCGGCCCAGGGTGCTCTCCCGCTCCACCAGCCGGAATTCCGCGGTGAGTTCGCGACCGCAGGGACGCTCCGGACGGTCCAGGCTGCCCAGCAGCGACTCCACCGCGAGACGTGCGATGGCCTGCTTGTCCGGTGCCACGGTGGTGAGCGTGACCGCCCCGAACTGCCCCTCCGCGATGTCGTCGAAACCGACCACCGCCACGTCCCACGGCACGCGCAGCCCGCGCTCGTGCAGCACCCGCATCGCACCGATCGCCACCAGGTCGTTGTACGCGAACACCGCGTCGGGCCGGACCCCCGCGTCCAGCATCCGCGCCATGGCCTTCGCCCCGTCCCACCGGTCCCAGCCGCCGACCGGCCCCACCAGGCTCTCCGGCGCCGGGATGCCGGCGGCCGTCAACTCCTCGCGCCAGCCCTGCAGTCGCAGATGGGCGGGGCGGTTCGCGGAGTCCGTCCGGGCGCCCAGATAGGCGATGGTGGTGCGGCCGCGCCCGATCAGGTGCCGTACCGCGGCGCGGCTCGCGGCGATGTTGTCGATCGCGATGTGGTCGTGGGGCAGGTCGTACTGGCGCTCGCCGAGCAGCACGAGCGGCACGTCGTCCTCGCGCTCGCGCAGGTCCTCCGCCTCCAGCTCCAGCGGGCTGAGGATCAGACCGTCGATCACCCGGGCCCGGAAGCCCTGGCTGACCAGCACCTCCTGCTCGCGCTCGCCCCGGGTGTGGTCGAGCAGCACCGTGAAGTCGTGCTCGGCCGCCGCGTCGATGACGGCGCCCGCGAGCTCCGCGAAGTACGGATTGCCCAGCTCGGGGACGGCGAGCGCGATGATGCCGGTGCGGCCCTTGCGCAGGTGACGTGCCGTCAAGTTGGGCCGGTAGCCCAGCTCGTCGATGGCTTCCTGGACGCGGGCCCGCATCGCCGGGGTGACGTGCTGGTACTTGTTCACCACGTTCGAGACGGTCTTGATCGAGACGCCCGCGTGCTCCGCGACGTCCTTGAGGCTTACCCGCACTGCGTCTCCTCGCGTCGGTGACGCCCCGGCCGGCCGGGGCGTTTGTCATGACCCTGGACAGCGCCGCCGGGGGCGTGCTGTCATGCCAACTGCCGTTCCTTCCAACGTTGTACAGATTCGTTGTACCGACTGCAGCGACGAGCCGCCACCCTTCCTCACCAAGGAGGATCCGTGCGCATCAGACGACATCCCGGAAGAAGCCCCGGCCGCCCCGCACGCCTCGGCCGACACCTCGCCCTGCTGCTCGCAGGGGCCCTCGGCGTCGCGGGACTCACCGCGGTCCCCACCGCCACCGCCGCCGACGATCCCGTCGAGATCCACGGCCTCAAGGGCGAGTACTACACCCAGTCCGCCCCGGGAGCCTTCGACTTCGACGAGCTCAAGGCCACCGGACTCGACCCGAACATCGACTTCGGCAACCTCGAATCACGCCTCAAGGCCACCACCGGACAGGCCGACGACGTCAGCGTCCGCTGGACCGGCCGGATCGTCCCCGACAAGACCGGTGCCACCACCTTCTCGATGATCGGCGACAACGGCTTCCGCCTCTGGGTCGACGGCAAGATCGCCATCGACCACTGGCAGGACGACTGGGACAAGGAACAGACCTCCGCCCCCGTCGAGCTGACCGCCGGCAAGGCACACGACATCAAGGTCGAGTACTTCGAGCACTACGGCGGCTCCAGCCTGCGCCTGAAGTGGACCCCGCCGGGCGGCGAGAAGAAGCCGGTCCCGCGCTCCGCCCTCCGCGTCCCCGAGGACTTCGACTACGACGGCGCCATCGCCGCCACCGTCCTCGAGGACGGCCGCAGCCTCAGGCTGGAGTTCGCCCAGAAGCTCGCCGCCCCGCCGGCCGGACTCACCGGCCACCTCGACGCCGTCATCGGCGGCGCCAAGTGGCCGCTCGGCACGGTCAAGGCCGACCCCGCCGACGACCGCAGCCTCCTCGTCGGCCTGAAGGAACCCGTCGTCGGCAACAAGGCCGGCAACGCCCCGGGCCTCGCCGACATCCGCTACGACGGCGAGGGCGGCCTCAAGGGCACCGACGGCGACGCCGTCAACCAGTTCTGGACCAGCGGGCCCAACCACTCCGAGCACCAGCTGCGCACCGAGTGGGCCGACGACGTCACGCCCGGCAACGCACACCGCGAGTACCCCCGGCCGCAGCTCAAGCGCGACAACTGGCGGAACCTCAACGGCTCCTGGCAGTTCGCCGCCGCCGACGCGGGCGAGAAACCCCCGGTCGGCAAGAAGCTCAAGGAGAAGATCCTCGTCCCCTACCCCGTGGAGTCCCAGCTCTCCGGCATCGAACGGCACGAGGACCGCATGTGGTACCGCCGCACCTTCACCGTCCCCAAGAATTGGAAGATCGGCGACGGCAAGCGGCTCAACCTGAACTTCGGCGCCGTCGACTGGCACTCCGAGGTGTACGTCAACGGCCGCAAGGTCACCGAACACAAGGGCGGATACGACAAGTTCACCGCCGACATCACCGACGCGCTGAAGCCCGGCCGCACCCAGGAACTCATCGTCGGCGTGTACGACCCGACCGACGCCGACAACGGCGCGAACCCGCCCGTCGGCAAGCAGCGCCTGGACCCCAGCGGCATCTGGTACACCCCGTCCTCCGGCATCTGGCAGACCGTGTGGATGGAGCCGGTGGCCGCCGACCACGCGGACTCCCTCAAGATCACACCGGACGTCGAGGGCGAGCAGGTCACCGTCGAGGCGCGCGGCGTGCGCGACGGTGTGCCGGTCACGGCCGCCGCGTACGAGGGCCGCAAGAAGGTCGCGGAGATCGGCGGACGCACCGGAAAGCCGCTCAAGCTGAAGATCAACGACCCGCGGCTCTGGTCTCCGGACGACCCCTTCCTCTACGACTTGAAGGTGCGGGTCGGCGACGACCGCGTCACCAGCTACTTCGGCATGCGGTCCATCGCCGTCGAAAAGGTGAACGGCACCCCGCGCACCATGCTCAACGGCAAGCCCGTCTTCCTGATGGCCACGCTCGACCAGGGCTTCTGGCCGGACGGCCTGCACACCGCGCCGAGCGACGAGGCGCTCGCGTACGACCTCAAGGCACACAAGGAGATGGGCTTCAACTCCGTCCGCAAGCACATCAAGGTCGAGCCCGACCGCTGGTTCTACTGGGCCGACAAGCTGGGGCTCCTCGTCTGGCAGGACATGCCGTCGATGGAGGCGGGACGCACCCCGGACACGGCGGCCCGCGCCCAGTACGAGCGCGAGATGAAGCAGATGATCGACGAGCACGCGAGCAGCCCCTCGATCGTCATGTGGGTCACCTTCAACGAGGGCTGGGGCCAGTACGACATCGGCCGCATCGCGCGGCAGGCGAAGGCATGGGACCCGACGCGCCTGGTCAACAACCAGTCGGGGCTCAACCTCGGGGCCGACGGAGGCGCCGGCGACATCATGGACGAGCACGGCTACCCGAGCCCGGCGCTCCCACCGCGGCCCGACGGCGAGCGGGCCCTGGTCAGCGGCGAGTACGGCGGCCTCGGTCTCGCGGTGCCCGGCCACGCCTGGTCCGTCCAGCAGAGCTACGTCGACGTCGACCCCGCGACGTACACGGACGACTACCTCGCCAAGCTCGACGAAGTCCGCGCCCTCGCCTGCAAGGGCGACAACGGCGCCGTCTACACGCAGATCGCCGATGTGGAGGGCGAGTTGAACGGCCTGCTCACCTACGACCGCAAGGTGGTCAAGCCCGACGTGAAGCGGGTGAAGGCGGCACACGAAGCGCTGATCCGTGACGCGTCGCGGGACACGGTGCCGGGCTGCGGCGGCTCCTGATTCCGAGGTCTCCGGTGGGTGTCCCTCGTGTGGGGGATGGCGGCTCGCCGAACAGGTCCACAAGCCTTGGCCGACCAAGGCTTGTGGACCTGTATGCGGAAGGTGATCGTGATGAGGAAGAGGCTCTCCATGCCGCTCGTGGCGGTGGCCGCCGCGGTCGCCACCGTGGTGCCGGTCTCCGCGGCGCATGCGGCCGACGGGTACGACCGGTGCCCCGACGGCTACTACTGCATGTTCTCGGGCCTCGACGGGACCGGGGACATGATCGCGCTCAGGGGAAACACCCCGGACCTCGCGGCGCTCGGCATGAACGACCGGGCCAAGTCGGACTGGAACCGCACGGCCTCGACCATCCACCTCTGGTCCGACGCGCAGTACACCGGCTGTACGGCCGTGACCTCCGCAGGACCGACGGGCAAGGGCAACTTCTTCCCCACGTACCAGGACTTCTTCAGTGCGGTGCAGTTCGACGGGCCTGGTGGCCCGAGCTGCGGCACGCCACCGGGTGAAGGCCGCTGAACACGCCGGTTTCTCACCGCATCTGGCGCCGCACCAACTCGTGCAACCGCCCACCCGCATCGGCCAAAAGCTCTGCGGGCGGGCCCTGCTGCACGATGCGGCCCTCCGACATGACGACGACACGGTCGGCGTCCAGGACCGTGGAGAGGCGGTGGGCGATCACGACGCGGGTGGCGTTCAGGGCGCGGGTGCTGTCGATGACCGTGCGCTGCGTCTCGTTGTCCAGGGCGCTTGTCGCCTCGTCGAAGAAGAGGACGCGCGGGCGGCGGATCAGGGCCTGGGCGATCATCAGGCGCTGGCGCTGCCCGCCGGAGACCGCGCCGCCGCCGGAGATCATCGTGTGCAGGCCCATCGGCATGCGCTTGATGTCCTCGGCGAGCCCCGCCATCGCGGCGGCCTCCCACGCCTCCTCCTGCGTGAACGACTCGGCGCCGCAGATGCAGTCCAGGATCGAGCCGGTGAGCGGCTGCGCGTTCTGCAGGACCACACCGCACTGGCGGCGCACCGCCGACTGGTCGAGCGCCGACAGGTCCTGCCCGTCGTAGAGCACGCTGCCCGAGACCGGTTCGTCGAAGCCGATCAGGAGGCGCAGCAGCGTCGACTTGCCGCAGCCGCTCGGGCCGACGACGGCCACGAACTCGCCGGGCCGGATCGTCAGGGACACGTCGTCCAGGACCAGCGGGCCGTCGTCGGTGTAGCGGAAGGACAGTCCGCGCGCCTCGATCGCGCCCTGCAGCTCACCCGGCTGCGTGCTCCCGGCGCGCACCTCGGGGGCCTCGTCGAGCACCGGCTTGATCTGCTCGTACATCGGGAGCACCGCGGCCGCCGAGATCAGCGCGCCGGTGAGCTGGGTGACGGACGTCAGGAGCATCGTCACGGCGGTGCTGAAGGTGAGGAACTCGCCCGCGGTCAGGGTGCCCCGGGCCGGGCCCGCGAGCAGCACGAACATGATGAGCGTGCAGAGCGGCAGATAGACCGAGTTGAGGACGGTCGTGATGTTCTTGATGCGGCCGGCCCGCTGCTGCAGCTCACGGCTGCGCGCGAACTCGCCCGCCCACGCCGCGTACGCGAAGCTCTCCGCCCCGGCCACCCGGAGCTTGGGCAGTCCGCGCAGGCTCTGGAACGCCTGGTTGTTCAGCTTGTTGGCGAGCTCGACCAGACGCCGCTGCCAGCGCAGTTCCCACAGGCCCAGGGTGAGGAACACGGCGGCGATGACGGCGAGCATCGCGAGGGCGGCCAGGGCGAGGGGGACGCTGTAGAGGAGCAGCAGGACCAGGTTCATCGCGCCGACCGAGCCGGCCTGGAGGGCGACGGGGCCGATCCCCGACAGGACCCGGCGGATCGCGCTGACGCCCATCGCCGCGCTCGCCAGTTCACCGGTGGAGCGGGAGGCGAAGAAGCGCGTGGGAAGCCGCAACAGGCGGTCCCACACGGCCGGTTGGAGCGTGCTCTCCATGCGGCCCTCCATCCGCAGGACGGTGAGGTTCTGGAGCAGCATGAAGGCCGCCGAGACGATGCTGGTGATCATGACGGCCAGGGAGACCTGGACGATGAGGCTTTTCTCGCCGTTCGGCACGAAGACGCCGAGCACCTGGCCCGTCGCGACGGGCACCAGCGCCCCGATCACGACCGTCACGAGACCGGCGAGCGCGAGGTTGCGCACGTCGCCGCCGGTGCCGCGCAGGCTGAAGCGGAACAGCCGCCAGGGCGTCAACGGCCGTTCGGGCAGCGGCCGGTAGAACATGACGCCCTGCGGTTCGAACTCGTCGGCGTTGGACGCGTCGACGCGGGTGCGGCGTCCGGACGTGGGGTGCACCGACTCGTACCCGCCGCGCCGCCACAGCAGCGCGACCGGTGTGCCGCTCGCGGCCCGGTGTCCCACCAGCGGGCCCGCGTTCTCGCGCCACCAGCGGCCGTCGAGCCGCACGGCGCGGGTGCGGATGCCCGAGGCCACCGCGACCTGCTCCACCGGATCGATCCGGTCGCTCACCGCACCGCCCTCCGCGGCGCCGGACAGCGTGATGCCCGCAGCCTCGGCGACGAGCCGGCAGGCGGCGTACGTCGCGTCGTGACCGCCGCGGGACTCCGTGCGGCGCGCGCCGCGCCCGCCGGAGCGGCCGATGGCGGCGATCAGTGTGCGGTCGGCCTGCTCGCGGACGCTCTCGCCCGCCTTGATGCCGGCCGCCGTACGGTCCTCGTGGGCCCGCTCCAGGCGCTCGATCCAGCGGTCGAGCGTCGACAGGAGCCGGTACTGCTGGTTGACCATCCGCTGCCACATCGCGGCGTCGACGAGCAGGTCGCCCGCCGCCTCCGCGCTGTACGCGGAGCCGTACTGCACGCTGCCCGGCGCGACCGGCATCCAGAGGATGTCGTCGTCGGCCACCACGTCGTCGCCGACCGTGCGGCCGTCGAGCGGGGCCTCGAACAGGACCCGGTGGCCGCGCCCGATGCCGAGCGCGAAGGCGTGCTCAAGCAGGCTGAGGGCCGCGTCCTGGGTGTCGTACTGGGTGGGGTACTGCTGCTCGTACGACCAGGTGTCGCCGTAGTCGGGGCGGTACAGCTCGCGCAGCGGGATGCGGCGCAGCTCGCAGCCCTGGAGGGGGCGGCCGACGAGGGTGTGCTGGGGTCCTTCGACCGGGCCGAGGAGCAGCGCGCCCGGTTCGAGGCGGCCGAGGTAGTGCCAGTGGCCCTGCTGCACGGCGTCGACCGCGAACAGGTCGAGCGCCCCCGCCACGACGAACCACAGCACCTGCGGACCCTCCAGGTGCACGCTGCGCAGCCCCGCGCAGTCGGCCGGGGTGCCGAGCGCGCCGAAGGCCGCGCCCACCGCGTCGTACGCGTGCTGCTCCGGTGGTGAGGTCACCTCAGTGCTCCTTGACCAGGTCGGCGTAGGGACCGCCGGCGGCGACGAGGTGTTCGTGCCGGCCGCGCTCCACGATCCGGCCGTGGTCGAGCACCACGATCTCGTCGCTGTCGCGCACGGTGCTCAGCCGGTGGGCGATGACCACGCAGGCGCAGCCTCGACGGCGCAGGTTGTCGATGATGACCTGCTCGGTCTCGGCGTCCAGGGCGCTGGTCACCTCGTCGAGCACGAGGATGCTCGGGCGGCGGACCAGGGCCCGCGCGATCTCCAGGCGCTGGCGCTGCCCGCCGGAGAAGTTGCGCCCGTCCTGCTCGACGCGGCCGTGGATGCCGCCGGGCCTGCGGGCCACGACCTCGTACAGGCAGGCGTCCTTCAGCGCGGTGACGACCGCGTCGTCGGGGATCGACGGGTCCCACAGGGCCACGTTGTCGCGGATCGTGCCCTCGAAGAGGAAGACGTCCTGGTCGACGAAGGAGACGGAGGCCGCGAGCGCGCCGCGCGGGATGTCCTCCAGACGCTGCCCGTCGATGCGGATCGTGCCCTCCCACGGGCTGTAGAGCCCCGAGATGAGCCGCGACACGGTCGACTTGCCGCTGCCGGACCCGCCGACGAGCGCCACCTGCTGCCCCGGCCCGACGGAGAGCGAGAAGCCGGTGAGGAGCGGCTTGTCGAGCGGGCTGTAGCCGAAGGTGATGTCGTCGAGGGTGACGTGGCCCTTGAGGCGGCGGGTGCTCGCGGCTGGTTCGGGGCGGGAGTAGAGCGGGTCGACGGGGAAGTTCTCGACGTCTTTGAGGCGGGCGACGTCGGCGGCGAAGTCCTGGATGCGGCCCGCGACTCCGTTGAGGCGGGTGATCGGCGCGGTGAAGCGGGTGACGAGGGCCTGGAAGGCGACGAGCAGCCCGATCGAGAGGTGCCCCTCGACCGCGCGCAGACCGCCGATCCACAGGATCAGCGCGCTGTTGAGGGTCGCGAGCGTCGGCGCGACGACCCCGAGCCAGGCGCTCGGCACGCCGAGGCGCTGCTGCTCCTCCAGGGTGGTGGCGTGCTGTCCCGCCCAGCGCCGGAAGTAGCCGTTCTCGCCCCCGGTGGCCTTCATGGTCTCGATCAACTGCAGGCCGGTGTACGAGGTGTTGGTGAGCCTGGCGCTGTCGGCGCGCAGCTTCTGGGTGCCGGTGGCGCGCAGCCGGATGACGACGCGCATCGCCACGATGTTCAGCAGGGCGATGCCGACGCCGACGAGGGTGAGCTGTGGGTCGTACGTCCACAGCAGGGCCGCGTAGAGGAGTACGACGATGCCGTCGACCCCGGCGGCCGTGAGGTCGCGGGCCAGTGTCTCGGCGACCGCGTCGTTGGAGGCGAGGCGCTGCACGAGGTCGGCGGGGGAGCGCTGGGCGTAGAACGTGACGGGCAGCCGCAGCAGATGGCGCAGGAAGCGGGCACTGCCGAGGGTGGAGGAGATGATGCGGCCGCGCAGCAGGTTGGCCTGCTGCAGCCAAGTCAGCACGACGGTGAGCGCCACCATCGCGCCCATCGAGGCGAACAGCGCGCCCAGCAGCGAGGTCTGATGGCCGATCAGGAAGAGATCGATGTACGTCCGGCTCAGCGCGGGCAGCGCCGCGCCGACCGCGACGAGCAGCAGGCTGGCCAGGAGCGCGGCGAGCATCGTGCCCGTGGTGCCGCGCAGCCGCGCGGGGAGGGCCTTCATGACGCCGGGTCTGCGGCCTCCCGGACGGAAGTTCTCGCCGGGTTCGAGGACCAGGACGACCCCGGTGAAGCTGGTGTCGAAGTCCTCCGACGGCACGAAGCGACGGCCCTTGTCCGGGTCGTTGATGTACACGCCCCGGCGGCCGAGGCGGCGGCCCATGCCGTCGTACACGACGTAGTGGTTGAACTCCCAGAAGAGAATCGCGGGCGCCTTGACCTCGGCGAGCGCGGCCGGCTCCATCTGCATGCCCTTGGCCGTCAGGCCGTAACTGCGCGCCGCCTTCAGGACGTTGCTGGCCCGCGATCCGTCGCGGGAGACACCGCACGCGATGCGCAGCTCCTCCAGGGGCACGTGCCGCCCGTGGTGGGCGAGGACCATGGCGAGGGCGGCGGCGCCGCACTCCACGGCCTCCATCTGCAGGACGGTGGGCGTGCGGACGGTCTTCGGCCGCCTGCCCTTCGACGCGGGGCGCGGTGCCGCACGACGGCGGCCGCGCTGCGGGGGCTCGGGGCGGTGCCTGCGGCGGCCGCCGGGGGGCGGCAGCTGCTGCTGGTGCGCGGGGGAGGGGTGCGGTGCGGTCACGGAAGCAGCCAATCGATCGGGCGCTGCTCGGCGAGGTGGAAGGCGCCGGTGGCCAGGGTCATGGAGTCGGGAGCGAAGGGCGGCCCGGCGGCGGTCGACCAGGCGTAGCCGGACTTGGTGCCGGACGACTTGTCGAGCCGTACGAGGACGGCGACGGGCGGCCCGTCCTTCGTGAACTGCCCGGCCAGCTCCTTGTCGCCGAGGAACCCGGTGATTCGCTGCCGGGTCTGCGCGGCGCGACCGACCGCCTTCACGTGACCGCGCAGCGTTCCGTACTCCTGGGCGGGCACGGACTGGACCGTGAGGTCCACCGAGGCGCCGACGGGGACGGTGGCCGCGCTGTCGGCGGGGACGTAGACCATCGCGAGCAGCGGGTCGTCACTGCCGGCCACCCGCTCCACGGTCGCGACGTCGGCACCCGTGGTGACAACGGTGCCGATCCTGGCGACGAGGGCGGTGACGCGGCCCGCGGCGATCGCGCGCACGATCTTGTCACCCTGCTCCGTACGGACCTTGAGCACCGGAGCCCCCGCGGGGAGGCGCTTGCCCTCCTCGGCGAGGACGCGGGTCACCTGACCGGTGACGGGGCTCTGCAGGACGTAGCTGCCCTGGCCGTGGGTGAGGATGCCCGGCGCGCGAAGTGTGGAGGAGACCGAGCCCGTCACGGCCCAGACGCTCGCGGCGGCCATGACGACGAGGGTGACGGCGAGGACGAGCAGGCCCTGGGGGCGGGCGTAGCGCACCGGAAGGTCGAGTTCCTCGGGCGACTGCAGCTTGGACAGGGCCTGTTGGCGGAACTGCACGGAACGCTTCCCTTACTGTGCCTGGGGCGAAGGTGCCTGTGGCGTCCGTGAGCCCCGGAACCAGAGGCTCCGGGGCTCACGAATCATGGCGTCTCGATGAGCGGAAGGCTCAGAGACCGGCGGTCAGGCCGGAGGCCAGGCCGGTGACGGCGCCGGTGTTGATGCCGGTGGCACCCTCGACCGTGCCGACGACGCCGGCGACGACGCCCGAGACGGGGGCGATGGAGTCAACGGTGCTGGTGACGTTGGACGCGACACCGGCGACGAGGCCACCGGAGACGTTGTCGAGGTCGGCGTCGGAAATCTCGAGGGTCTCGACCTGGGGGACGTTGTTCATGGTGTGAGCTGCCCTTCTCATGAATGGTGCATAGGGGTTTCCAAATCCGCGGAACCTGGGGATTCGAATTCCGCGGCGAGCCAGGATCAAAGCACGTTCGCAGCTCGTACATCCAATCGACGGAGCGGCCGCCGGGCACGGTTGCGGCATCGAATCACCGCTGCGTGCAGGCGGTTTCACCGCGTGGCGGCAGCTCCTTCACAAGATTCACAGAAGGAAATCGAGGGCATGGCGGGACTCCCTTCAACAAATCGGACACGCCCGCGCCGAAAAGCGCGTTCTGTGGCCGGTGCACGAAAATTCATCGGGCGTCACGGCCGAATTGCGTGACGGCGCTGCGCATCCGATGTGCAGGTTTATTGAAGGCGGCGGCCGCTGCTCGTGAACCACACGGGCCCCGCCTGTCTCGCAGGGGCGGGGCCTTAATGCGTTGTTAACTCTGCGTAACTTGATCGTACTTGACCGTAGTTGCTCGGAGCGGTTGACTTCACGTTCGCCATCACCGCACCGTCCTCGACGCGAGAGCGAGTCCGTGACTTCATCGACTGTTCACAGCTCTGACCTGCTCGTACCTCTCGATCTGGCCTTCTGGAACATTGAGACCGCGGAACACCCCATGCATCTGGGCGCGCTCGGCGTCTTCGAGGCCGACGGGGCCGGCGCGGCGGGCCGCGCGGCCGACCTGCTCGCGGCCCGCGCGGCGGACGTACCGGGACTGCGCATGCGCATACGTTCCGTCCTGCTGCCCGTCGGCGGAGCGGTGCGCGTGCCGGTGCCCGCCTTCGACCCGCTGGAGCACGTGCGGCTCGCGGCGCCCGTGGCGGACTTCCACGCCGCGGCGGGGGAGCTGATGCGGCGGCCGGTCGAGCGCGGACGGCCGCCCTGGGAGGCGCACGTGCTGCCGGGCGCGGACGGCGCGACCTTCGCGGTCCTCTTCAAGTTCCACCACGCGCTCGCCGACGGCCTGCGCGCGCTGACACTCGGCGCGGCGCTCCTCGACCCCGTCGACCTCCCCGCCTCCCGCGAGCGGCCGCCGGCCCCCGCGGCCTCCCGCTGGGCCGCCCTGGACCCGCGCACCCTGCCCGACCGCGTCCGCGGCACGGTCGCGGAGGTGGGCCAGGCCATCGGGATCGGCGCGTCCGTCGCGCGCGCCACCTTGGGCGTACGCTCCTGCGCCGCGCTCACCGCGCCCGCCACCGGCACCCGCCGCACCGCCGGAGTCGTCCTCGACCTGGACGACGTGCACCTGGTGCGCAAAGCCGTGGGCGGCACCGTCAACGACGTACTGATCGCGGTGGTCGCCGGCGCCCTGCGCCGCTGGCTCGACGAGCGCGGCGACTGCAGCGAGGGCGTCGAACCGCGCGCCCTCATCCCCGTCTCGCGGCGCCGCCCGCGCTCCGCGCAGCCCCCGGGCAACCGGCTCTCCGGGTATCTGGTCCGGCTCCCCGTCGGCCACGAGGACCCGCTGGACAGGCTGCGTGCCGTGCGCGCCGCCATGGACAGGAACAAGGAGGCGGGCCCGGAGCGGGGCGCAGGGGCCGTGGCGCTGCTCGCCGAGCACGTGCCGTCCCTCGGGCACCGCATCGGCGGCCCCGTCGTCGCGCAGGCCGCGCGGCTGCTCTTCGACATCCTCGTCACGAGCGTCCCGCTGCCCGGCATCGGCCTGCGGCTCGGCGGCTGCAGGCTCGCCGAGGTCTACCCCTTCGCGCCCCTCGCCCGGGGCCAGTCGCTCGCCGTCGCCGTCTCCACGTACCGGGGCAGGGTCCACTACGGACTGGTCGCGGACGCCGCCGCCGTACCCGATCTGGAGCTGCTCGCGCAGAGCCTGCGGGACGAGATCGACGCCCTCGTCGCGGTGTGCGCGCGGGAAGCGGGTTTGGTGACAGGGCCCGCCGCTACGTAAAGTTTCACTTTTGGAGCTTCCGCGGACGACCAGACGCACCGCGGCACGGGATGACATGAGGACAGCGGCGATGACGGTGACAGACGAAAGCCAGGAGGGGACCGCCGAACAGGGCGCATACGGTCCCGGCATCGACCCGGACCGTCTCGCCGTCTGCCTCGGCGTGCTCGACGAACTCGACAAGCTGGACATCGACCACCCGGACGCGATCGCCGTGCGCCGGGCCACGGCCGGGATCTACCGGACGGTGAAGCAGCGCCGCCGCCAGGAGCGCCGCGCCGCCAAGACCGCCCATGACAAGGCCGTCACCGAGGCCACCGCCACCGGCTCCGCGCAGCGCATCGACGACGAGACCGAGGGCCTCCTGCCGTCCTCGCGGACCGAGGAGGGCAGGATCGCGGGGATACTCCAGCGCCCGCGCTCCTGCTACACCTGCAAGACGCGGTACGTGGAAGTCGACTACTTCTACCACCAGCTCTGTCCCGAGTGCGCCCACCTGAACCGGACGAAGCGCGACGCCCGCGCCGACCTCACCGGCAAGCGCGCCCTCCTCACCGGCGGCCGCGCCAAGATCGGCATGTACATCGCGCTGCGGCTGTTGCGTGACGGTGCTCACACCACCATCACGACGCGGTTCCCCAAGGACGCCATCCGCCGCTTCAAGGCGATGGACGACTCGGCGGAGTGGCTGCACCGTCTCGAGGTCGTCGGCATCGACCTGCGCGACCCCGCGCAGTCCGTGGCCCTCGCCGAGCAGGTCGCCGCGGCGGGCCCGCTCGACATCCTGATCAACAACGCGACGCAGACCGTGCGCCGCCTGCCCTCCGCGTACGCCGCCCTGGTCGACGGCGAGAGCGCGCCGCTGCCCGCCGGCGAGCTGCCCGCCCACTCGGTCATCGGCGCCTTCAACTCCGGTGCGGTGGACGGGCTGGCCGCGCTGCCCGTCGGCACCAGCGGCCTGGACGCGCAGCAGGTCGCCGACCTCGCGCTCGTCGCGGGCAACGCCAGCGTCGCCCGGCACCTCGACGGCACCGCCATCGACGCGGGCGGCCTGGTCCCGGACGTCGTCGACAGCAACACCTGGGTGCAGACCATCGAGCAGATCTCCCCCGTGGAGCTCCTCGAGACCCAACTCTGCAACTACACCTCGCCGTTCATCCTGATCAGCGCGCTGCGCTCGGCCATGGCCGACGCCGCGAAGAAGGCGGAGAGCGGCCGTGCCTACGTCGTCAACGTCTCCGCGATGGAGGGCGTCTTCGGCCGCGGCTACAAGGGCGCGGGCCACCCGAACACCAACGCCGCGAAGGCCGCGATGAACATGGTGACGCGGACCAGCGCCCAGGAGATGTTCCAGACCGACGGCATCCTCATGACCTCCGTCGACACCGGCTGGATCACCGACGAGCGCCCCCACTACGACAAGCTGCGCCTCGCCGAGGAGGGCTTCCACGCCCCGCTCGACCTGATCGACGGCGCCGCCCGCGTGTACGACCCGGTCGTGCGCGGCGAGGCGGGCGAGGACCTGTACGGCGTCTTCCTGAAGGACTACGCGCAGGGCAAGTGGTAGCCGAGGGGCCGCAGGCGTCCGATTGACGGGCGCCGACGGCGGATCTGGTCCTCCGTCTCAGATTTTGGACAGCCGGTTCGGGTCCCGCGCGGTGCGCGGCCCGGACCGGCTGTCTGTTTCCCGCCACTCGTGACCGGGCCTCGCGCCCCGGCCCCGACCCACCCCCGGGTGGCCCAACGGCCGCCCCTGTCACGGGCGGTGACCGTGATGCGTCAGGGCGTGGCCGCCACCTGTGGCATCGACGGACCCGCGCCTCTGTCCGCAGCTCGAAGACCCGCGGCCCCCGCCGCCCCGTGCGGCCGCCTGGGCGGCATTGTCCGGAATCTACCCCGACTTCTGTCCCCATCGAGCGCGGCGCCGCTCATTTGGTTAATGTAGTGCGAACGGGCGGCCACGAGAGATCCACAAACATCCCTCGGCCGCTCCGGGGACAGGCCGGCACCACGGCCGCGGTCCCGCCAGAGAACGGCGCCACCGCGACCGAACTGCCCTTGTCCTTCCGTTACGCGACACAAAGGAGTGCGCGGTGACACCAGATCTGACGAAGCACGAAAAGCGACCGGCGGAACGCGGCGGCGAACGGGCCGCCCGGCCCAAGAAGCTCCGCAACCTGGAGGCGTGGGCCAAGGCGGCCCCCATCCGCCTGGCCGGCTACGAGGACGACCTCGCCGAGCCGCACATCCTCCCCGGCATCGACTGAGGCCACCGCCCGAGTCGCCGCCCGGCCCGGTACCGCACCGGTCTGCTTCACCACGTGCCCCCTGTCTTCGACGACCGGGGGCACCGGTGTGTGGTGACCCCGTCATGGCCGTCAGCAGGGCAACGGCGTTGACACGCGGGGGAGCGCGTGGCTGTAATGGTGCCCGTGCCGCGTGGCGCCGACCGAAGAGCAGTGGGCGGGTCGGCGACCGGGCGAGCACCTTCACTCAAGGACGACGCCGATGGATACGTCGTGAGTTCACACCGCGCGTAACGGCAAATGCTCGTACGGCAAATGCTCGTAGCCAATGCTCATGCGGTCTATGGCTATACGGCCACGCAGCCATGCCGTTCGTGACGTTCGCGCCCCAGGGCCCCGCGCGCCTTCGCGCGCCCTCCCCACCTTTTCACCGCGCTCGACGCGGTCCCGAACATTCCGTACGGAGATCTGACACCGTCATGCCCACACCCTTCAACCAGTCCGTCATCGACGAGTTCCGAGCCCACGGGGGCAAGGTCGGCGGCCCCTTCGAAGGCGGCGACCTCCTCCTGCTCACCACCACCGGCGCGAAGTCCGGCAAGGAGCACACCAGCCCGCTCGGCTTCGTCCGCGACGGCGAACTGCTGCTCGTCATCGGGTCGAACCTCGGCGGGCCGCGCCACCCCGACTGGTACCGCAACGTCCTCGCCCACCCCACGGTGACCGTCGAGCTCGGCACCGACACGTTCGAGGCGATCGCCGTCCCGGCGGAGGGCGAGCGGCGCGACCGGCTCTTCGAGCGCGTGGTCGCCGCCGAACCCGGATACGGCGACTACCAGGAGCGCACCAGCCGGATCCTGCCGGTCGTCGTCCTGGAACGGCCCGCGCACGAGGTCGAAATCCCCACGGAGGCGGCGAACTTCGCGGACAAGATGGTCCAGGTCCACCTCTGGCTCCGCGATCAGCTGCGGCACGTGCGCGACGAGACCGACGCGTACTTCGCGGCGCTCGCCGGACACCGCGGGCCGGGAGCGCCGCCGGCGCCGGGCCTCGGCCTGCAGATCCGCCAGCACTGCCTGGCGTTCTGCGACGCCCTGGAGTTCCACCACACCAGCGAGGACGCCCACCTCTTCCCCGCCATGGCCGGCTACCACCCCGAAATGCGCGAGACCTTCGACCGGCTCGCCGAGGAACACCGGACGGTCGCCCGCATCCAGGGCGAGCTGGCCGCGCTCCTCGCGGACGTCGGAGGTGCGGAACCCCAGCGGTTCCGCGCCGAACTCGCCCGCATGACCGAGGAGTTGACGGCGCACCTCGACTACGAGGAGGAGTCGCTGCTGCCGATCCTCGCCGCGCTCCCGTGGCCTCCGGTGCCGCCGGGCGGCGAGTGAGTCAACGCCGGGGCGGCGGGCGTTCCCGGCCGTCGGGGCGCGCCCGCCCCGTGCTCTCCCGCTCGATGAGCCGCGGCAACGGCACCTGCACCGTCGCCGCCGGCCCGTCGTCGAGGAGGGCGAGGAGTTCGCGGGCCGCGGTGCGGCCGAACGACACCGTGTCGCGGGAGAGGGCCGTCAGCCACGGGTGCACCATGCGGCAGAGCGCCGAGTCCTCCCAGGCGACGACCGAGACGTCGGCCGGAACCGCGAAGCCCAGCGAACTCGCGGCGGCGACACCGGCGACGGCCATCACGTCGTTGTCGTACACGAGCGCCGTCGGCGGCTCCGCGGCCTCCAGGACCCGCCGGGTCGCGGCGGCGCCCTCGGCGTCGGAGTAGTCCGTCGTCACCGACCGCACCCCCGACATGCCGCGGCCCGCCGCCTCGACGCGCAGCGTCCGGATGCGGCGCTCGGTGTGCGCGAGCCCCTCCAAGCCCGCGATGTGGACGATGCGGCGGTGCCCGAGGGCGTACAGATGGCCCACGATCGACGCCATCGCGCCCGCGTCGTCCGCCCACACCGTGGACAGGCCCGGATGCCCGGCCTCCGGATCGGGCACGCCGCCCGTCACCACCGCGGGCAGCCCCAGCTCGTCGAGGAGCGCGGGCCGCGGGTCGTCCGTGCGCGGGTCCACCACCAGGACGCCGTCGACCCGGTGCTCGGCCCACCAGCGGCGATAGACCGCGCACTCGGCGGCCACGTCCTCCACCACCTGGAAGAGCAGCCCCAAGTGCCGCTCGGCGAGCACCTCCTGGATGCCCGAGATCAGCTGCAGGAAGAACGAGTCGACGCCCAGCGTCGCCGCCGGGCGCGCCACGACCAGGCCCACCGTCGCCGAGCCCTCGCCGGACAGGGCGCGCGCCGCCGTACTGGGCCGCCAGCCCAGCTGCTCCGCGACCCGGCGCACCCGGTCGCGGGTGATGTCGGAGACGCCGGGCCGGTCGTTGAGCGCGAAGGAGACGGCGCTCTCGGAGACCCCGGCGCGGCGCGCGATGTCCTTCATGGTCGGCCGGCGCGCCGGTGACCGCTTGCCTTGCACCCGTTGCCCCTTTCCTGGCTGCCGGATACTAATGCGCTTGAGCGGTGAGACTCTAAAGCGCATTAGTCCGGGACCGCAAGGCTTTCAACGAACCTGCCTGACCTGGGCAGTTGCGCCGCCGGGCGCCGGTTCGTCCAATTCGGTTCCCCGAATCCATTGACTTTGCGCCACCGTTCCGTGCAGGGTCTGCCTCGGCGTGGATTGCCCGGCTCGGACGGTCGCAGTCACCGCCGTCCCACGCTGGGCCGAGCAAAGGAGCCGTTTCACCGTGCGTATCTTCCGTATCCCCCGCAGAGCGGTCGCCGCAGGCGCCGTCCTCGCCGTCCTGCTGCCGCTGAGCGCCTGTGGCGACGGAGGTGACGGCAGCGGTTCCACGGACGCGTCGGGGAAGATCGAAGGCAAGATCACCTTCCAGACCTGGAACCTGAAGGCCAACTTCAAGCCGTACTTCGAGGGCGTCGTCGACGAGTTCGAGAAGAAGTACCCCGGCACCGAGGTGAACTGGGTCGACCAGCCCGGCGAGGGCTACGCCGACAAGATCAGCGCCGACGCCGCCGCGGGCACGCTCCCCGACGTCGTCAACGTCTCGCCCGACCTGGTCGCCCCGCTCGCCAAGGCCGGCCTCGCCCTCGACCTCGGCAAGGCCGCGGGGAAGTACGAGAAGGAGTACCTCCCCGGCGCCTGGAAGAGCCACCAGATACCGGGCATGGACGGGACGTACGCCTTCCCCTGGTACCTCAACACCGGCCCGCTCTTCTACAACAAGCGCCTCTTCAAGGACGCGGGCCTCGACGAGAACGAGCCCCCGAAGACGTTCGACCAACTCTTCGGCCAGGCGCTCCAGTTGTCCGAGAAGAGCGACGGGAAGGTCGCCACGCTCGCCAACGTCCCCACCATCGAGGACTTCGGGCGGTACGGCGTGCCGCTGATGAACAAGGAGGGCACCGGCTTCACCTTCAACGACGCGAAGGGCGTCGAACTCCTCACGAAGTACAAGAAGTTGTACGACGCCAAGGCGCTCGACGGGCAGGCGCTGACCGCCACGCCGGAGTCGACCGGCAAGAAGTTCCTCACCGAGGCCGTCGCCATGAACCCCGGCAGCGCCCTCGACCTCGAGAAGTTCAAGAAGGACGCGCCGAAGCTCTACAAGAACATCGGCATCACCCCGCAGATCAGCAACACCGGCAAGGACAACATGTACGTGATGGGCGTGATGGTGAACGCCCGCACGAAGCAGACCCCGGCCGCCGTCGCCTTCGCGCACTTCGTCACCGACGCCAAGCACCAGATGGAGTTCGCCAAGAAGGTCGCCATCTTCCCCAGCACCAAGGGCTCCCTCGACGACCCGTACTTCACCGAGCAGGACGGCAAGGAGGAGACCCGGGTCCGCGTCGCCGCCGCGAAGTCCATCAAGACCGCGGTGAACTACACACCCGTGCTGTTCAGCGAGCAGATGAAGGTCGAGCTGCGCAACGCCGTCGCCAGGGCGCTGCAGGGCAAGGAGAGCCCGAAAGAAGCGCTTGACAACGCTGTCAAGAACTGTGACCGGCTGCTGAAGCAGAGCTGAGACCAGCACTGTGCCGAGCCGTCACCAGGGAACGTCAGCCATGAAGAGCACCATCACAAGGACACGCACCACAAGAACGGGCGCCACCCGGATCAGGCGCCAACTGCCCACCAGCCCCTGGCTGTTCGCCGCCCCCGGGCTCGGAATCGTCGCGGTCTTCATCCTCTATCCGTTCGTCAGTACCCTCAACAACTCCTTCACGGACAAGCGCACGCTGATGCCGGGCGAGTACGTCGGCCTCGCCAACTTCCGCGAGCTGCTGCACGACGACATGTTCTGGATCGGCCTGCGCAACAGCACGATCTACGTCCTCGTGGTCGTCCCCGCACTCGTCCTGCTGCCCCTGCTGCTCGCGATGCTCGTCCAGAAACACATCCCCGGCATCACCTTCTTCCGGTCCGCCTTCTACACCCCGGTGGTCGCCTCGATCGTCGTCGTGGGCCTGATCTGGGTGTGGATGCTGGACGAGCGCGGCCTGGTCAACGCCGTCCTTGAAGCGGTCGGCGTCGGCAAGGTCGGCTTCCTCAGCGACCAGTGGCTGCTGCTGTTCAGCGCGATGGCCGTCACGGTCTGGAAGGGCCTCGGCTACTACATGATCATCTATCTCGCGGCGCTCGCCAACGTGCCGCGCGAACTCCACGAGGCGGCGGCGGTCGACGGCGCGGGAGCGTTCCGCCGCTTCCTCACCGTCACCGTGCCCGCCGTGCGCTCCACCATGGTCCTTGTCGGCGCGCTCTCCTCGGTCGCCGCCTTCAAGGTGTTCTCCGAGGTCTACCTGATGGCCGGGCCCACCGGCGGCCCGGCCGGCGAGGACACCACGCTCGTGATGCTGGTGCAGCGCGTCGGCACCGGCCTGACCGGACGGGTCGGCTACGCCTCGGCCATCTCGGTCGTCGTCTTCGTCGTCACCGTCGCGCTGATGCTGCTCGTGCTGCGGGCGGACCGGAAGGAGGACGCGTGAGCACCGCCGAGAAGATCCCCCCGACGACCGCCGGTCCCGCTGCGGCCACTGCGGCCACTGCGGCCCGGAAGCCACGGCGTCGTCGGATCACCGACGAGAACGGCCGCCGGATGCCGGTGTGGGAGATCGTCCTGCGCTACGGACTCCTCCTCGCCGTACTGGCGCTGATGATCGGCCCGTTCCTCTGGCAGCTGTCCACGTCCCTGAAGGGACCGCACGAGGACATCTTCAGCTCACCGCCGAAGTTCCTGCCTTCCGACCCCACCCTCCACAACTACGAGCGGGTCGCCGACACCATCCCCGTCTGGGACTACGCCCTCAACTCCCTGAAGGTGGCCGCCGCCAACGTCGTCACCAACTGCGTGGGCGCGACGCTCGCCGGGTACGCGCTCGCGCGCCTGCGCTACCGCGGCCGCAAAGCGGCGACCGTCGTCTTCATCCTGGCCATGCTGGTCCCCGTCGAAGGCATCATCATCGCCCAGTTCACCACCATGCGTGAGCTCGGCCTGAACAACACCCTCGTCGGCGTGCTGCTGCCCGGCTGCGTCTCCGCGCTCAACGTCCTGCTGATGCGCAACGCCTTCCTGAACGTGCCCTACGAGATCGAGGAAGCCGCGTTCGTCGACGGCGCCAACGTCTGGCAGCGGTTCCTGCGCATCGCGCTGCCCGCGGTCAAGGGCACCCTCGCGGTCGTCGCGATCTTCGCCTTCATGGGTGCCTGGGACGACTTCCTGTGGCCGCTGATCGTGCTCAGCGACCCGGACAGGTTCACCCTCACCATCGGCCTGAACTACCTGCACGGCACCTTCGCCAACGACGAGCGCCTCGTCGCCGCGGGCACGGTCATCGCCGTGCTCCCGCTGATCGTTCTCTTCGCCTGCCTGCAGCGGTACTTCTTCCGCGGGGTGGGGGAGGGTGCGGTCAAGGGCTGACCCCCGCTCCTCCTCGACGGCCTCACCAGAACCAGGATCCGCATTGCCTTCCGCATCGCCTTCGGGCACGCCGCGCTTCGGCGCCAACTACACGCCCTCCCAGGGGTGGTTCCACCACTGGCTCGACTTCGACCTCGACGCCGTACGCGCCGACCTCGACGCGATCGCCTCGCTGGGCCTCGACCACATCCGGGTCTTCCCCATCTGGCCGTACTTCCAGCCCAACCGCACCCTGATCCGTCCGCGCGCCGTCGACCAGCTCGTCCAGCTCGCCGACGCCGCCGCCGAACGCGGACTCGACGTCAACGTCGACGGCCTCCAGGGGCACCTGTCCAGCTTCGACTTCCTGCCCGCCTGGACCCAGACCTGGCACCGGCGGAACATCTTCACCGACCCCGACGTGGTGGCCGGGCAGGCCGCGTACCTGCGCACGCTCGCCGCCGCCCTCGCCGACCGGCCGAACTTCATCGGCATGACCATCGGCAACGAGATCAACCAGTTCTCCGCGGGCCCGCACCCCGACCCCGACCGCATCACCCCGGAGCAGGCGGAGTCCTGGCTGCGCACCGTCCTCGCCGCCTGCGAGGAGGGCGCGCCCGGCAAGCTCCATCTGCACGCCGAGTACGACGCCGCCTGGTACCAGGACGACCAGCCCTTCACCCCGGCGCAGGCCGCCCGGCTCGGGGCGGTCACCGCCGTGCACTCGTGGG
This sequence comes from Streptomyces sp. NPDC029674, assembly GCF_044903205.1. Lineage (NCBI taxonomy): Bacteria > Bacillati > Actinomycetota > Actinomycetes > Kitasatosporales > Streptomycetaceae > Streptomyces > Streptomyces sp. NPDC029674. Next base: position 132,188 of record NZ_JBJDPY010000015.1, read on the forward strand.
TGTTCAACGGCACGGCCCAGCGCCACGGGCGCACCGGCACGGCGACCCGTACCCACGCGGCGTACATGATCGAGCTGTCCAAGGCATGGGCGGACGACCCGCGCCGGCCCGTCTGGCTCCAGGAGGTCGGCGCTCCCGCACCGCTGATCCCCGCCGAGCACGCGGCGTCCTTCACCGAGGACACGATCGCGGCGGCGCTCGACTGCCAGGACGTGTGGGGCGTGACGTGGTGGTGCTCCCACGACGTGTCGCGGGACCTCGCGGACTTCCCCGAACTGGAGTACAGCCTGGGCCTGTTGGCCAATGACGGCGCGGTCAAGCCCGCCGGGGCGGCGATCGCCCGGATCGCCGGGGAGTGGCGCGGGCGTACGTACGCGCCCGCGCCCCGGACGACCGCGGTGGTCGTGGACGACGCCATGTCGCGGCGCTCGGAGTGTGCCCCCGGCGGCGCCGTCTTCGAGGCGTTCGCACGGCTGGTGGCGGACGGGGTGCGCCCCTCGGTCGTCCTCGCCGGACGGGCGGCGGATTCCGGGTACCTCGCTGCGCGGGGCATCAGCGAAGTGCTTCTGCCGGCGGACGTCGGGTAGGCGGCCGCCCCCCGCCCGTCTCGCACGGGGCTCCGCCCCGGACCCCGCTCCTCAAACGCCGGAGGGGCTGAAATTGCCCCCCGGCTCCTCGAACGCCGGAGGGGCTGGAATCCCCACCCTCACTCACTGACCTCCCCAGGAGAACCCTCATGCATGACGACCGCACCCTCGTCGAAGCCCGTCTCAAGCGCGTCCTCGACGAGCGCATCAGGCCCGCCGTGTATCCCGCTTCCGTTCCCCTCGACGTCGCCGTGTGGAACGCGCCCGGTGAGCCGGTCCCCGTCGCCGAAGGGCTCGCCGCCGAGCCGTCACCGGCCTCGGTCGGTGAGAAGTGGGGCGCGCCCTGGGGCACCAGCTGGTTCCGGGTGACCGGCACCGTGCCGAAGGAGTGGGCGGGGAAGACCGTCGAGGCGATCCTCGACCTCGGTTTCGACGAGAACATGCCGGGCTTTCAGTGCGAGGGCCTCGTCTACCGCCCCGACGGCACCCCGGTGAAGGGCCTCAACCCGCGCAACCAGTGGGTGCGTGTCGCCGCGCCCGCCGAGGGCGGCGAAGAGGTGCGGCTGCACATCGAGGCCGCGTCCAACCCCGTCATCCTGGACTACCACCCTTTCCTGCCCACCCAGTTGGGTGACAAGGAGACTGCGGGCAGCGAGCCTCAGTACAAGCTGGAGCGCATGGACCTCGCCGTCTTCGACGAGACGGTGTGGCAGCTCGTCATCGACCTGGAGGTCCTCGGCGAGCTGATGCAGGAGCTGCCCGAGGACTCCGGGCGGCGCTACGCCATCGTGCGCGCGGTCGGCCGCGCGCTCGACGCCGTCGACCTCCAGGACGTGAACGGCTCGGCCGCCGCCGCACGGGCCGAGCTCCAAGGCGTGCTCAGCACCCCCGCCGAGCCCTCCGCCCACCGCATCAGCGCCGTCGGCCACGCCCACATCGACTCCGCGTGGCTGTGGCCACTGCGCGAGACGGTGCGCAAGGTGGCGCGTACGACGTCGAACATGACCGCCCTCATCGAGGACGAGCCCGACTTCGTCTTCGCCATGTCGCAGGCGCAGCAGTGGGCGTGGATCAAGGAGCACCGGCCCGAGGTGTGGGCGAAGGTGAAGAAGGCCGTCGCCGACGGGCGGTTCGTGCCCGCGGGCGGCATGTGGGTGGAGTCGGACACGAACATGCCGGGCTCGGAGGCGATGGCTCGCCAGCTCGTGCACGGCAAGCGGTTCTTCCTCGACGAGTTCGGTGTCGAGAACGACGAGGCGTGGCTGCCCGACACCTTCGGCTTCGCCGCCGGGCTCCCGCAGATCATCAAGGCGGCGGGCTCCAAGTGGCTGCTCACGCAGAAGATCTCCTGGTCCCAGACCAACCGCTTCCCGCACCACACCTTCAACTGGGAAGGCATCGACGGTACCCGCATCTTCACGCACTTCCCGCCCGTCGACACCTACAACTGCTCGATGAAGGGCAGTGAGATCGCGCATGCCGCGAAGAACTTCAAGGACAAGGGCGTGGCGCGGCACTCCCTCGCGCCCACCGGGTGGGGCGACGGCGGTGGCGGCACCACCCGCGAGATGATCGCGAAGGCCGCGCGGATGCGGGACCTGGAGGGCTCGGCGACCGTCCGGTGGGAGACGCCGCAGGAGTTCTTCGAGAAGGCCGAGGCGGAGTACCCGAACGCCCCCGTCTGGGTCGGCGAGCTCTACCTCGAACTGCACCGCGCGACCCTCACCAGCCAGGCCGGCACCAAGCAGGGCAACCGCCGCAGCGAGCACCTGCTGCGCGAGGCGGAGCTGTGGGCCGCGACGGCCGCCGTCCGGTGCGAGGAATTCGCGTACCCCTACGAGCAGTTGGACCGCATCTGGAAGACGGTGCTGCTCCACCAGTTCCACGACATCCTGCCCGGCTCGTCCATCGCCTGGGTGCACCGAGAGGCGCGCGCGACCTATGCGGCCCTCGCCCGGGAGCTCGAGGACATCATCGGCGAGGCGCAGCGCGCGCTCGCCGGCGACGGGACCGGCGCGCTGGTCTTCAACTCCACGCCGCACACCCGCGACGGCGTCCCCGCGGGCGGCGCCCGCACGGCGGTGACCGACGGCGAGGCGACGGTCGCCCCGCGTCCGGAGGGCGGCTTCGTCCTCGACAACGGTCTGCTGCGGGTGGAGATCGACGGGCGCGGCCTGGTCGTCTCCGCGTACGACCTGGTCGCCGGCCGGGAGACCGTCGCGCCCGGGCAGGCGGCGAACCTGCCGCAGATCCACGCCGACTTCCCGAACATGTGGGACGCGTGGGACGTCGACGAGTTCTACCGAAACACCGTCACCGACCTCACGGACGCCGACGAGGTCGTGCCGGGCGAGGGCACGTCAGTCCGTGTCGTGCGCACCTTCGGCGACTCGCGCCTCACCCAGGTGCTCACCCTGGCTCCCGGCTCGCGGCGGCTCGACATCGACACCGAGGTCGACTGGCACGAGACGGAGAAGTTCCTCAAGCTCGCCTTCCCGCTGGACATCCACGCGGAGCGGTACGCGTCGGAGACCCAGTTCGGCCACTTCTACCGCGCCACGCACACCAACACGAGCTGGGAGGCCGCCAAGTTCGAGGCGTGCAACCACCGCTTCGTGCACATCGAGGAGCCGGGCTGGGGCGTCGCGCTGGTCAACGACTCGACGTACGGCCACGACGTGACCCGCACGGTACGCGATGAGGACTCGGGCACGACCACCACGGTCCGCGTCTCCCTGCTCCGGGCGCCCCGCTTCCCCGACCCCGAGACGGACCAGGGCGTGCACCGCTTCCGGCACGCGCTGGTGCCGGGCGCGGGGATCGGCGACGCGGTGCGCGAGGGCTACTGCGTCAACCTGCCCGAGCGCCGGGTGAGCGGTGGCTCCGAGGTGGCGCCGCTGGTCACCGTCGACAACGACGCGGTGGTCGTCACGGCCGTCAAGCTCGCCGACGACGGCAGCGGCGACGTGGTCGTCCGCTTCCACGAGGCCCACGGCGGCCGGGCCCGCGCCACCCTGACGACGGGCTTCCCGGCCGGCTCGGTCACGGTGACCGACCTGCTGGAGCGGCCGCTCGCCGGGGTGGCGGCACCGGAGCTCGCGGGTGACGCGGTGCGGGTGACGCTGCGGCCGTTCGAGCTGGTGACGCTGCGGTTCGGCCGGGCGTGAGGGCCGGGCCCGTACGCGCGTGCGCCTGACGTGCCGACGCGGGTGACGCAACCGCGTGGGTGAGTGCGCGACAACTCACCCACGCGGGGCGTCCGCTCTGGTTACCGTGACTCGTCATGGAACGTCAGCTCAGCGCACGGAGTGTGCAGATCCGTCTCGATGAATCCGGCGCCGGGGGCGGGGAATGCGCCACCCTCGATCTCTACACGTGGCTGAGGCAGACCGCCGATGTACGGGATCATGCGGACATCGGCCTCCGTCCCGCGCGGCAGGACGGCGACGCCGCGACCATGGGCACCGTCGACATCATCGACGTGCTGCTGGGGCACGGCATCGCTGCCCTCAACCTCGCGGTGGCGTACGCCGCTTGGCGCACCGCCCGCCCCTCCGCGCCCGCGGTGACGGTGACGACCGGGCGCGGCTCCGTGACGGTCCACGGCGCTTCCGACGACGAGATCCGCCGCATCACGGCTGTCCTCCAGGACGACGCGTGACGTCGTCCTTCCCCGACCCCGCCAGGACCCGCGCGGTGCTGATCGGGGTGTCGACGTACGAGAAGTTGCCGGACCTGCCCACGGTCGACAACAACGTGAGCAAGCTCAAGGAACTGCTCATGGACGACGACCTGTGGGGCCTGCCCGAGAAGCACTGCATCGACCTGACCGGCGACAAGGCGAGCTCGGTCCCGCAGGTCATGCAGACCTTGCACACGGCCGCCGCGGAGGCCACGGACGCCTTCCTGGTGTACTTCGCCGGACACGGCCTCTCCCCGCTCAAGTTCGGCCTGCACCTGGCCCTGCCCAGCGGAGACCACGAACGGCTTTACAACGCCCTGGACTTCAACCACATCCGGCGCGTCCTGCTGGAGGTGTGCACCGCACGGCAGCGCCTCGTCATCCTGGACTGCTGTTACGGCGGGCGGGCGCTCACGGACCACCTCGGGTCGCCCGACGAGGAGCTGGCCGACCTGGCGGGGATCAAGGGGACCTACCTGCTGGCTGCGGCGTCGGCGACGGTCCGGGCGCTGGCTCCGCAGGACGAGACCTACACGGCGTTCACCGGCGAGGTCATCGAGGCGCTCGACCGGGGTATTCCGGACGGCCCCGACCTGCTCGACACGGACTCGCTCTTCGTCCACGTCCGCCGCGAGCTGATCGCCAAGGGCCGCCCGGAACCCCAGCAGCGTGCGGACGGCTTCGGCCACCGCATCGTCCTCGCCCACAACCGGTGGGATCAGGCGGTGAGCCCGGAAGCCGTCGCCTACGCGGGCGCCCTGAGCGCGACCGTGGGGTCCGGTCTCGGCACGGCAGACCTCGGTGAGGCCCTCGGCCTGCCCCCGGCCCAGGTCAAGCGCTACCTCCGGGGCGGCCGCATCGCTCCCAAGGCGGTGCTCGACGCTGTCACGGACCTCCTCGGCACCCGCGGCAGGCCGCTCCCGCCGGAGAAGAGGAACCGGCTGCACGAGTTGCGACGCCTCGCCCAGCGCGCGAGCGAGGACGCGGACACGCAACTGCTGTACTGGCGGGAGGAGGCGGACCGGCTCAGGGCCGAACTGGAGGAGCTCGCCCGGGAACTGAACGGATCCGCGCTCGTCGCGGAACGCGACAGGCTGCTGAGCCGGCTCGCACACGCACAGCAGTACATCAAGGTCACCGACGGCGAGCTGGCCGAGGCACGTGAGGACATCGACCGGCTGCGGCGCGAGGTCGATGTGCTGCGTCTGCAGGCGCGCAGGCTGCTGGCTCCGGACTCCGACGCGGAGAGGGAGGAGCCGTCGGGGCACGAGTCCGCCGCCGTGGCGAAGGTGTCGGCCGTGGCGCGGCAGGAGGGGCATGTCGAGGGCGACGAGAGGGCCACCGCCCCCACCTCGGGACCGGACGTGTCCGCTACGCCCACCCGCTCCAGCCGTGCCCCGGACCCGCCTCCCTCCGCTTCGGTGGGCGCCGGCTGCGCCTTCGCCGTGCTGGTCGCGGCGGTGCTGGGCTATCTGCTCATCGGTCTCGCCGTCAGCGGGGGCACCGTCGCTCTCGAGCCGTCCGGCGGACGGCGGCCCACGGTCTCGGGCGAGGCGTACATCTGGGATGTGGCGGGCAGTGTGAGCAGTACCTTCGCGGTGGACGACGATGCCCCGACAGACCGGCTGGAGGGCACGCTGCGCCTGGAGGCGGGACGGGAATGCGGGAGCAAGCCCGTCGAAGCCGTCTGGGAGATCACCGTCGACGGCCGCTCCTTCAAGAAGGGAACCGCCGAGATCGCCGGGCGGGGGACGAGCCAGGAGATCGCGACCGACTTCCCGCTGCGGTCCCCCGCGGAGAAGGTCACGATGCGCGTCGGCGCGACCGGGGCGGCCGGGACGTGCGACACGTTCGGGCTGGTGTGGGAGAGGCCGCGTCTGGCCAAGAGCTTCGATGTGGCCTATGCCTTCTGACGGGGCGGGAGGTGCAGGGAAACGGAAGGCTCCCGGGGACGCCGCCTCGGCGGGCTGCCTGATCTCCGTCCTCCTCGCGGGCGTGCTCATCGTCGCCGGCTTGGCCGTCTGGAACTTCGTGACGCACGACCTCCACCTGACCTACGCCGGCCGGGGATCAACCCCCGTCTCTCGTGCGGAGGTCAGCGGTGGAAAGTTCTCCGTCACGAGGCGCTACCTCACCTGGGACGTACGCCGGCGTGCCGAGAGCGGCTTCCGTGTCGAAGGGCCCGCCCGCGATTCCGGTTTCGAGGGCAATGAACTGCACGGCGTCCTCAGCCTCTCCGTGCCCCGTGGCTGCGTGGACCGGCGCATCCGCTGGGAGGTCCGCGTCGACGGCGCCCGGGCCGGTGGCGGCAGCCTCAGATGGCTGCGCGCGTACACGGTGCAGACGGACTTCGCCCTGCACCGCACTCCCGACGCGGTCGCGATCACCATGTCCTGGGACGGCGGTGACGCGGCCTGCCCGTCCTTCAGTGCCGAGTGGGAGGACCCGCGGGTGGAGCGGCTGCCGATCGGCTAGGACGTCCGCAGCCACACGCGCAGCGGGCCGACGGGTGTGAAGCCGTGGCGGACGGCGGCCGCCAGGTCGTCCCCGTGCTCGTAGCCGACGACCGGCACCCCGGGCCAGAGCCGGGCCGTGGCGTCCAGGCAGGAGCGCCAGGCGGTGTCCAGGTCGTCGTCGGCGGTGAAGAGGTTGGAGATGCCGATGACGGACGCGGCGGGGTGGGCGACGGCGCCCGCCGTGACGCCTCCTCCGGTGCCGGTGGCCGCGAGGAAGACGGATCCGTCGTCGAGCAGCGGCGGCCGGAATAGTTCGCCGCCCTGTCCGTCGCCGCTCCAGGCGGCTTCCCACTCGGAGAGCCCGTCAGCGTCTTCGACGGGCCTCCAGCCCTCCTGCCCGCGCGCGGGTTCCGCCGCGGGCCGGTGGATCCACCGCGCCTCGAACAGCACCTCGAAGCCGGCCCCGGACAGGTCCAGCGTGCCGAAGCTGTCCTTGACGGAGGCGCCGGGGGAGGTGAGGTCGATGCGGGTCAGAACGTCGTCGGGCGTCGCGTCGGGGGAGAGCGTCACGGCGTCGGGGTAGAGCGGGGGAGTGCGTCGGGGACTGGCCCAGACGCGCGGGGCGAAGACGCCGGGCACGCCGTGGGAACGGCAGACGGCGTCGCACCAGTCGGCGTTGTTGCGTATGGCCGCGTGCGCGTACGAGGTGGTGCGTGGGTCGGTGATCACCCGGGGATGGTGTCAGGGCCGCCCGGCGCGCGCCGCCCATTTAACGCATCCGTATAACGCGTCCGTGCGGCCGCTGGTTCACCCCTCCAGCTGCGACCGCAGCCACTCCTCCACCTCGCCCACGTGCGCCGCCGCGGCGGCCCGTGCCGCCTCGGGGTCCCGCGCCACGAGTGCCCGGTGGATGCGGGCGTGTTCGCGGCGGGTGCGTTCGAAGGCGTCCTCCTCCTGGTAGCCGCGCCACACCCGCGCGCGGAACGTGCGCGACGACAGGCCCTCCAGTATCGCGGCCATCGTCTCGTTGCCCGCGGCGAAGGCGATCGTGCGGTGGAACGCCAGATCGTGGGAGAGGATCTCCTCCGGGTCATCGGTGGCGTTCATCGCCTCCAAGTGCTTGCCCACGTCAGCCAGTTGGGTTTCCGTGATCCGGGCCGCCGCGAGTGCGGTCGCCGTGGACTCCAGGACCCGGCGTACTTCGAGGAGTTCGACGAGTTGCGGGCCGCGGGAGAGGTCCGCCACGACTCCGAAGGTCTCCAGGAGGTCCCCGGCCTCCAGCTGGGTGACGTAGATGCCGGAGCCGTGCCGCGCTTCGAGGACGCCGAGGACCGTCAGCGCGCGGATGGCCTCCCGCATCGAGCTGCGCGATATGCCCAGCTGGACCGCCAAATCCCGCTCGGTCGGCAGCCGTTGGCCCGGTTCGAGGCGGCCCTCGCCGATCATCGCCTTGATCTGCTCGATGGCCCGCTGCGTCACGGTGCCCTTCTGCGGGGCGGACTGCTCTGGCTGGTCCACGTAACGCTCCCTTGCTGGCCGAGTGCGCCGCAGTCTAGTCAGAGATGTGGTCGGACCACTACGGCCGGAAAGTGCGGGAAGTTGACGACGAGGGGTGTTGTGGGCGGCAAGTGGTCTGATAAATATCGCCCGACCACGCTCGTTCCCTAGCGATCCCGCTCGATGAGGAGCCGTCAGATGGCCGACAGGAAAGCGCGCAACAGGTCCAGCAGGGCGGGAAGTTCACGGGCGGTGCGCGCCGCGGCGGCGGCCGCCTGCGCGTCCCTCGTCCTCGCCGCGTGCGGCAGTACGAAGGACGCCGCGTCGCCCGGCGGCGGAGGCGGCGGCGAGGGCAGGGTCGGGGTGATCCTGCCCCTGCTGACCTCACCGTTCTGGCAGTCGTATAACGACTACGTCCCGAAGATGGCGAAGTCCGAGGACGTCGACGCGATGAAGACCGTCAACTCCAACAGCGACCCGTCGCAGCAGATCACCGACATCAACAACCAGCTGAACCAGGGCGTGAAGGGAATCGTCGTCGCGCCGCTCGACAGCGCCGCGATCGCCGCGGGCCTCGACCAGGCCGAGCGCAAAGGCGTGCCCGTCGTCGCCGTGGACGTGGCGCCCGAGAAGGGGAAGGTCGCGATGGTGGTGCGGGCCAACAACGTCGCGTACGGCGAGAAGGCCTGTGACTACCTCGGCGGCCGGGTCAGGACCGGCAAGGTCGTGCAGATCATGGGGGACCTCGCGTCGGTCAACGGCCGCGAGCGTTCCAAGGCCTTCCGCGACTGCGTGAAGAAGAAGCATCCGAAGCTGAAGGTCCTGGAGATCCCCGCCGAGTGGAAGTCCGACACGGCCGCAGCCAAGCTGGACACGCTGCTCAACTCCGACCCCGACATCAAGGGCATCTATCTCCAGGCGGGCGGCGTCTACCTCGCACCCACCCTCCAGACCCTCAAGTCCAAGGGGATGCTGAAGAAGGCGGGGCAGAAGGGCCACATCACCGTCATCTCCAACGACGGCATCCCGCAGGAGTTCGACGCGATCCGCAAGGGCCAGATCGACGCCACCGTCTCGCAGCCCGCCGACGCGTACGCCAAGTACGGCATGCACTACATCAAGGCCGCGATGAACGGCGAGAAGTTCAAGCCGGGCCCGACCGACCACGGTTCGACGATCGTCGAGCTGCCCAGCGGCATCCTCGAGGACCAACTGCCCGCCCCGCTCGTCACCGAGAAGAACGTCGACGACGCCGAGCTGTGGGGCAACACGGTCCAATGAGCGCCCACACGATGAACGTCCCGCTCGTCGAGGCGTCCGGCATCGTCAAACGGTACGGACCCACCGTCGCACTGCGGGACGGCCGCCTGACCGTCCTGCCGGGCGAGTCGCACGCCGTCGTCGGCCGCAACGGCGCGGGCAAGTCCACCCTCGTCTCCGTCCTCACCGGGCTCCAGGCGCCCGACGCGGGCACCGTCCGCTTCGACGGCGAACCCGCCCCGCCGCTCACCGACCGCGACGCCTGGCGCCGCAAGGTGGCCTGCGTCTACCAGAAGCCCACCGTCGTCCCCGAACTGACCGTCGCCGAGAACCTCTTCATCAACCGGCAGCCTGCGGGCCGCGGCGGCTTCATCAGCTGGCGGCGGCTGCGCACCGAGGCGGCACGGGTCCTCGACACCTGGGACGTGCGCGTCGACCCCGATGCCCGCACCGCCGACCTCCAGGTCGAGGACCGCCAAATGGTGGAGATCGCACGGGCGTTGAGCTTCGGCGCGCGCTTCATCGTCCTCGACGAGCCGACCGCGCAGCTCGACAACCGCGAGATCGAGCGCCTCTTCACCCGCATGCGCGCCCTCCAGGACTCCGGCGTCACGTTCCTGTTCATCTCGCACCACCTCCAGGAGGTGTATGAGGTGTGCCAGACCGTCACCGTGCTGCGCGACGCCCGCTGGATCACCAGCGCACCCGTCGCCGAACTGCCGCACGCCGCACTGGTGGAGGCGATGGCCGGCGAGGTCATCGACCGGCAGGCCGACGCCGAGCTGGCCGTGGCCCGCGCCGGGGTCCCCGTGGACGCCCCCGTGCTGCTCGACGTCAAGGGCCTGACGAGCGAGTCGTACACCGACATCGACCTGACCGTGCGCGAGGGCGAGGTCGTCGGCCTCGCGGGCTCCAGCGCCAGCGGCAAGACCAGCCTCGCGGAGAGCTTCGCCGGACTCCACACCCCGGCCGCGGGGACCGCCCAACTGGGCGGCGAGAGGCTGCCGTTCGGTGATGTGACCGCCGCCCTGCGTGCCGGAGTGGGCTGCGTCCCGCGCGACCGCCACGGCCAGGGCCTCGTCTTCGGCATGACCATCGGCGACAACGCCACGATGAGCGTCCTCGACCGGCTCGGCCGCCACGGATTCGTCGGCATCGGTGCGAAGCGCCGCTTCGCCGACGACCTCATCGAACGTCTCGACATCCACGCGGAGGGCCCCGGCCAGCCCGTCTCCGACCTGTCCGGAGGCAACGCCCAGAAGGTCGTGATGGCCCGCGCCCTCGCCTCCGACCCGCGCCTGCTGGTCCTCATCAACCCGACCGCGGGCGTCGACGTGAAATCCAAGGAGTCCCTGCTCGCCCGCGTGGACAGCGCCCGCGACGACGGCACCGCCGTGCTCGTCGTCTCCGACGAACTGGACGACCTGCGCCGCTGCGACCGCGTGCTCGTCCTCTTCCACGGCCGGATCGTCGCGGAGCACGCGGCGGGCTTCAACGAACACGACCTGATCGCGTCGATCGAGGGGGTGGGACGGACCAGCCCCGTCAGGGGCGCGGGGAACTGCGCGAACGACCCCCACCGGCCCGCGGTCGACACTCAAGGAGGAGACCATGGCTGATCTCAAGGCCCCGGCCGTGAAGGCCGACACCGCCGCACGGCTCCGCCCCGGCGGGCCCCGCGCAGCGAAGAGCATCGCCCTGCGAAGGGCGCGCGAACTCGCCCTCGTCCCCGCACTCGCCCTGCTCACCCTCCTCGGCGCACTCCTCAACGACTCGTTCCTGACCGAACGGAACCTCATCTCCGTCCTCGGCGCGTCCGCCGCGCTCGCGATGGTCGTCCTCGCCGAGTCGCTCGTCCTCATCACCGGCAAGTTCGACCTGTCCCTGGAGTCGGTCGTCGGCATCGCGCCCGCCGTCGGCGCGCTCCTCGTACTGCCCGCCGCCCAGGCCGGATTCGGCACGGAGCTGCCCGCCGCCGTCGGCATCCTCGCCATCCTGCTCGTCGGCGCGGTCATCGGCGCCTTCAACGGCATCCTCGTCGTCAAGCTCGGACTCAACGCGTTCATCGTGACGCTCGCGATGCTGATCGTGCTGCGCGGCCTGCTCGTCGGCGCCACCGAGGGCAAGACCCTCTTCGGCATGCCCGAGTCCTTCTACACCCTCGCCACCTCCACCTTCCTGCACATTCCCCTGTCGGTGTGGCTCGCGGCGGCCGCCTTCGGCATCGCGGGCTTCCTCCTCAAGTACCACCGCGTGGGCCGTGCCCTGTACGCGATCGGCGGCAACGCGGAAGCGGCGCGGGCCGCCGGCATCCGCGTCGAACGCGTCATGCTCGGCGTGTTCGTCGTCGCGGGCGCCCTCGCCGTGACCGGTGGACTCATGCAGACCGGATACGTGGGCGCCATCAACGCCAACCAGGGCCAGAACATGATCTTCACGGTGTTCGCCGCCGCGGTCATCGGCGGCATCAGCCTCGACGGCGGCAAGGGCACCATGTCCGGCGCCCTCACCGGCGTCCTGCTCCTCGGCGTCGTACAGAACCTGCTCACCCTCGCCCAGGTGCCGTCCTTCTGGATCCAGGCCATCTACGGCGGAATCATCCTGGTCGCCCTGATGATCGCGCGCGTCACCACGGGCCGCGCACAGGACTGACCCGCCGTCCGCCGCCACCCCGCCCCATTCCGGAAAGGCCTCCCGTGTCCCCGACCCCCTCCCGCATCACCGCGGTCGACACCTACGACATCCGGTTCCCGACCTCACGGGAACTGGACGGGTCCGACGCGATGAACCCGGACCCCGACTACTCCGCCGCCTACGTCGTGCTCCGCACCGACGCCGGCGACGGCCTGGCGGGGCACGGCTTCGCCTTCACCATCGGCCGCGGCAACGACGTGCAGGTCGCAGCGATCCGCTCCCTGCGCCACCACGTGATCGGCCGCCCCGTCGACGAGCTCTGCGCCGACCCCGGCACGCTCAACCGCGACCTCGTCGGCGACAGCCAGCTGCGCTGGCTCGGCCCCGAGAAGGGCGTGATGCACATGGCCATCGGCGCCGTCGTCAACGCCGTCTGGGACCTCGCGGCCAAGCGTGCCCGCAAGCCGCTCTGGCAGCTGCTCGCCGACGCCCCGCCCGAATGGCTCGTCTCCCAGGTCGACTTCCGCTACATCGCCGACGCCCTCACACCGGAGGAGGCCCTGGAGCTGCTGCGATCCGGCCGTACGGGCGCGGCGGACCGCACGGCCAGGCTCAAGGAGCACGGCTTCCCCGGCTACACCACCTCTCCCGGCTGGCTCGGCTACAGCGACGAGAAGCTCACCCGGCTCGCCCGGCAGGCCGTCGCCGACGGCTTCACGCAGATCAAGCTGAAGGTCGGCGCCGACCTCGACGACGACATCCGCCGCTGCCGCACCGCCCGCGAGGCCATCGGCCCCGACATCCGCATGGCCGTCGACGCCAACCAGCGCTGGAACGTCGACGAGGCCGTCCGGTGGACCCGCGCCCTCGCCGAGTTCGACCCCTACTGGGTCGAGGAGCCCACCAGCCCCGACGACGTCCTCGGCCACGCCGCGATCCGCACGGCCGTCGCCCCCGTCAAAATCGCCACCGGCGAACACGTGCAGAACCGCATCGTCTTCAAACAGCTCCTCCAGGCCGGCGCCATCGACATCCTCCAGATCGACGCGGCGCGGGTCGGCGGAGTCAACGAAAACCTGGCGATCCTGCTCCTTGCCGCGAAGTTCGGCGTCCCTGTCTGCCCGCACGCGGGTGGCGTCGGCCTGTGCGAACTCGTCCAGCACCTGTCGATGTTCGACTACGTGGCACTCGCCGGTACCACCGAGAACCGCGTCATCGAGTACGTCGATCACCTCCACGAGCACTTCACCGACCCGGTGGTCATCCGCGCGGGCCACTACACGGCACCGACCGCACCCGGCTTCTCGGCGACCATGCGGGCCGAGTCCATCGCCGAATTCACCTATCCGGGCGGCAGGTTCTGGGCCGCCGACCTCGCACGGGACAAGGGAGCAGCAACATGACCGACTTCCAGGGGCTCAAGGCCCTGGTCACCGGCGGGGCCTCCGGCATCGGCCGCGCCACCGCCGAACTCCTCGCCGCGCGCGGAGCGGAGGTGGCCGTCCTCGACCTCGACCCGGGCAGCGTGCGGAAACCCCTGCACGCGTACACCGCCGACGTCGGCGACGACGCGTCCGTACGGGACGCCGTCGCCTCGGCCGCCGCCGACCTCGGCGGGCTCGACGTGCTGGTCAACAACGCGGGCATCGGCGCCCAGGGCACCGTCGAGGACAACGACGACACCCAGTGGCACACCGTCCTGGACGTCAACGTCCTCGGGGTCGTCCGCACCACCCGCGCCGCCCTGCCCCACCTGCGCGTCTCCACCCACGCGGCGATCGTCAACACCTGCTCCATTGCCGCCACCGCGGGCCTCCCGCGGCGCGCCCTGTACGCGGCGTCCAAGGGGGCGGTGCTCTCCCTCACGCTCGCCATGGCCGCCGACTATGTACGCGAAGGGATCCGCGTCAACTGCGTCAACCCCGGCACCGTTGACACCCCGTGGATCGGCCGCCTGCTGGACGCGGCCTCCGACCCGGCCGCCGAACGGGCCGCGCTGGCTGCCCGCCAGCCCACCGGACGCCTCGTCACGGCGGACGAAGTGGCGGGCGCCATCGCCTACTTGGCGAGCCCCCTGTCCGGCGCCACCACCGGGACCGCGCTCGCCGTCGACGGCGGCATGCAGGGCCTGCGACTCCGGCCGGTGGACCGGTGAGGGGCCTGGCGCGGCGCGCCCTCGGAACCAGCGGCGTCGAGGTGACCGCCCTGTCCTTCGGCGCCGCCGGCATCGGCAACCTCTACGCGCCCGTCACCGACGAACAGGCCGCCACCGCCCTCGACCACGCCTGGCACGCGGGCATCCGCTACTTCGACACCGCCCCGCACTACGGCCTCGGCCTCTCCGAGCGCAGACTGGGCGAGGCACTGCGCGGCCGGGACCGCTCCTCGTACGTCATCTCGACGAAGGTCGGCAGGCTCCTGGAGCCGGCCGACGGGATCACGGGTGACGACCTCGCCGACGGCGGCTTCGCCGTGCCGCGCACGCACCGCAGGGTGTGGGACTTCAGCGCGGACGGCGTGCGCCGCTCGCTCGAGTCGAGCCTCGTCCGCCTCGGCGTCGACCGCGTCGACGTCGTCTTCCTCCACGACCCCGACCACCACGCCGAAGAAGCCTTCCGCGAGGGCTACCCCGCCCTGGAGCAGCTGCGGTCCGAGGGTGTCGTCGGCGCGATCGGCGCGGGCATGAACCAGGCCGAGATGCTCACCCGCTTCGTCCGCGACACGGACGTCGACGCCGTGCTCTGCGCCGGCCGCTACACGCTCCTCGACCACCGGGCCCTCACCGAGCTGCTGCCCGCGGCGAGCGAGCGCGGCACCTCGGTCGTCATCGGCGGGGTCTTCAACTCCGGGCTGCTCGCGGACCCCCGGCCGGGGGCACGGTTCGACTACACCGAGGCGCCACCCGAACTACTGGCCCGCGCCCGCGCCCTGCGGTCGCTCGCCGAACGCCACGGCACCACGCTCCGGGCCGCCGCACTCGCCTTCCCCTTCGCCCACCCGGCCGTCGCCAGCATCCTGGTCGGCATCCGCGCACCCGAACAAGTCCTGGACGCGGCACGCGAGTTCGCCGCAGTGGTGCCCCCCGGCTTCTGGCGTGAGGCGAAGGAGGCGGGGCTGCTGCCGACGGAGGTGCCGGTCCCCGGCGAGGGGCACGGGGATACGCCGGAGGGCGTACGGGGAAGGGGCCATCTGTGAAAGTCACCCCGCACACCAAGACCCGCACCGCCCGCACTGGGCGCGCCGTCCGCACTGGGCGTGCCGTCCGCGCTGGGCGTGCCGTCCGCGCTGGGCGTGCCGTCCGCGCTTGCTGTGCCGTCCGCGCCGTGCGCGCCGTGCGCGCCGTGCGCGCCGTGCGCGCCGTCCGCGCCGACCGCGCCGGCTGCACCGTCCGCACTGGGCGTGCCGTCCGCGCCGACCGCGCTTGCTGTGCCGTCCGCGCCGTCCGTGCTTGCCGCGCCGTCCGTGCTTGCCGCGCTTGCCGCGCCGTCCGCTCCGTCCGCTCCGTCCGCTCCGTCCGGGTCGTCCGCGCTGGCTGTGCCAGCCGCGCCGACCGTGCCAACCGGGCCGACCGCACCGGCCGTGTCGTCCGCGCTGGCTGTGCCGGCAGCACCGACCATACCGACCACACCGGCGGCACCGACCACACCGGCGGCACCGGCCGCACCGGCCGTGCCGTCCCTGCTGGCTATGGCCACCGTGCTGGCTGTGCCGACCATGCCAACCGAGTCGTCCGCGCTGGCTGTGTGGTCCACGCCGTCCGTGCCGTCCGTGTCGTCCGCGCCGACTGCGCTGTCCGTGCCGTCCGTGCCGTCCGTGTCGTCCGCGCTGGCCGCGTCGCCCGCGCCCCCCGCGCCGACGCCTTCGACGCCCCGCACCGCGAGGCCCCCGCCGGACTCACCGCCGCGTTCCGTGCCGCAGGCGTCCCATCGCTGGAGCGGCTGCCGGTCGGCGTCGCCCGGCAGGCCCGGTCGTCGGCCGAGCTCCTTGACGTCGTCCATGAGTGCTCCGCCGAGGGCACCCACGCGGGGCTTGCCGGCGTCCGGGGGCTGTCGTGACCGTGCGCCCTTCCGGTCCTGTCGTCGACGCCCACCACCACGTGTGGGACCTGTCCGTGCGCGACCAGGACTGGATCACCGGGGACGCCCTCGCGCCGATCCGCAGGGACTTCTCCTTCGCCGACCTTGCGCCCGAGGCCCGCGCGGCCGGCGTCGGGGCCACCGTCCTCGTCCAGACCGTCGCCGTCGCGGGCGAGACGCCGGAGCTGCTCGCCCTCGCGGCGGACAGTGACCTCGTCGCGGGGGTCGTCGGCTGGACGGACCTCACGAGACCGGACGTGGGCGACACGCTGGCCGCGCTCCGTGAACTCCCGGGCGGGCGGCACCTGGTGGGTGTTCGCCATCAAGTGCAGGGCGAACCGGAGCCCGAATGGCTGCTGCGGCCTGACGTCCGCAGGGGACTGGCCGCGGTCGCCGAGGCCGGGCTCGTCTACGATCTGCTCGTCCTGCCTCATCAGCTGCCCGCCTGCGCCAAGGCGGCGGCCGACCTGCCCGAGCTCACCTTCGTCCTCGACCATGCGGGCAAGCCGCCCGTCCTGTCGGGGGCCCTCGAACCCTGGGCGTCGGCGGTCCGCGCGCTCGCCGCCCGCCCCAACACGGTGTGCAAGCTCTCGGGCCTGGTCACCGAGGCCGATCACGCGACGTGGACCGTGGATGACCTGCGGCCCTTCGCGGACACCGTGGTCGAGGCGTTCGGGCCCCGCCGGCTGATGTTCGGCTCCGACTGGCCCGTCAGCACGCTCGCGGCGTCGTACGTCGAAGTCCTGGACACCGCGCGGCTGTTGACCGGGTCCCTGGACGCGGTTGAGCGCGCCGAGGTGTTCGGCGGTACGGCCCGGCGCGTCTACCGCTTCTGAGCGGGCGGGGCGAGCCGGGTCGGCGACAGGAACTCACGGACGTACGTACGCTCCCAGCAGGCGCCCGTCTCGCGCCGCTCGCGCCAGGTCGTGTACCGGTAGCGGTAGAGCCGGGCGCGGATGTACGCGGGCGGCGCGTCGGGCGGGAACGGCGAGCTCCGCAGCAGCCGCAGCGTGTCCCGGTCGCCGTCCAGGAGGCGCTCCACCAGCGGGCCGAACCACGACCGCGCGTACGCGGGGGAGAGCCCGGCGAACCACATCATCCAGTCGAGCCGCAGATGGTACGGCGCGAACTGGCGCGGCCAGCGGCGTACGTCACCGGGCTTCCCCTTGAACTCGTACGCCCGCCAGTCCCCGTCCTCGCGCGGCGCCTCGTCCGCCGTGCCCTCGATGACGACCTCCTGGCGGACACGGCTGACGCTGCCGAACGCGCCGTACGCGTTGACGAGGTGCAGCGGGTCGAACGAGCGGTTCATGACCTGCCGCCGGGACAGCAGATTGCGCACCGGACGGTAGCTCAGCGCCAGGAGCAGCACGGAGACGGCGGTCACCACCACCACGTACCAGAGGGGCGCCTGCGCGACAGCGGGTGCCGTGTGCCAGGCGGACAGGTCGAGCGCGGATGCCGCGACCACGATGGTGAGCCAGTTCAGCCAGGCGAAGTTGCCGGACAGGACCAGCCACAGCTGGGTCGCGATCATCAGACAGGCCGCGCCCGTCGCCACCGGCTGCGGTGTGAACAGGAGGAACGGTACGGCCAGTTGGATGACATGGTTGGCCGCGACCTCCACCCGGTGCGCGGGCTTCGGCAGGCGGTGGAAGAACCAGCTCAGCGGGCCGGGCATCGGCTGCGTCTCGTGGTGGAAGTACAGGCAGGTGAGCTCGCGCCAGCACGCGTCGCCGCGCATCTTGATCAGCCCGGCGCCGAACTCCACGCGGAAGAGCACCCACCGCAGGAGGAAGAGCACGAGAACGGGCGGCGCCACCCGGTCGTTGCCGAGGAAGACCGCGAGGAAGCCCACCTCCAGGAGCAGCGACTCCCAGCCGAAGCCGTACCAGGTCTGCCCCACGTTCACGATGGAGAGATACAGCGCCCAGGGCACCAGCCACAGCAGCATCGCGCCCCACAGCGGCAGCAGACCGTCCGCCCCGGCCAGCAGCGCCAGCGAGACCGCGCACCCCGCCCACGCGCAGAGCGCGAAGAACCGGTCCGAGAAGTGGAACTGGAACAGGCTCGGCGCCCGCCGGAACGGCACCTGTGCCACGTACCGCGGCACCGGCAGCATTCCGCGCTCCCCGATGAGCGCCCGGAACTGCAGGGCGGCCCCCAGGAAGGCCACGAGATACAGCGCGGCCAGGGCCCGCTGGAAGATCAGCCGGCTCAACCAGTACGCGTCCGCGGTGAACCACTCCACGAGTCCATTGTGCCGTCGGCCGGCGGGCGCCCGCCGTCGAGCCGAACCGGTCAGACGGCGGTCGGGAGGGCCATGCGGAACGGGCCAATCGTTCCCCGGCCCTCTCGTCGCTGCCGTCCCATTCGCCACGACCGTCTTTTCACGCGGTACGCGACCGCGTTCCGTATTTTCCCCGAGTTCAGTCATCAGGCAAATACGCAAGAGTTTCCGAATGATATGGAGTGGGCGCGTCCGATTGCCTGGGATGTGGCGCATTCATGACGGTAATGGCGCGGCATTGAGTCAAATAGCGCTGGTAGTTGATTTTCAGATATGGCAGAGTCGTCCGTCGGGTGGCCGGTCTAGTCGATGGAATTGATCCAGCTGGTCTTACGGCCGCTCCAGGATCAGCCGTCAGCCGCGGGGGAGAAGTCGGCTCATGAACTTGGTGGAACGCGGTGAAGAACTTTCGATCATGGAACACATGCTCGGCTCAAGCGCGGGCGGGCATGGCGGAGTCGTTCTGGTCAGTGGCGCGGTGGCCAGTGGCAAGACCGCGCTGCTGCGCGCTTTCGAGACGCGCGTCAACGCCTCGGGCACACTGCATCTGCAGGCCACAGCGTCGGACGCGGAGAGCGATCTGCCCCTCGGGGTGATGGGGCAGCTGCTCCTCGGCGCCGATCTGCCCGCCGCGGACGCCCGGCGCGCGGCGCGGCTCGTGGAGTTGATCGCCGGCTCGGCCCAGTCGCGGCGGGCGGCGGGGGAACTGCCCGCCGTGGCCATGAACGAGATTCCCGAGCTCTGCGGGATTCTACTTGAAAAGGCCAGGGAAAGGCCCCTGGTG
The DNA here is from genome assembly GCF_044903205.1 of Streptomyces sp. NPDC029674. Classification (NCBI taxonomy): domain Bacteria; kingdom Bacillati; phylum Actinomycetota; class Actinomycetes; order Kitasatosporales; family Streptomycetaceae; genus Streptomyces; species Streptomyces sp. NPDC029674. The sequence goes on from NZ_JBJDPY010000015.1 coordinate 151,454, forward strand.
CTGAGTATCGACGACGCGCACCATGCCGACGAACACTCCCTTGAATGCCTCCTCTACCTGGCCCGCCGGCTGGCCGTCAGCCGCATTCTGGTCGTGCTGGGTGAGAACAGTGGCTTCCTGGCCGGTCACGCGAGATTGCGCGTTGATTTGCTGCGTCTGCCGGGCTGCCGAAATATCAGGCTCGGCCCGCTCCAGCGCTCCGGAGTCGCAGAAATGATCTCCGTATTCGGTGAGCCGGGGTGGCGGACGCGCAAGCTGGTCTCGGAGATCCACCACATGGGTGGCGGCAGCCCGCTGCTGACCCGCGCGCTCATCGAGGACCACCGCGCCGCGGGCGCCGGAACCACACCGTCCGCAGGTCTGGTGCCGGGCGAGTCGTTCGTACGGGCCGTCGCGACCTGTCTGTACCGCAGCGATCTCGCCACCCGGCGCACCGCCTGGGCCCTGGCGGTGGCGGGCCCCGACATGTCGCTCGCCGAACTGGTGGAGGTCCTCGGGGCCAGCAGGGAGTCGCTCCTGCGCAGCCTGCGCGCGCTGAACGAGGCGGGCCTCCTCGACGCCGGCTGGTTCCGCCACGACGCCGGGCGCGCCGCGGTGCTCAGGAGCCTGGAGCCCGCCGACCGCGCCCGCGTCGAGGCCCGCTGCGCCCAGGTGCTGCACGAGCACGGCGCGGCCGCGGCCGCCGTCGTACGCCACCTCATCGCGGCCGAGACGGCCGACGCGCCCTGGGCCCGGCGCACGCTGATCGAGGCGGCCGAGCGCGCCCTCGCCGACGACGAGGTCGACCTCGCCCTCACCTGCCTGCGGATCGCCCGCGACAGCGGCACCGACCCGCACCAGGCCCTGGAGATCCGGGCCGCGCTCACCCGGGCGGGCTGGCGCGTCAACCCGGCCGGTGTCGCCCAGCACCTGCCCGAGCTCACCGCCGCGGCGCTGGACGGGCGCCTCGGCGCCCGGCACGCCGACGAACTCGTCGGGCACCTGCTCTGGTTCGGCCGGGCGGAGCGCGCCCTCGACGTGCTGCGCGCCGTCGAGCGGCCGGACCCGGCGCGGCAGGGACGGCCCGGCCCCGGCGCCCGTTACCGGCACGACTGCCCGCGCCGCTGGATGACGTACGCCTATCCGGGCCTCCCCGCGTCCGCCCGTGCCTGCCTCGGCCGGTCGCCGGAGCACACGACGGCGCAGGACACGAGTCCGCAGCACGCGGCGCTGGCGCGCAGCCCGCACCAGCGGGCGGCGACCCTCGTCAAGGCTCTCCTCGACGGCCCCGGCGACGACGTGGTGGTCCGGGCCGAACAGATCCTGCAGAGCACCCGCCTCGACGACGGCACGCTGACGCCGCTCCTGGTGGCGCTCAACTCGCTGGTCCTCGCCGACCGTCCGGCGACGGCGGCCTTCTGGTGCGAGACCTTGCTGAAGGAGGCCGTCGAGCGGCGCGCCCCCATGTGGCAGGCGCTGCTCGCCGCGGCCAAGGGGCGCATCGAGCTCAGGACGGGCGCACTCGTCGCCGCGCAGGAGTCGGCGCGCGCGGCGCTCGCCCTGGTCCCCGCCGACGGCTGGGGGGTGGCCGTCGCCTCGCCCGTCGCCACCGCCGTGTCCACCGGAACCGTCATGGGCCGGCTCGACGAGGCCGCCGCCCATCTCGGCGTGCCCGTGCCGGACGCCGCGTTCCAGACCGCCGACGGGCTGCTCTACCTGCGGGCCCGCGGCCACTACTACCTCGCCGCCGGACGCCCCTACGCCGCGCTCGACGACTTCCTCACCGTCGGAGACCTCATGCGGCGCTGGGACTTCGACCTGCCCGCGCTGGTGCCGTGGCGCACCGACGCGGCCGAGGCCCACCTGTCCCTGGGCGACCGCGACCGCGCCCGGGCCCTGGCCGAGGAGCAGCTGGCCCTGAGCGACCGGGGGAACGGCTGCGCGCGAGCCGTCTCGCTGCGGGTGCTCGCCGGCACGCTGGCCGCCGCGCACCGGCCGCCGCTGCTCGGCGAGGCCATCGAGATCCTGCGGGACCGTGGCCACCGCCTCGAACTGGTCCGCGCCCTCGACGAGTCGGCCCGTACGCAGCGCGAGCTCGGCAAGGTCGGCCAGGCGCGGGCCCTGGCCCGCAAGGCGCAGCGGCTCGCGGGGGAGTGCGGGGTGCCCGTGCCCAGCATGCCGTCCGCGGCCGACGCGGGCAGCCCGCACCCCGCCGAACAGCCGTGGTCGTCCGGGAACCGCCGACATCCCGACGAACTCAGCAACGCCGAACTGCGGGTGGCCACACTCGCCGTCCGCGGCCACACCAACCGGCAGATCGCCGACAAGCTCTGCATCACGATCAGCACCGTCGAGCAGCACCTGACGCGTGCGTACCGCAAGCTCGCCGTCCAGCGGCGCGCGGACCTCGCGGCCAAACTCAGCCCCCTCGCGGGACCGGGGGAGGACCGCGAGGGGGCCGCGACGCACGACGCCTGCGACCGGCTGCACGTGGGCTGACGGCCGGACATCGGTCATGTCCGTCTCCCCGTTGGTGGGCACGGCATGTTTCTACGCGGCGGGCGGTCACACCGCGGTCCGAAGATCTGTGACCGGCTCACAGGAAGGCCGGGCGCAGCCGGGGACACCCGGCTGTGACCGGTGCGTGACGACGGTTCGGGCACCGTGGACTTCATGATCAGCTCCCCGATGAGGGCCCCACGGTGAGGGTCCTGGTGGTCGAGGACCACGTCGAGCTCGCGCACTCCGTGGCGCGGGTGCTGCGCCGCGAAGGCATGGCGGTCGACGTCGTCCTCGACGGCGCGGACGCCGTCGAACGCACCTCCGTGGTCGACTACGACGTGGTCGTGCTCGACCGTGACCTGCCCGGCGTGCCCGGCGACGAGGTGTGCCGCACCCTGACCGAACAGCCCGCGCACGCCCGGGTGCTGATGCTGACCGCGTCCGGCACGATCGCCCACCGGGTGGCGGGCTTCAGCCTCGGCGCGGACGACTACCTCCCCAAACCGTTCGCCTACGCCGAGCTGGTGGCCCGCATCCGGGCGCTCGGCCGCCGCTCGCGGGCGGCGCTGCCCCCGGTCCTCGTACGCGGTGACCTCAGACTCGACCCGGCGCAGCGAATCGCGTCGCGCGCCGGGGAGCGACTGGCCCTCACGCCCAAGGAGTTCGCGGTCCTGGAGTACCTGCTCGCGGCCCGCGGCCGGCCCGTGTCGGCCGAAGAGCTCCTGGAACGGGTGTGGGACGAGGCGACGGACCCGTTCACCACCACGGTCAAGGCGACGATCAACCGCCTGCGGCCGAAGCTCGGCACCCCGCCCGTCATCGAGACGATCCCTCGGTGCGGCTACCGGATTTGAGGGGCCCATGCGCCTGCCCTCGCTCACCGCCTCCACCCCCGTTCCCCGCTTCCCGCTGCCCCGCCGGGTGGGCGCACGCCTCACGCTGCTGTACGGCGCGCTGTTCCTCGTCTCGGGGGCGGTCCTGCTCGCGATCACGTATCTGCTCGTCGCCCGGTTCCCGGCGGACCGCTTCGTCGACGGGACCGGAACCGGAACCGGAATCGCGGCCGAGGCCGGCGCCGGCCCGGCAGCCGGACCCGGCGTGCACACCGCCGCCCGGCCCGGCGACGACACGATCGGGCGGCTGCACGAACAGGCCCTCCGCCAACACGCGGACCAACTGCGGGAGTTCGTCGTACAGTCGGGGATCGCCCTGGCCGTCATGGTGGTGGTGTCCGCGGTCCTCGGCCGGCTGGTCGCCCGGCGTGCGCTGCGCCCGCTGCGCACGATGACCGGCGCCATCCGGCGCGTCTCGGCGCACACCCTCCACGAGCGGCTGGCCGTCCAGGGGCCCGCCGACGAGATCAAGGAGCTCGCCGACACCGTCGACGGGCTCCTCGGCCGCCTGGAGACGGCGCTCGACTCGCACCGGCGCTTCGTCGCCAACGCCGCCCACGAGCTGCGCACCCCGCTCACCCTGGAACACGCGCTGCTGGAGGAGGCGCTCATCGACAGGGACGCCACGACGGAGTCGTTCCGCGCCAACTTCGAGCGGCTGCTGGAGATCAGCGAGCAGCAGGCCCGGCTCCTGGAGTCGCTCCTTACGCTCGCGGGCAGCCAGCGCGGCCTCGGCCACCGGGAGCGGCTCGACCTCGCCCGCGTCGCCGAGCGGGTCCTGGACGTCGCGCGCCCGGAGATCGAGGGGCGCGGGCTGCGAGTGGAGGCCGCCATCGGTTCCGCGGCCGTGCTGGGCGACCCGGCCCTCGTCCAGCGCCTGGTGTCCGATCTCGTGGACAACGCGGTGGGCCACAACACCCCCGGCGGATGGCTGGAGGTCACCACCGGCGGCCGGGGCGGGCGGGCCGTCGTCTCCGTGGCCAACACCGGTACCCGGGTGCCGCCGGACCAGGTGGAGCGGCTCTTCGAACCCTTCCAGCGCCTCGGCCGCACGGCGGGCGACGGCCACCACGGACTCGGCCTCTCCCTCGTGCACGCCATCGCCCTCGCCCACGACGCCGCGATCAGCGCACGGGCACGGCCGGGCGGCGGACTCGCGGTGGAGGTCGCCTTTCCGCTCTGCCCCGGCGCGCCGGACGAACCGGCCGGGAACACCGTCGGCATTGCGCAGTTGGACAAGGGCGCCGGTCTTCGTTGAGTAAATGTCCCGGCACTTCTACCGTGGTCGCCCGACGTATTTCCCCGACGGCTCCCCGGATTTCCCGGAGAACGAACGGATTTCGTTCCCGTCGGTGAATATCACGTATTCGCGATCAGTCCCGCCCCGCCGGGACACCGTTCACGGGAGGAACCCCTTGGTTGTCGTGATGGCCCCGGAGGCCATGCAGGAAGATGTGGACGCGGTCGTCGAACTGGTCCGCACCGCGGGCGGGGACGCGTTCGTCAGCCGAGGCGTCACCCGGACGATCGTCGGCCTGGTGGGAGACGTGGCGGCGTTCGGCGCCCTCAACCTCTCCCACCTGCGCGGCGTCCTGGACGTCGTGCGCATCTCGGTGCCGTACAAGCTGGTCAGCAGGGAGCACCACCTCGACCGCTCCGTCGTGACCGTGGCGGGCGTACCCATCGGTCCCGACACGCTGACCGTGATCGCGGGCCCCTGCGCGGTGGAGACCCACTCACAGACCCTCGCCGCCGCGCGGATGGCGCAGGCGGCCGGGGCCGCGCTGCTGCGGGGCGGGGCCTTCAAACCGCGCACGTCGCCGTACGCGTACCAGGGGCTCGGCGAGACCGGACTGCGCATCCTCGCCGACGTGCGGGAGGAGACGGGGCTCCCGGTCGTCACCGAGGTCATCGACCCGGCCAGCGTCGAACTGGTCGCCCCCTACGCGGACATGCTGCAGATCGGCACCCGCAACATGCACAACTTCGCCCTGCTCCAGGAGGTGGGCGCGGCCGGCCGGCCCGTGCTCCTCAAGCGCGGCTTCGGGGCCACGATCGAGGAGTGGCTGATGGCCGCCGAGTACATCGCGCAGCGCGGCAACCTCGACATCGTGCTGTGCGAGCGCGGTATCCGCACCTTCGAGACCGCCACCCGCAACACCCTGGACATCAGCGCCGTCCCCGTCGTCCAGCGCCTCTCCCACCTCCCCGTGATCGTGGACCCCTCGCACTCGGGCGGCCGCCGGGACCTCGTTCTGCCGCTCACCCGGGCCGCCCTCGCGGTCGGCGCGGACGGCGTCATGATCGACGTGCACCCCGAGCCGGGGACGGCCCTCTGCGACGGCGACCAGGCCCTGACCCGGACGGAGATCGCCTCCGTGGCGAGCGCCGTCGACGAACTGACGCCGCTCATGGGCCGCACCCTCGCGCGGCCCGTCACCGGTGCGCGGGCCGGTAGGGGTGAATAGGGGTGGCGGAGCCCGTGGCGCGCTGTTAGTGAGGGGTACCAGGGCCGAAAGCGCGTTGTTAGGGTGAAAGTGCTCGGCCGGGGAAATACTCCCGCGGCCGGGCGCGCGGGTTCCCGCCGAAGGGACCGGGGCACCGAGCGCGGGTGAATTCTGAAATCCGGGAGAACACACCCGCCGGGCACGCGACGCATTCACTTCAGGGGCCCTCGACCAAGGGCGGAAGCGTACGTGCCGCACACCGGGGCGGACCGACGGCGGCAGCGGGACTCGGCGCTGAGGCGCGGCCGGGCGGTGTGCCGGGGCGCGCGCACGGGGGACAACAGAGCTTGAGGGGGAAGTTGAGTTGGCAACACCTGGGCACGCAGAGATCGACCGGCTCATGGTCGTCGAAGTCGAGATCGGCTCGCTGTCGACGACGGGTTCACCACGGACGTCCGGAGTCGATCCGGAGCACGTTCAGGCGCTGGCGGTCGTACAGACGCCGCTGCCGCCGATCACGGTCCACCGTCCGACGATGCGGGTCATCGACGGCCTGCACCGCCTGCGCGCCGCCGAACTCCAGGGGCGCGGCAAGATAGCGGTGAGGTACTTCGACGGCGCGGAGGACGACGCCTTCGTGCTCGCCGTCGAGTCGAACGTCACGCACGGCCTGCCGCTGACCACGGCGGACCGCAAGCGCGCGGCCGCGCGCATCATCGCCTCGCACCCGCAGTGGTCGGACCGGATGATCGCGTCGGTCAGCGGCATCGCGCCGGGCACCGTCGCGGACCTCCGCAGGCGCGCCCCGGGCGGCCGGCAGGGCGAGGAGAGCCGGATCGGCCACGACGGCCGCGTCCGTCCCATCAACGGCGCCGAGGGCCGCAGGCTCGCCGGTGAGCTGATCGCGCAGAACCCCGGCCTGTCGCTGCGCCAGGTGGCCCGGGTGGCGGCCATCTCGCCGGAGACGGTGCGCGACGTGCGCAACCGCATGATGCGGGGCGAGGACCCCGTGCCGCAGCGCGGGAAAGCGGCGCACCGCGACGACCGCGCCACCGCCCCGCGGGTCGGCCGCCCCTCGGCCGTGCCCGACCGGAACGCGGCCCAGGACCGGGCCGACGCCGTCAAGCGCCTCAAGGCCGACCCGGCGCTGCGCTTCAGCGAGATCGGCCGCACCCTGCTGCGGCTGCTCAACATCCACACGATCAGCATGGAGGAGTGGGACCAGATCATCGACAAGGTGCCGCCGCACTGCCGCGGCATCGTGGCCTACCTCGCGGGCGAGAGCGCCGAGATGTGGACGGAGGTCGCGGTACGGGTGCAGAGCAAGGTCGCCGAGTCGGCGTAGCGGGGAGCGGCGGCGCCCTCTCCCACATGCGCGCACCGGGGCCTCCGCCTAGCGTGGGCCCATGGAGCTCGACCCGGCGGGGCAGTGCCGCTGTGGACAGCCGGCCGGGGAGCCGGCCGGCTGTTTCCTCGCGCTGTACGGGGCAGCGCTGCGCATGGGCCGCTTCGACTGGGACCTCGACACGGGGCTCATGAAGATGGACGCCACCGCCCACGAGGTCTTCGACGTACGCCCCGAGGAGTACGACAACCGGCCCGAGACCCTCGCCTTCCGCGTCCCGACGGTCGAGGGCCACCGCCTGGACCAGATCGTCTCGCACGCCTTGAAGGACGGCAGCGACACGTACGGGGCGTACTTCCGGATCCGCTGCCGCACGGGCGCGCTGCGCTGGACCCACACACAGGGCTGCATCCAGCGGGACCCCACCGGCCGCCCCCGCCGCATCCTGGGCATCGTCAGGGACGCCACCCGGGAACTGGGCGACAGCCCCGCCGCGCTGCGCGAGCGGGCCGACGAGGAGGCCGAGCGGCGCCGCACCACCAGCCTCGTCCAGGGCACCACGGCGGCCCTCGCGCACGCCCGCACGGTCCGGGACGTCATCGACGTGCTCCGCGACACCCACGGCCTCGCCCACCTCGGCGCGTCGAACCTGGTCATGGGCCTCGTCGAGGGGGGCCGCATCCGCCTCGTCGCCGAGGGCCCCGCGGGCAGTTTCGTGCCCGGCACCCGCCTCACCGGCATCGACGAGGACTACCCCATGAGCGAGGTCGTCCGCACCCTCGCGCCGCGCTACATCGAGACGGCCGACGACTTCGCGGAGTCCTACCCCCTGCTCTGGCCGCACATCGACGAACTCGGCATCACCGCCGCCGCGTACCTCCCCCTGATCGCGCAGGCCCGCCCCATCGGCGCACTCGGCCTGCTCTACCAGGCGAAGACCGGCTTCACCGAGGAGGAACGCAACGTCCTGGTCGCGCTGGGCAGCAGCATCGCGCAGAGCCTGCAGCGCGCCATGTTCTACGAGCAGGAGAAAGACCTCGCCCAAGGGCTCCAGCAGGCCATGCTGCCGCGCACCATCCCCGGCGTACCGGGCGCGGAGATCGCCGTACGGTACCGCGCCGCGGCGCTCGGCCGGGACATCGGCGGTGACTGGTACGACGTGATCCCGCTGCCCGGCGGCGCCCCTTCCGGAGGAGGCCGCGTCGGCGCCGTCATCGGCGACGTCCAGGGCCACGACACGCACGCGGCCGCCGTCATGGGCCAGCTCCGCATCGTCCTTCGCGCGTACGCCGCCGAAGGGCACACCCCCGCCACCGTCATGGCCCGCGCCTCCGGCTTCCTGCACGAACTGGACACCGACCGCTTCGCGACCTGCCTGTATGCGGAGGCCGACCTGTCGACCGGCGTGGTGCAGCTCGTCCGGGCGGGACACCTCGACCCGCTCGTCCAGCTCACCGACGGATCCTTCCGGCGGGTGCCGGTCGACGGCGGCCTGCCGCTCGGCCTGTCCGCCGAGTTCGGACGGCTCGACTATCCGGTCACCACACTCGAACTCGACGCGGGGCAGACCCTGTTGCTCTGCACCGACGGCCTCGTGGAGGTGCCGGGCGCCGACCTCGACGACGGCATGCGGGCCCTCTCGGAGCTCGCCGCCGTCGGCCCCCGAGATCTGCAGCGGCTCGCCGACCGGCTCTGCGGCATCGTCGACGGCCGCGGCGGTGACGACGACGCCGCGCTCCTCCTGATGCGCCGCCGCCCGGTCGACGCGCCCCGCTCGGGCGGCCGCCTCCAGCAGCACGTCGCGCCGAGCGACCCGGAGGCGCTCGCCGAGGCCCGGCACATGATCAGGGCCGCGGTGCGGGCCTGGGGCGCGGGCGACCGGGCCGACGAGGTCGAGCTGGTCGCCGACGAGATGATCACCAACGCGCTGATGCACACCGACGGCGCCGCGGTCGTGACCGTACGCGTCCTGAGCGGCACCGACCGGCGGCTGCGCGTCGACGTCGAGGACTCGTCGAGCGCTCTGCCGCGCCGCCGCGACGCCGGCGAGTCCGGCGTGTCGGGCCGCGGCCTGCTCCTGGTGGACCGGCTCGCGGACGGGTGGGGCGTGGAGGCGCGCGGCAGCGGCAAGTGCGTGTGGTGCGAGTTCGTCGTGCCCGTCGCGGAAGTCCGAAGGTGAGGGGAAGCGATGCCCGAACTGCCGGAAGTGGAAGCCCTGCGCGAGTTCCTGACGGACCATCTGGTCGGCCGGGAGATCGTACGCGTCCTGCCCACCGCGGTCAGCGTCCTCAAGACGTACGACCCACCGCTCACCGCCCTGGAAGGCCGCACCGTCACCGCCGTGGAGCGGCACGGCAAGTTCCTGGACATCGACGCCGACGGGACGCACCTCGTCACCCACCTCGCCCGGGCGGGCTGGCTGCGCTGGCACGACCGGCTCCCCGACGGCGTCCCGCGCCCCGGCAAGGGCCCGCTGGCACTGCGGGTGGCCCTGGAGACGGGCGAGGGCTTCGACCTCACGGAGGCGGGCACCCAGAAGCGCCTCGCGGTGTACGTCACCCGGACGCCGGGGGAGCTCCCCGGCATCGCGCGCCTCGGCCCCGACCCGCTGGCCGCCGACTTCGACGAGAAGCGGTTCGCGGGGCTGCTGGCGGGCGAACGGCGGCAGATCAAGGGGGCGTTGCGCGACCAGAGCCTGATCGCGGGCGTCGGGAACGCGTACAGCGACGAGATCCTGCACGCGGCCCGCATGTCCCCGTTCCGGCTCACGTCGAGCCTCACCGAGGAGGAAGTCCATGGGCTGCATGTGGCGCTGCTGGCCACGCTGACGGAGGCGGTGGAGCGCTCGCGCGGCGTCGCGGCGGGGCGCCTCAAGGCGGAGAAGAAGAGCGGTCTGCGCGTGCACGGCCGCACCGGCGAGCCGTGCCCGGTGTGCGGCGACACGATCCGCGAGGTGTCCTTCGCCGACTCCTCGCTGCAGTACTGCCCGACGTGCCAGACGGGCGGGAAACTCCTCGCGGACCGGCGGATGTCGCGGCTGCTGAAGTAGTGGCTTTTGCAGTCGCAGCGCCGGTCACGGGTTACGCAGCGTCAGGAGCGGTTCTCCGTCGGCGCTGCGCACCTCGTACCGCTCCGTCTGCGCGGTGCGCAGGGCCGCGGCGCCCCGGGTCCGCACGGTCGGCGCGGGGGCCCGCCACGTCGTGACGGTCTGCTCGGAGCCGTCGGCGCCGACGGCGACCAGTTCGCAGACCCGCCCGTCGGCCGCCGCGTCCCGCACCGTGAGCCCGATCTCCGTCCCCCAGGCCCGGTCCCTGGCCGTCAGCGTGGCCGACACACCGCTGCGGGCGTCCCGCGCGCTGAGCCGCACCGGGGACGGCCCTGTCGCCGTCACGACGGTCACGGCGGGGGCGCCGACGGCCAGCGCGACGCCGACGGCGACCGCGCAAAGCCGCCACCTGCGCCGCGCGCCGTGCAGCTGCCCCGCCTCCCGCAGGATGCGGTCCAGAAGGCCGGGAGAGGGTGCGGCGGCCGGCTCCACGGGGGAGGGCGTCACCCGTCCGTACAGTGCCAACTGGCGGGCCGCCGCGTGCAGTCCGTCGAGCGAGAGCAGGCAGTCGGGGCAGCCCATGAGGTGATCCTCGAAGCGGAAGGCGTCCGCCCTGTCCAGTACGCCGAGCGCGTAGGCGCCCGCGTCACGGTGCCGCTCCAGGGGCCTCATGGCGATCCTTGCCGTTCGATGTCGCTGCCGGGTGCTGTTCGCCCTCCGGTACGCAGCGGACCGCCGAATCATTCAAGGCCGGACCCCGCTCGGAACAGCCGGACCCGCTCAGGGCAGCCGGCTCCGCTCAGAACAGATGGATCGCCAGATGCCCCAGCGGCAGCCCGAGCCGCCACGCGGGCGTCCACACCTTCGGCCCGTCCTCCTCGCCCTGCCCGGCACGGCCGGGCACCGCGTCCAGGTCGGGGGCGAGCAGCTCGGTCTCCTGCAGCCAGCGCCAGGCCCGGTCGGCGAGCTCCAGATCGGGCCCGGGGCCGCCCGCGGCGCCGGCGTCCGCCGTGAGCAGCGCCATCCGCTCCCGGACCCAGTCCTGCCACGGCTGGCCGTAGGCGGTCAGGGTCAGCCACGTCTCCAACTGCGTGACCACCCGGATTCCGGACAGCTCGCCGTCGCTGTCCGACAGGAAGATCGTCAGCGCGAGGGCGTCGCGCCCCGCCCGGTACTCGAAGGACGTGGGCGGCATCAGATCGCCGGTGCGCAGCAGCTCGTCGGCGATGTACTCGGCGTACAACCACGCCATCGGGACAGCCAGTCCGCCGTCCTGGGGACCGCCCGCATTCCCTCTGCTCTCGTACCGCATCCGTTCCGCCTTCCTCCGGTCCGCGCGCGCTCCGGCTCTGGCCCCCCAATCCGGCACACGGTGAGGACAGCCGATTACCCGCGGGGGGTGCGGAGCAAGGCGCTTTACGGAGCCTTGACCCGGCCTCCGGTTTCACCGCAGGTGAACCGCCCTGTGTTGTTCGCGTCACAGGTGGAACCGTTTGACTCCATTTCAGGGACTGTGACGGCATTGGCCCCTGATTAACTGATAATCCGGGATATGGATTCGTCTGGCCGAATATCGCCCCCGTCCATGGAGCCCGAGCTATGCGGCAGCGCGCACGGATCACACGGCACACACGAACCACCGCCACCTCGAGAAACGGGCCGCGGACCAGGTGTCCGCGGCCCGCCACGACCGCGGCGGCGGCCCTCCTGATCGCGGGCGCCACGGCCTGCTCCTCGGGTCCGGCCCCGGCCCACTCCCCGGCCGGCGTGGCCGCGGCCGAGCGGCGGAGCTTCACCCTCGCCGCCTCCGGGGACGTCCTGCCGCACGCCTCGATCATCCGCCAGGCCAGAGCCGACGCGGACGGCGACGGCTACGACTTCGCGCCGATGCTCGCGGGCGCCAAACCAGTCATCAGGAAGGCCGACCTGGCCATCTGCCACATGGAGACCGTCTACGGAGCCGACGGCGACTACAGCGGCTACCCCGCCTTCCAGTCCCCGCCCGAGGTGGCCCGCGCCCTCAGGGCGACCGGGTACGACTCGTGCTCCACCGCCTCCAACCACACGCTCGACGCCGGAGCGGCAGGCGTACGCCGCACCCTGGACGCCCTCGACAAGGCGGGCGTCAAGCATGCCGGTTCGGCCCGCTCCGCCGCCGAGGACAAGACCCCGGCGTGGCTGCGCGCGGGTGGCGCCAGGGTCGCCCAACTCGCGTACACCTATGGCACGAACGGCTACCCGCTCCCCAAGCGCAAGCCGTGGACGGTGGACCTCATCGACCGCGCCAAGATCGTCGCGGACGCCCGCGCGGCACGGAAGGTCGGCGCCGACGTCGTGGTCGTCAGCCTGCACTGGGGTACGGAGTGGCAGGACGAGCCCGACCGGCGGCAACTGCGGCTCGGCAAGCGGCTCACGGCGTCACGGACGGGCGGCCGCCCCGACATCGACCTCATCATCGGAACCCACGCCCACGTCCCGCAGGCCTACGAGAAGGTGAACGGCACCTGGGTCGTCTACGGCATGGGCGACCAGATCGCCGGCGACATGATCAACCACGAGGGCGCGCGGGACCCGCGCGGCAACCAGGGCACCATCGGCCGCTTCACCTTCGCTCCGCCCGTGCGGACCGGGGCCCGGTGGAAGGTGACGAAGGCGGAGTTCGTGCCGATGTGGTTCGACACGCGCCCTGGCCGCGTCGTCAACCTCAACCGGGCGCTGGACCGCGGCGCCGACGTACGCGGCGTACGTGACCGCGTCCGCCGCGTCGTCCTCAGCCGCGGCGCGGGCAAGCACGGCCTGGTCATGGGGAAGTAGACCGCTTCACGCCTTGGTGCCGCGCTCCGCCTTCGCCAGCTCCGACTTGCGGTACGAGTACCCGAAGTACACGACGAGGCCGAGCGCGAACCACACGGCGAACCGCGCCCACGTCTGCCACTGCAGGAACGTGATCAGCCAGATGGAGAAGACCACCCCGATCGCGGGCACCACCGGCATCCCGGGACAGCGGAAGGTGCGCGGGAGATCGGGACGCTTGTAGCGCAGCACGATCACCGCGACGCACACCACGACGAACGCCAGGAGGATGCCGATATTGGTGAGCTCGGCCGCCTCGCCGATCGGCAGGAACCCGGCGATGGCGGCCGACGCGACCCCGACGATCCAGGTCACGCGCGTCGGCACGTGCCGGGTCGGGTGCGTCTTGGCGAACCACTTGGGGAGGAGACCGTCGCGCGACATGCTGAACCACACCCGGGTGCAGCCCAGCATGAACGTGAACATCACCGTGAGGATGCCGATGATCGCGCCCACCGCGATGACGTCCGCCAGCCCGCCGAGCCCCACCGACTTGAACGCCGTGGAGAAGCCGCTCTCCGGATCGACGTCCTTATAGCTCTGCATGCCCGTCAGGACCAGGCAGGCGAGCACGTACAGCACCATCGAGATGGCGAGGGAGTAGAGGATCGCCTTCGGCATGTGCCGCTGTGCGTCCTTGGACTCCTCCGCCGCCGTGCTCATCGCGTCGTAACCGAAGACGGCGAAGAAGACGGTCGCCGCACCCGTGAACGCGCCGCTGACGCCGTAGGGGAAGAACGGCTCGTAGTTGCCGGTCTCGATGTGGAAGAAGCCGACCGCGATCACGACGAGCACCACGATCACCTTCAGCACCACCACGATCATCTCGAAGCGCGCGGCGTTCTTGATGCCGAGGGTCAGCAGATACGCGATGAACAGGCACAGCACCGCGGCGAAGAGGTCGACCTTGTGCCCGTCGCCGGTGCCCGGGGCGCCCATCATCCAGCTCGGCAGCTCGGCCCCGAACTCCTCGACAAGGAAGCCGAAGTAGCCGGAGATGCCGATGGCGACGACGGCGACGATCGCGGTGTACTCCAGGAGCAGGTCCCAGCCGATGAACCAGCCGGTCAGCTCGCCGAGCACCACATAGCCGTAGGTGTAGGCGGAGCCGGCCTTCGGGATCATGCCCGCGAACTCGGCGTACGAGAAGGCGGCGGCCGCGCTCGCGACCCCCGCGATCAGGAAGGAGATCAGCACCGCGGGGCCCGCCGTGCCGTTCGCCACGGCGCCGGCGAGGCTGAAGATGCCGGCACCGATGATGCCGCCGACGCCGATCGCGGTGAGCTGCCAGAGCCCGAGGGACTTGGCGAGTCCGCCGCCCGCCCCCGTCTCCGTCTCGTCGATGTGGTCGATGGGCTTGCGGCGCAGCACGCCCTGCCCCATCCGGAGTCCCGACATGATCTCCACCTCTTCGCAGACGGCAGTCGGCTGATGGCGGATCATGATGGCCCAGCGCGGGGCGCGACGGAAGACGCCACACCCCGGGCGTCCGGAGGGGCGTCGCGGCCGGGGCCATTCAGGTGCGTGGGCCCACGGGACCGCGGATACGTGGGTCTACGGGACCACGGTGACCGGCCACCGGCCGGCCTTCACCAGCCGGACGGCGACCGAACCGACGATGCGGTGGCCCGCCTGCTCGGAGGCGCCGACGACGACGGCGTCGGCCTTCAGGTCGTCCGCGGCGGTGACCAGGCCGGTGTAGGGGTCGCCGCGGAACGTGTGGAACTCCCACCGGACGTCGAATATGTCCTTCACGCGCTCCGTCGCGTCCCGGATCTCCGCGATCAGCCCCTCGGCGATCTCGTCGGTCGTCTCGGCGACCGGCACACCGAACGCGGCGCCCGCGGCGAGCACCGGCTGGATGTACACGACGGCGAGCAGCGCGTGCTGCCGTCGGGCCAGGCCGCCGGCGTACGCCGCCGCGCGGAGCGATGAATCGGAACCATCGACTCCGACGACGATCACCTTGGGCCCGTCGGTGCCGCGTTCGAACTGGTGGGACTGGTCTGCGCTCACGCCGAGAGGTTAGCGGAGGCACTCCTACCGCCTGCGTTCCGGGCGGCCCTGCCCCGTCCCGCCCCGCTCGGCGCGCGCCGTGCCGCACCTCTTCCTAGAGTCGTGACCATGACTGTCAGCACGGAGGAGCCCGAGCCCCGCGGGCGGATACGCTCCCGAGACGGTTTCCTCGGCCGCGTCCCGGAGGGGTTCGCCACCTTCTTCGGGGCCCTCGGCGTCTTCTGCGCGGTCCTCGCGGTCATCGCCCCGCTGCGCCGCCTCCTCATGCCCGTCATCCGCTTCCTGGACCTCGTGACGGTCCCGGTCAGCGCGAACCTCGCGTACGCCGTCTTCCTCTTCCTGCTCGCCGCCGCCACCGCCGCCCGCAAGAAGATCACCTGGTGGCTCGTCGTCACCTATCTGGGCCTGCTCCTCGCCTTCGACGTGCTCGGCGCGGCCCTCGGCTACTGGGCCGAGTCCCTGCCCTCCTTCGTCGTCTGCGGCGCCGCCTTCGTCCTGCTGATCCTGGCCCGCGAGGAGTTCTCCGCGGACTCCCGGCGCGGCGCCGTCCGGCGGGCCCTCGCGGTGCTCGTCGCGGGCCTCGGCCTCGCGATCCTGGTCGGCTGGGGCCTGGTGGAGCTGTTCCCCGGCACGCTGGTGCGGGGCGAGCGCCTGCTGTGGGCGGCGAACCGGGTCTGCGGCGGGCTGATCCACGGCCACGACTACTTCGACGGCACCCCGTCGCGCGCCCTGTACTTCTGGCTCGGCCTCTTCGGCGCCCTCGCCCTGCTGAGCGCCGCCGTCACGCTCTTCCGCTCCCAGCGCATGGAAGCGGCCCTGCACGGCGACGAGGAACCCCGCATCCGCGCCCTCCTCGGCGCCTACGGCGACCAGGACTCCCTCGGCTACTTCGCCACCCGCCGCGACAAGGCCGTCGTCTTCTCGCCCAGCGGCAAGGCCGCCGTCACCTACCGCGTCGAGGCCGGCGTCTGCCTCGCCAGCGGCGACCCCGTAGGCGACCGCGAGGCCTGGCCGCACGCCATCGGCGCCTGGCTGGACGTCGCCCGCCGGTACGCCTGGGCCCCCGCGGTCATGGGCGCATCCGAGGACGGCGCGACCGCGTACGCCCGCGCCGGGCTCGGCGCGCTGCAACTCGGCGACGAGGCGATCCTGCACGTCGCCGACTTCGACCTGGACGGCCGCGACATGCGCGTCACCCGCCAGGCCGTGAACCGCGTCCGCCGCACCGGCGCCACCGCCCGCATCCGCCGCCACTCCACGCTCACCGACGAGGAGATGGAGGAGATCGTCGACAAGGCCGACGCCTGGCGGGACACCGAGACCGAGCGCGGCTTCTCCATGGCCCTCGACCGGCTCGGCGACCCCGAGGACGGCGACTGTCTCCTCGTCGAGGCCCTGGACGCCGACGGCAGGCTCCTCGCGCTGCTCTCCCTCGTCCCGTGGGGCAGGGACGGCATCTCCCTGGACCTGATGCGCCGCGACCGCGCCGCACCCAACGGCGTCATGGAGTTCATGGTCGCCGAACTGTGCGCGGCCGCGCCGAGGACCGGCGTGCGGCGCATCTCCCTGAACTTCGCCGTCTTCCGCTCGGTCTTCGAGGAGGGCGGCCGCATCGGTGCGGGCCCGGTGCTGCGGCTGTGGCGCAGGCTGCTCCTGTTCCTCTCCAAGTGGTGGCAGCTCGAAGCGCTCTACCGCTCGAACGCCAAATACCACCCCGAGTGGTACCCGCGCTTCATCTGCTACGGCGACAGCGGCGCCCTCGCCCGCATCAGCCTGGCCTCCGGCATCGCCGAGGGCTTCGTCTCCGTGCCGTCCCTGCGCAAACTCTGGGGCAACGGCCACAAGCCCCGGGGCGTCAACCGGCCCGCCACCACCGAGGGCCTCCCGTCGATCGCCGCCCTCGGCCTCGCGGACCGGGACGCCGCCGACGCCGCCGACCCCACGTCGAAGCTCCCGGAACAGATCCACATCCGCCACCGCAAACTCGACCGGCTGCGCTCCGAGGGCATCGACCCCTACCCGGCGGGCCCGGCCCCACGCACCCACGAACTTGCCGACGTCGACCAGGGCATGACGGGTACTCAGGTAACCGTCGCCGGACGCGTCATGCTCGTACGCGACTTCGGCGGCGTCGTCTTCGCCGTGCTGCGCGACTGGTCCGGCGACCGCCAGCTCGCCCTCACCCGCGACACCGCGGGCCCCGAGACCCTGAACCGCTTCACCACCGGCACCGACATCGGCGACCACATCACCGCCACCGGCACCGTCGGCACCAGCGACCGCGGCGAGCTCACCGTCTTCGTCACCGACTGGCGGCTCACCGGCAAGTGCCTGCGCCCGCTGCCCGACAAACGCCGCGGCCTGACGGACCCCGAGGCCAAGGTGCGCCGCCGCTACCTCGACCTGGTCGCGAGCCCCGCCGCACGCGACGTGGTCCGGGCCCGCTCCGCCGCCGTCCAGGCCCTGCGCCAGGGCCTCCTCGACCGCGGCTACCTGGAGGTCGAGACACCGATGCTCCAGCAGATCCACGGCGGCGCCAACGCCCGCCCCTTCACCACCCACATCAACGCCTACGACCTCGACCTGTACCTGCGCATCGCCCCCGAGCTGTACCTGAAGCGGCTCTGCGTCGGCGGCATGGAGAGGGTCTTCGAGATGGGCCGCACCTTCCGCAACGAAGGCGTCTCCTACAAACACAACCCCGAGTTCACGATGCTGGAGGCCTACCAGGCCCTCGCCGACTACGACGTGATGCTCGACCTCACCCGCGAACTGATCCAGGGCGCCGCGACCGCCGCCTTCGGCAGACCCGTGGCGTACAAGGACGGCACCGAGTACGACATCTCCGGGCCCTGGCCGGTCAAGACCGTCTACGGCGCGCTCTCCGAGGCGCTCGGCGAGGAGATCGACGCCGACACCCCGGAACAGGCCCTGCGCCGGCTCTGCGACCGGGCCGCCGTCCCGCACACGGCGGACGACGGCCGCGGCGACATCGTCCTCGAAATGTACGAGCGGCTCGTCGAGGAGCGGACGACGCTGCCCACCTTCTACAAGGACTTCCCGACCGACGTCTCCCCGCTCACCCGCCCCCACCGCACCGACCCGCGCCTCGCCGAACGCTGGGACCTCGTCGCCTTCGGCACCGAACTGGGCACCGCCTACTCGGAGTTGACCGACCCGGTGGAACAGCGCCGCCGCCTCACCGCGCAGTCACTGCTGGCCGCCGGGGGAGACCCCGAGGCCATGGAGCTCGACGAGGACTTCCTCGACGCGCTGGAGTACGCGATGCCGCCCACCGGCGGCCTCGGCATCGGCGTCGACCGGCTCGTCATGTTCCTCACCGGCCTGACCATCCGGGAGACCCTGCCCTTCCCCCTCGTCCGCCGCGCCTGACCGGTCCGCCGCGTCTGATCGGGTGCTTTCGGGGCCCGCCGCGGTGTTGATGTTCCGCCGGGGCCTTCGGCCATGCGACGGATTACTCATGAAAGACGATCAGCTGACGCCAGGGCGTCGGGTGCTGCTCCGCGCCGCCGCGATGCTCGTGCCGGCCGCGATCGCGGGGTGCGCGGGCACGGACCGCCCGGCCGCCCCGGGGCCGTCCGCCACCGGCGGCGCGCCCGCCGGGGGCCCGCAGGCCGCACGCGCCCGCAAGCCCTCCGCGTACCGCCTGCGGCCCATCGCGGGGTCCGGCCCGCAACGCTTCACGCGGGCCCTGCCGCACGTGCGCAAGGCGCCGATCCTGCGCATGCCGGACCACGACCGATCGATGGTGCTGACGTTCGACGACGGACCCGATCCGCGCTACACCCCCGCCATCCTGCGGACGCTGCGCCGGTACGACGTCCGCGCGATGTTCTTCGTGTGCGGCGAGATGGCCGTCGAGAATCCGGACCTGCTGCGCGAGATGGCCGACGACGGGCATCTGATCGGCAACCACACCTGGAGCCACCCGCTGCTGACCCGCCTCGGCCGGGCCACGATGCGTGAGGAGATCGAGCGCACCTGCTACGTCATCGAGGAAGTGACCGGCCGGCCACCGGCCTGGTTCCGGGCCCCGTACGGCGCGTGGAACCGCAACGCCTTCCAGCTGGGCGCCCAACTCGGCATGGAGCCGCTCGCCTGGACCGTCGACACCCTCGACTGGACCGAACCCGGCGCGAGGACCATCGCGCGACGCGTCCGCAAGGGCGCGGGACCGGGCGTCGTGGTGCTCTCGCACGACGCGGGGGGCGACCGCTCGGGCAGTGTCGAGGCGCTGCGCGACTACCTCCCGCAGCTCCTGGATTCCGGGTACCGCATCACGGTGCCGAGTTCCTATCTGATCTGAGCGGGTCAGCTGCCGGCGACGAGCCGGGCGAACACCACGACGTTCCCGTCGTATCCCGCATGCTTCGAGAAACCGCCGCCGCAGGTGATGACTCGCAATTCGGGAGTTCCGTCGTTCCCGTACACCCGCTCGCCCGGGAAATTGTCCTTGTCGAACACCTCGACGCCGTAGATCTCGAAAGTAGCCGTCTGTTCGTCCCTGCGCTCCACCTCGATCCGCTGCCCCTTCTTCAGCGAACCGAGACCGTAGAAAACGGCCGGGCCCTGCTGATTGTCCACATGGCCGACCACCACGGCGGTGCCCTTCTCGCCCGGTGACACGGCGCCGGTGAACCAGCCGGCGAGGTTCGGGTCCCCCGGCGGCGGCGCGTCCACCCAGCCCTCGGCATCCAGCCCCACCTGCATGATCGGCGCGTCCACCTGGATGCCCTTGATGCGGATGCGCTCGGCCGGCGAGAACGTCAGCGGCGCCGTGGCGCCGTCCCCCGTCCCGGGCGCGCGGTCCGCGGCAGCGGCGGACGCGGGCTGCGGCGGGCCCACGTCGAATTCCCCGGAACCATTGCGAATGAGCGCGAGGCCGGTCAGCAAAACGAGCGCCATCACACCCCAGGGGGCGCGCTTCCTCTGCTTTTCGTCCTCCCGGAGACCCTGGAAATCCTGGAATTCGAACTCGTCGGCGGGCTGGGGCGAAGGCATTCTCTATCCCCTCTCAACGCGGCACGAGTGCCGCGTCCGGTGCGCGTACCAAAACGCTAAGCGCGGGGCGCGTGGCGTGCGAAAGGGCGGGAGCGAACGGGTGGCGCCGGGGCCGGGGTGCGCCATCCGGGTCGCGCCGGGCAGGAAATTTCTGACGGTCCGTGACCTGCGGTGATGTCGGGTTGCGCGGACGTGCCCCGGCGTGTCGTCTCACCAGGACGGCCGAGCGCCGAAATGCGGGCCCGTCCACGGCATCTGAGGGTCAGTCTGGGAGGCGCTCTCGCCGATCGACCGGGGACGGTATCCCCGGGGCGCCTTCCGCGGAGGAAAGCCATGCGTACTTCTCGTATGCGGACCACTCGCGCCGTCGCGGCCGCCGCCGCGGCCGTCGCGGCCGTCGGGCTCGCCGCCCCGACCGCGTCCGCGTGGGCCGACCCGACCAACATCGTGGCCATGCCCAGCGTGATCCCGAGAGGCGGCCACCTGACGGTGACCGTCGACGGATCCTCCTGCCAGTCGCCCGGCAGCAAGATCACGTCGCACGCCTTCCCGGACACGAAGCTGCACTCCATCGCCGGCGGCACCACGGCGAGCGCCACCGCGGTCGTCCGCTCGCACACCCACCCCGGCGCGTACGACATCACCGCCCACTGCGGCGGCAAGACCCTGACCCGCCCGGCGGCGTTCACCGTCATCCACGGCGGGGTGCGCGGCGGCTTCGGCGGCAGCACGAACTCCGGAGCGACCAGCACCGACATGGCCATCGGCGGTGCCCTGGTCACGGCCGCGCTGGTCGGCGGCGGCGTCTTCTGGATGCGCCGCCGCTCCGAGAACAAGGTCTGAGGACCCGCCGGGCCGGCGCGCCCCCCTTCCGCTCCACGCCCGGCTTCCGCCACGACCGCCCTTCGCCCCCGGGACCCGGAGACGCCCGGGGGCGAAGTGCCGCGCGCCGGTCAGGAGTTGCCCCCGCGGGTGCGGCGGCGCGTCTTGTAGTACGCGGCGCCCAGCGTGCCCACGATCAGGGCCCCGCCGAGGGCGATCTCGTGCAGGTCGAGTCCGCCCAGGCTGCCGCCGACGCCGGCCTTGACGCCCTTGTCCGGGTTGTGGTGCGTGTTGCCGTCAGGGCGGGTGTTGCCGTCGGGGCGGCCCGTGGCGATGGTGAGGTCGGTCTTGTCGCTGCCGGGGTTGCTGCCGTTGCAGGTGAACGTCACCTCGTACATCGCGCCGGGCTTCGCGTCCCAGAACACGTGAGCGGTGGCGGACTTCTGCCCCTTGGGGATGGTGGTGTCGTCGAAGACGCCGGACGTCACCTTGGTCTCGCCGTCGCAGCCGTCGACGTTGAGGGTGACCTGCCCGCCGGCGGCGACCGTCTTGGGGGAGATGCTGAAACCGAACGCGGTCACGTTCTCCTCGCCCAGGGGCGCGGACGCGGACGCGGTCGGGACGGTGAGGGCCAGGGCGGAAGCGGTGAGCAGGGCGGCCGAAGCGACGCGTATCGCGCGCATGATGAATCCTCCGGGTCCACGAGGAGCAGCTGCGGATCTTCTTCCGCTGATGCCTGAAATGCACCTCGATGCCCGAAACGCTAAATACGGACCAGGCCCCGCGCGATCCGTGTCGTGCGAACGGGGCAATCCGCTGGGCCGGTCGGGCGAACGGAACGGCGTGGCGGCTTCACGTCGCCGTCCACCCGTGCGGTGCGCCCCGCCACTCGACGAGGTGCGGGTCGTCGAGCGCCATGTCGGCCTCGCCGAACCCGGCGCGCCGCAGCAGCTCCCTCAGCTCACGGTCACCGCGTGCGACGCCGAGGTCCTGTCCGCGCACGGTGATCCGCCGCGCGCCGTCGGCGGCGGGCGGGTGGACGACGATCGGTGACTGCCAGGCCATGACACCAGAGTGCGCCGTACGGCGGCGCGGCGCAGCGCGGTTCACGGCCAACGCGCGCACCGACGGGGATCGGCCGCGCCCCAACAGGCTGTAGCGGCACGGCTGTTGACGAACTTCCATGATCCTTGTCGTACTGTGGTGCCGACCGCACGGAGAATCGCACGGGGGAATCATCGTGGAACAGTCGTCCCGGGCTGCTGACGCGGCCTCCCCGAAGATCGTGGTCGTCGTCCCCACGTACGACGAACGGGAGAACCTCCCCCTCCTCGTCGGCCTGCTCCAAGAGCTGGACCTGCCGAACCTGCACGTCCTCGTGGTCGACGACAACTCGCCCGACGGCACCGGCGACATCGCGGACGACCTCGCGGCCCGGTCCGCGGGCACGGTCACCGTCCTGCACCGCACCGAGAAGGACGGCCTCGGCCGTGCCTACGTCGCCGGAATGACGCGCGCCCTCGCCGACGGCGCCGACGTGGTCGTCCAGATGGACGCCGACCTCTCGCACCCGGCACGGACACTCCCGCTGATGGTGCGCACGCTGCTCGCGGGAGGCGACGACCTGGCAGTCGTGCTGGGCTCGCGCTACGTGGCCGGCGGCGCGCTCGCCACCGAGTGGGCCTGGCACCGCAAGGCGCTGTCCGCCTGGGCGAACTTCTACGTCAACGCGGTCCTGCGGCTCGGCGTGAAGGACGCCACGGCCGGGTTCAAGGCGTGGCGGGCCGGCGCGCTGCGAGCCGTCGACCTGCCGTCGGTGCGGAGCAACGGCTACTCCTTCCAGGTCGAGATGAACTACCGCGCGATCCGCCGGGGGCTGCGCATCGTGGAGGTGCCGATCACCTTCGAGGAGCGCGTCAACGGCGAGTCGAAGCTCAGCCTGCGGGTGCAGGCCGAGTCTGCGATCACACCGTGGAAGCTGCGGTTCGGCCGCCGGTCAGCCCCCTAGACCTGGGAACAGCGCCCGGAACGGTTCCGCCGTCGCGGCGACGCCACGGCTGTAGGGTGCGTCGAAGTCCCAGATGAGGAAGAGCAGGAAGGCGAACAGGGCGGAGAAGAGCCCGGCGAGGACCAGTTCGCGTGGTGTGCGGCGGATCTGCAGGGCGAAGAGCATGCCGATGGTGACCAGGCCTCCGGTGATCAGGCCGAACCAGACCACCGCGGGCATGGTCGCCCCGACGCTGTCCGCACGGGCGCTGCGCGCGTCGTCGGCGGCCGCCACCGAGTCGACCAGTGGCTGATACGCCTGCGCCTCGAAGTCCGACTTCGGCTCGTAGTCCGTCACGTCGTGCCGGATGCGGGCGAGGAGGTCGGCGCCGCGGTCGGTGAGTTCGTTCTTGGACCGCATGGTGTCCCACTCGGTGGTGACCACATGGCTGACATAGGTGTGGACATCGGCGCGGATCCGGTCCCGTACGTCCTCCGGATAGATCCGCGCCCGCTCCGAGACCTCGTGCAGCGCCTGGGCTTCCAGGCGTACGTGTTCCTGGGCGGCGCCGCGTGCCTCCCAGACACCGGCGATGGCCAGGCCCAGGACGATGGCGTAGACGACGCCGATCATCATCGTCATGTACTCGATGACGTCCGGGGTCTCGGACGCGTCATAGTCCGCGCCGGTCCTGCGGTGGCGCAGCAGGGTCACGATGAGCACAACACCGCAAGCGGCCACCATCGCGAGGGTGAGAACAAGCCATTCCGACATGGAGACCTCCGGCGGTCAGCGCGGGCGGAGCGCGGCGACGGCGAGCACCGCGGGCGCCGTGATGAGCAGGGTGAGCGAGACGAGGGACGGGCCGTTGCGGGGCGGCCGGGTGCGGGCCGGGGCGTGGTACTCCGGATATGTCACCCGCGGGGGCGGCTTCGGCGGACGGGTGGAGGGCTTGGGCTCGGGCTTCGGCTCGGGCTTCGTGGCGGGTGCCGGAGCGGCGGAAGGGGGCGGCGGGGGCGGCGGCGGTGTGGGCCGCACGGACGGCTCGGGAGGTGCGGGAGCCGGTGGCGGGGGCGGCGGCTCCGGGGCGGGTGGCTGCGGTGGTGGTGGGGGCGGCGGAGGAGGAGGGGGAGGCGGCGGTGGGGGCGGGGGCTTCGGGGGTTGCACGGGCCCGGCCCAGCAGTCGGCGCCGTCGCCCGCGACGGCCGCATGGCCGCCGCTCGCGGCGCCGTTCTGATCGATCGACGCGTACCCGCAGGCGTCGGCGGAGGCGGAGCCGACGGCCGACGACGCGCCGAGCAGCAACGCCAGCGCGACGAGCGCCAGCACACGTGTGACTAGGGGCGACAAGGCTCGCGGAGTTCCGTGCACGACGGGGAGCATGAGCCGCGTACGCCCTCGGCACGCCCCCGACGCCCACGAATGACCCGAAGGAAGGACGCGCCTCCGACAAGCGTTTGAGGGCGGACACCGGCGCCCCGGCCGCCCGTCCGAACGCAAAGAATCTTGCGGTGCGGTTGAACACGACGGCTGTCCCGGCCCGTACCTAGGGCCATGTGTGACGCAACCGGGCGCCACAACACCTGTGTTGAGACTGGGAGTCAAGGATGCTGCATCCAAGTGGGGGTTCCCCCCGGGCCTGGCGGAGCGCCTCGCTCGTAGCGACAGCCGCGGCCCTGCTGGCGCTGACGACGGCGTGCGGTCAGGAGAAGGGCGACCAGTCTCCGAACGGGCAGAACGTGGGCAACGAGGCGCCGGCGAAGAGCGACGGATACGGAGACGACTCCGGCTACGGAGAGGACTCCGGCGCCGCCGGCAAGGACGGCGGCGCCAAGGCCAAATCCGCGGGTCAACTCGCGGTGTGGGACAGCAAGAAGCTCGGCAAGGTCGTCACCGACAGCGCGGGCTTCACCCTCTACCGCTTCGACAAGGACACCGCCCAGCCGCCCAAGTCCAACTGCGACGCGGCCTGCCTGAAGGCCTGGCCCGTCGTCGCCGCCGACGGCTCCAAGGCCCCGCCGGGCGTCGACGAGTCCCTGCTCGGCGAGGTCACCGCCGCCGACGGCAGCAAGCAACTGACCATCGACGGCTGGCCGATGTACCGGTTCGCCAAGGACGCCGAGCCCGGCGACGCCAAGGGGCAGGGCGTCGGCGGCACTTGGTACGCGGCCGCCCCCGACGGCAAGAAGGCCGCACCGGCGGCCGCCGGCACCAGCCCCGTCGACCCCGCGGGACTGTCCACCCGCAAGGACCCGAAGCTCGGCGAGATCGTCGTCGACAAGAACGGCATGACCGTGTACCGCTTCACGAAGGACTCCGCCTGGCCGATGAAGTCGGCCTGTACCGGCGCCTGCCTCGACAAGTGGCCCGTCGTGGAGCCCGTGGACAAGAACGCCACTCGAGGAATCCTCAAGAAGGGCTTCACCGTCTTCGACCGGCCCGACGGCAAGAAGCAGCAGACGATCGACTGCTGGCCGCTGTACACGTTCGCCGGGGACAAGAAGCCCGGCGACACCAACGGCCAGGGCGTGGGCGGCACTTGGTACGCCGCGAGCCCCACGGGAAAGCCGGTGACCGCTTCCGAGTAACCGGCACGGCATATGGACAGACCGGCCCGTCCCCTCCCATATCACAGGGAGGGGGCGGGCCGGTCGCATGTGTGGGATACGGCACTTGCCAAAGGCAGTGACCGAGAACGGACGACCAATTTCCGTTTTGGCTCGCTCCCTTGGCGGACGATCAGTAGCCTCACCCTCGAACACCGGACCGCCTGTGCCGCCCCCTACGCCTTGGAGTCTTGATGGAGCGTCCCGCCTGGGCACCGCTGGGCATCGACATCTCGATGCCCAGCGTGTCCCGTATCTACGACTACTACCTGGGCGGCTCGCACAACTTCGAGGTGGACCGGGACGCGGCCCGCAAAGCCATGGAATTCATGCCGGGGCTCCCGAAGATCATGCAGGCGAACCGCGCCTTCATGCGGCGCGCGGTGCGGCACGCCGTCGACCGGGGCGTGACGCAGTTCCTCGACATCGGCTCCGGCATCCCGACGTTCGGCAACGTCCACGAGGTGGCGCAGCAGGCCAGCCCCGAGGCGCGCGTCGTGTACGTGGACCACGACCCGGTCGCCGTCGCGCACAGCCGGAGCGTGCTCGAAGGCACCGAGCGGACCGCGGCCCTCGCCGCGGACCTGCGCAAGCCCCAGGACATTCTGGGCAGTTCGGAGGTCGCCTCGGTCCTCGACCTGGACCGCCCGGTGGCTCTTCTCCTCGTCGCCGTCCTGCACTTCGTGGAGGACGCGTACGATCCTTACGCGGCGGTCGCCGAGCTGCGGGACGCAACTGCGCCCGGCAGCCTCGTCATCCTCAGTCACGCCTCGTACGAAGGGATCCCCGTTCCCCCCGAACAAGCCGGCCGGACGGTCGGTGTATACAAGAACATCCGCAATCCACTGATCATGCGCTCGCGCGACGAGATCGCGCGGTTCTTCGAGGGATACGACATGGTGGAACCCGGCCTGGTGCCGATGCCGCACTGGCGGCCCGACACCGCGCCCGAGGAGGAGGACCCGTACTCCTTCTCGGGATTCGCGGGCGTGGGACGGAAGCGTTGAGCGGCGAGCAGGACGGGCCCGAGGGAAGACTCCGCAGGTTCGCCACCATCTGGAGCCGCGCGATCTTCCCCGTGACAGCCACCTCGCTGACCCGTCCCGAGTTCGAGCAGCAACTGGTCCCCCTCGCCCGGCGGTTGAACGGCGCGCTCCAGGAGCGGGTCTTCGACGCGGCGGAGAGCCAGGCCATCGGCGCCGCCCTCGTCGGCACGCACTGCACCGACCCCGAAGCCCTCAGCCGCACGCTCGACTGCGTCGAGGCCTATCTGGTCCTGTACTGCGGCGGCGAAGGCCCCCAGGAAGCGCTGCGGGCCCGCTCCGCGCGCATCCAGCACGCCATGGCGGCCGGCTTCGCCCAGGCGCTGCGGGAGCGCACCCTGGCCGAACAGGAGGCGATCTCCCGCGCCGCCCTGAGCGCGCGCAGCGCCGTCGCCGAAGCCCTGCACGCCAGCGAGGCACGCTTCCGCGCCGTCTTCCACGGCGCCGCGATCGGCATCGGCATCGCGGACCTCGACGGCACGGTCCTCGAGGTCAACGACGCGCTGATCCGCATGTTCGGCGGCCTGGAACACCAGCTCCGCGGACGCAACGTGGGGGAGTGGACCCACCCCGACGACTCGCCGCACGTCTGGAAGCTGTACGAGGAGCTCGTGCGCGGCGAGCGCGAGCACTACCGCGTGGAGAAGGCCTTCTACCGCCCCGACGGCACGGTCCTGTGGACCAACCTGACCGTGTCGCTGCTGCGCGACGCGGACGGCGTCCCGCAGTACCAGCTGGCGCTGATGGAGGACACCACCGAGCGCCGCCTGCTCAACCTCCGCCTGCGGTACGAGGCGACGCACGACGCGCTCACCGGCCTGCCCAACCGCACCCTGTTCTTCGAGCGCCTGGAGAAGGCCCTCGCGGCCGGCGCGGACGCCCGCTTCGGGCTCTGCTACCTCGACCTCGACGGCTTCAAGACCGTCAACGACAGCCTCGGACACGCGGCCGGCGACCGGCTCCTCGTCGAGGTCGCCGACCGGCTCCAGTCCTGCGCGACCGCCCCCGGCGAGATGGTGGCCCGGCTCGGCGGCGACGAGTTCGTGGCGCTCACCACGGGACCCGACACCGAGACCGAGGTGGACGAGCTCGCCGGACGCATCATGAACGCGCTCGCCACCCCCATCCGCGTCGACGGCCGCGAACTGACCGTGCGCGGCAGCATCGGCATCGTGGAGGGCCCGGCGGGCGAGCGCGGCGCCGCGGAGGTGCTGCGCAGCGCCGACATCACGATGTACCGCGCCAAGTCCGCGGGCGGCAACCGCTACGAGCTCGCCGACCCCGAGGCCGACGCCCGCGCCATCACCCGGCACGGCCTGACCACCGCGCTGCCCGCCGCCCTGGAGCGCGGCGAGTTCTTCATCGAGTACCAGCCGCTCGTGCACCTCGCCGACGGGAGCGTGCGCGGCGCCGAGGCGCTGGTGCGCTGGCTGCACCCGCAGCACGGCGTCATCGGCCCGGACCGCTTCATCCCGCTCGCCGAGCACACCGGCCTGATCGTGCCGCTCGGCCGCTGGGTCCTCGCGGAGTCCGTACGCCAGGCACGCCTGTGGGAGGCGCGCGCCACCCTCGACGGGGCGGCCGCCGCCGGACCGCTGCGGGTCAACGTGAACCTCTCGCCCATGCAGCTCACCCACCCCGGCCTGGTCGCCGACACGGTCGACATCCTGGAGCGCGAGGGCCTGGAGCCGGGCGCGCTCTGCCTCGAGGTCACCGAGTCCGCGCTGATAGGAGCCGACGACGACCTCCTCAAGCCGCTGCGCAGGCTCGCCGAGATGGGCGTGGACATCGCGCTCGACGACTTCGGCACGGGCTACTCCAACCTCGCCAACCTGCGCCGTCTGCCGGTGAGCGTCCTCAAGCTCGACCGCTCCTTCACCCAGGGCATGCAGCACTTCCCCGCCGACCCCGTCGACCTGAAGATCGTCGAGGGGATCGTCGCGCTCGCCCACAGCCTCGACCTCGCGGTCACCGTCGAGGGCGTCGAGACGGGCGCACAGGCGGACCAGCTGCGGGAGCTCGGCTGCGACACGGCCCAGGGCTGGTACTACGCCCGCCCAGGACCGCCGGACCGGCTCCACGAGCTGGCGCTCGCGGACGCGACGGGCTGAACCATGATCCGCTGGGTGTACGCCTTCGCCGACCGGCCGCGCGAGCGGTTCCCGCAGGCCTGCGCCTTCTGGGCGACGGCCACCGGCTCACGGCTGTCCGAACTCCGGGGAGACGGCGGCGAGTTCGTGACGCTGCTGCCTCCCGGTCCCGCCGACGCATGCCTGAAGGCGCAGGCCGTGGACGGGCCGGGCGGCGCTCACCTCGACTTCGCGGTGGACGACCTGGCCGCCACGGCACGCGCCGCCCGCGGGCTCGGCGCCACCCCGGTCTTCGCCGAGCCCGGCCTGGAGGTCCTGCGCTCACCGGGCGGACAGCTCTTCTGCGTCGTGCCCTGGGCCGGGGAGACCTCGCGCCCGGCACCGGTGACCGCACCCGACGGCGCCACCAGCCGCCTGGACCAGGTCTGCCTGGACATCTCCCCGCCGGTGTACGACGAGGAAGCCGCCTTCTGGGCCGCGTTCACCGGCTGGCAGTCCGTGCGGAGCCCGCTCCCCGAGTTCCGCCGCGTACAGCCGCCCCCGGGGCTACCGGTCCGCATCCTCCTGCAACGCCTGGACACGTCAGGGCCGGGCGGCGCGCACCTCGACCTCGCCTGCTCCGACGTCGACGCGGTCCGCGCCCACCACGAGAGCCTCGGCGCGACGTGCGTGTCCCGGCGCACCCACTGGGCGGTGATGCGGGACCCGGCGGGCGGCACGTACTGCCTGACCGACCGCGACCCGGCGACCGGGGCGGCGCGAGGCATCACGCCGGCGGCCGGGTGAGCTTGGCGGCCACGGCGTCGAGGACCCACTCCAGGCCGGTCGCGAAGGACGTCTCGGCGTCCACGTCCGTGCCGTCGTACACGACCTTGGTGAGCGCAGGGAAGCGGCCCGTGGCCAGCACCTTCGTCAGGTACGGTCCGTGGGCGCGCTGCCAGTCGTGCTTGGACAGTCCCGTGGCGCGCTCGGCCCGTAGATTGGTGATCTCGCGCCTGATCGCGCCCGTGAAGTAGGCGCTGACCGTCTCCGCGGCGCGCATGACGGTGTCGATGTCGGCGAGGCCGTCGAGGGCGGACAGGGTGGACTCGGCCACGGCGAGGCCGTTCGGGCCCAGGGCCGGGCGGCCGCCGAGCAGATCGGCCAGCCATTCGTGACGGAGGGCGGCCTGCCTGGTGCGGTGGGCCAGGACGCGCAGCGCCTCCCGCCAGTCGCCGGGCTGCTCCTCGGGGAGGATTTCGGCCTGGACCTCGTCCACCATGAGGTCGAACAGCTCCTCCTTGGTGGAGATGTATCCGTACAGCCGCATCGGCCCGGCCTCGAGTCGGGCGGCGACCTTGCGCAACGACACCGCCGCGAGGCCGCCCTCGTCGGCCAGCGCGATGGCGGCGGCGACGATCCGCTCCCGGTCGAGCGGCACGGGGCGGGTCGGCGGCTCCGGCCGGTCCCACACAGTCATGGTCACACCGTTCTGTTGCGATGCCTCACACAGGATCAATACAGTGTATCGGCATGAGACATCGTATCGCCGTGGTCGGAAGCGGCCCTGCCGGCCTCACCTTCGCCCGTGTCCTGCACCGCCACGGCTACCCCGTCGCCGTCCTCGAACGCGATGCGGCCCCCGACGCCCGTCCCCCGGGCGGCACGCTGGACCTGCACGAAGGGCTGGGCCAACTCGCCCTGGACAAGGCGGGGCTGCTGGCGGAGTTCCAGGCGCTGTCCCGGCCCGAGGGACAGGCCATGCGCATCCTGGACACGGCCGGAACCGTCCTGCGCGACTGGCGGCCCCGTCCGGATGACCGGGCCAACCCCGAGATCGACCGCGGGCAACTCCGTGATCTGCTGCTCGGCCCGCTCGACGTCCAGTGGGGACGGGGCGTGACGAGGGTGGTGCCGGGGGCCCGGGACGGCGTGCGGGTCGATTTCGCGGACGGGCGACAGGAGACGTTCGGCCTCGTGGTCGGCGCGGACGGCGCCTGGTCCCGAGTGCGCCCCGCGGTCTCGTCGGCCACGCCGCACTACACCGGCGTCACCCTGGTCGAGACCTCCCTCGACGACGTCGACACCCGCCACCCCGACCTCGCCCGGCTGATCGGCGACGGTTCCGTCGCCGCGTACGGCGTGAACCGAGCCCTCGTCGCCCAGCGCAACAGCGGCGGCCACGTCAAGGTGTACGCCCAGTTCCGCGCGCCGCTGGACCGGCACGCGAACCTGGATCCGGCCGACGCCGAGGCCGTGCGCTCGAGCCTGCTGGCCCTGTTCGACGGCTGGGCCGCTCCCGTCCTCGACCTCCTCCGCCACGGCACCGCTTTCGTCCACCGCCCCCTCTACGTCCTGCCCGTCTCCCACACCTGGACCCACGTCCCCGGGGTGACGCTCCTGGGTGACGCCGCCCACCTGATGCCCCCACTGGGGGCGGGCGCGAACCTCGCGATGCTGGAAGGCGCCGAACTCGCCGAGTCCATCGCCACCGGCCCCGGAGATCTGGACCACGCCGTCCGCGCCTTCGAGGAGCGGATGTGGGCACGGGCCGGCAGGTGGGCGAAGATCACGACGGCCGGTCTGGAACGCCTCGTGAGCCCGGACCCCGCCGAAGCCCTCGCCCTCTTCGACCAGGTCCAGCCGTCCTGACCACCGTTCAGCAGCTTCAGGCTGGGCCTTGCGATGTCTCGGCGGCGGTGATGCGGACCTCGGTCGCGCCGAGGACGCGTCCGTTGGCCTGGACCTCGATGCGGTGCGGGCCGGGGTGGATCGTGCGGACCGAGAGGCTCTCGAACCGGTGCCGGCGCGAGAAGCCGACCGCCCGGCCCGCGGGGAGGTCCCGGGTGGTCAGTTTGAACACCTTGCCCGCTTTGGGGCCGCGCACCCCTTGGTAGTGGACTATGTAGTCGACCGCCGCTCTCGTCGCGTCGGTGGCGTGCAGCGTAAAGGTGACGGTGGTCGCTTCCCCGATGGAGATGGTGGAGGGCGAGCAGGCGAGGTCCGTGATCCCGATCGGGGCACGGTGATCGAACCCGAGAACGGCGAGAGCCTCCGGGTGTCCTCGCTTGACGAGTGTCCGCAGACCGTGGCGTACGACGAAATCGCCCTGCGTGCTGCCGTGAAGCCAACGCCGTGCGGCGTCGAGGGCGAGGCCGGGGTGGTCCTTGCTGATGTCGTTGAGGTGGTTCGCCACGGAACGGCGCACGTAGAGGGACTCGTCGTTGACGAGAGGCTCCAGGAGCGCCAGCGCGGGAGCGGGGTCGGCGACGAACCGCGACAGCCGTGACGCCCAGGGCAGCCGCGGGCGCGTGCCCTCCGAGACGAGCCGCCGAACGTGTTCGTCCGGGTCGGTGGTCCACGCCCTGAGCCGGTCCATCGTGACCTCGTAGTGGGCTTCGACGAACGGGCGGACGGCGAACTCGGCGGTGTGGCGGGAAGTGAGCACGGCCAGCAGCGGCAGCGCGACATCGGGCCGGTCCAGCAGCGCCGAGGCGACGTAGGCGTTGACGGGCATGGAAGTCCACCCCGTGAGGCCTCCGCTGTCGAGGGCGCCACGGATCACCCGGGCGGCTTCCTCGGGGGACGCCGGCATCGTCGCCGTGAGAGCACGAGCGATCCAGTCGATACGGGCCTTCAGCTCCAGCTCGCCGATACCGGTGCCCGCGAGCTGCTCGAACGCCGTCCGGTCGAACGAGCCCGAGGCACCCGCGAGGTCACCTGCGAGACGCCCGATGAGCTCCGGCGACAGTTCGTCTTTGAAATCGGCCACCTCAGCGCCCGCTCACGGTCTGTTCGTTCGGGAGCGGTGTGAATCTCGACCTGGGCATCATGATTTCGAGTCTGCCACGGGCCACTGACACACAGCCGATACCTCGAAGGTCGGGAGACCTCCGCCGGACGGGCATGTTCACTACAATTCCGATGGGCAGACACCTGGAGGCTCTGTGGCGACTGGCAAACCGCGTCTTCGCGGCATGTGGGCTGTGACGCAGGTGGTGGGGAGGCGGACCGCGTTACGGTACTTGGCCGTCGGTGTGGGGGCGTCGCTTCTTGGCGCGTGCGGCAAGGACGAGGACGGTGACGAGAGCCCCGGTTCCGCGACCGGGACGGGCACCGGCCCCGTCGGGCGGGCAGTCGGCGCCTTCCTCAAGGGATCATGGGAGGTCGTCTCTCCCGACATCTGGGACAGCACGCCTGTCCGCGTCGAAGTCGGGGACGGCACCTGGAGCATCACTCCGTCCGACCGCGAGTGGGAGAACGGCGCCTCGTGGGCCGGTCAATGGGCTCTGCGCGGGGGCAGGATCGCCATTGAAGGGCCGGCCTCACCGTACAGGCCGAACAAAATGCTTCAGGTGGCCGCCGACGACGTTCCTGGGAAGGTCGGAGAGGCTGGATCGATGCGGTTGCCGTGGACGCCTCGCGGCGATACTGCCGACGACGTACTACAGGTCAAGTACGCCAAGAACACGTTGCGCATCGTCCACATCACCGACTCCGGGCTCCGCAGGAAGCTCACCGGGACACGGTTGTAGCCGCACACAGCCGTCAGCGTTCCAGCAGCATCCGCTGGAGTTCGCGCGCCGCGCGCGGCGGTGCCACGTCGCTGCGGTGGGCGAGGGCGATCGTGCGGTGCAGGCTCGGTTTGGCCAGGGGGGTCATCCGCAGGTCGGGGCCGGACCGTTCCGCGACCATGCGCGGGACGACCGCCACCCCGAGCCCGGCCCGGACGAAGCCGAGCACCGCGTCCATCTCCCCGCCCTCCACCGCGAACTCGGGCTCGAACCCCTCGGCGCGGCAGGCGGAGACGGTGAGTTCCCGAAGGTCGTAGCCGTGCCGGAACATCACGAGGCGCTCGCCCTGCAGATCCGCGATCCGGACCGACCTGCCCAGGCCCCGGCGGCCCGGCGAGGACACCACCACCAGGTCCTCGCGGAGCAGCTCCACCGTCGTCAGGGCGGGTGAGGGCGAGGGCAGCGGCAGCACCACCAGCGCCAAGTCCAGGGCGCCACGCGCCAGTTCGCGTACGAGATCGTGGGAGCCGCTCTCCTCGATGAGGAGCTGGATGCCGGGGTGGCGGTCGTGAAAGGCGCGGAGCACGTCCGGCAGCAGGCCCGTGCACACGCTCGGTGTCGCGCCAAGGCGGACCCGGCCGCGGCGCAGCTGCGCCAGCTCCTGCACCTCGATCCGCGCGGTGTCCGCGTCGGCGAGGATCCGGCGGGCCAGCGGCAGCAGCGCCTCACCCGCGTCGGTCAGCGTGATGTTGCCGCGCGCCCGGCTGAAGAGCTCCGCGCCGAGCTCCTTCTCCAGCGCCCGGATCTGCTGGGAGAGCGACGGCTGGGAGACGTGCACCTCCTCCGCGGCCCGCGTGAAGTGCCGGGTCTCGGCGACCGCGACGAAGTAGTGCAGCTGCTGGAATTGCATAGGGACAGGATACGTCGGATGATAGGCCTAGGCTATGGAAATGAGCCGAACCATCTCTTGGACTGATCGGGACCTTCGGCCGTAGCGTCTCTGATATGGCTCTGGCAACGCGGACGGACAAACGGCCGTCCATGACCCGCACGCTGTGGGACTCCACCGTCGGCAAGAAGACGGTGATGGCGGTGAGCGGCTTGATCATGCTGCTCTATCTGTTCCTGCACATGTTCGCGAACCTGAAGATCTTCTTCGGCCCGGCCGAGATCAACGCGTACGCGCACTGGCTCCGCACCCTCGGCGAGCCCTTCATGCACTACGAGTGGACGCTCTGGCTGGTCCGCGTGGTGCTCGTCGTCGCGGTCGTCGCGCACGCCACCTCCGCCTACCAGCTGAGCCGCCGCGACATCAAGGCACGCCCCACCAAGTACGTGCACAAGAAGCCCGAGGCCAGCTTCGCCACCCGCACCATGCGCTGGGGCGGCGTCATCCTCGGCCTGTTCATCGTCTGGCACGTCCTCGACCTGACGACCGGCACCGTGCACCCCGGCGGCTACGAGCACCTGCGCCCGTACCAGAACGTCATCGACACCTTCTCGACCTGGTACGGCAACGTCATCTACATCGTCGCCGTGGTCGCCGTCGGCTTCCACGTACGGCACGGACTGTGGAGCGCCGCACAGACCCTGGGCGTGGGCACCGCGGCCCGCGACCGCGTCCTCAAGCCCCTCGCCAACGGCCTCGCCCTGGTGCTGACCCTTGGCTTCATCTCCGTACCCGTGGCCGTCATGACCGGACTGGTGAGCTGAATGAACTCCTTTGCTGAGTACGCGATCGGTGCGCCCGTCGTGGACGACAAGGCCCCTTCCGGGCCGATCGCCGAGCGCTGGGACACCCGCCGCTTCGAGGCGAAGCTGGTCAACCCGGCCAATCGCCGCAAGCAGACCGTGATCGTCGTCGGCACCGGCCTGGCCGGCGGCTCCGCCGGAGCCACCCTCGCCGAACAGGGCTACCGCGTCGTCCAGTTCTGCTATCAGGACTCGCCGCGTCGTGCGCACTCGATCGCGGCGCAGGGCGGTATCAACGCGGCGAAGAACTACCGCAACGACGGTGACTCCGTGCACCGGCTGTTCTACGACACCGTCAAGGGCGGTGACTTCCGCGCGCGTGAGTCCAACGTGCACCGTCTCGCGCAGATCTCGGTGGAGATCATCGACCAGTGCGTGGCGCAGGGTGTGCCCTTCGCCCGTGAGTACGGCGGTCTGCTGGACACCCGCTCCTTCGGTGGTGTGCAGGTGTCCCGCACCTTCTATGCGCGCGGCCAGACGGGGCAGCAGCTGCTGCTTGGCGCCTATCAGGCGCTGTCCCGGCAGATCGCCGCGGGGAACGTGGAGATGCATCCCCGTACGGAGATGCTCGATGTGATCGTGGTGGACGGGCGGGCGCGCGGCATCGTCGCCCGTGACCTGATCACCGGGAAGATCGACACGTATTTCGCCGACGCGGTGGTGCTGGCCTCGGGTGGTTACGGCAACGTCTTCTACCTGTCGACCAACGCGATGAACTCCAACGCCACCGCGGTGTGGCGGGCGCACCGGCGTGGTGCCTACTTCGCCAACCCCTGCTTCACCCAGATCCACCCCACCTGCATCCCGCGCACCGGCGACCACCAGTCCAAGCTCACCCTGATGAGCGAATCACTGCGCAACGACGGCCGCATCTGGGTGCCCAAGGCGCGCAGTGACCAGCGCCCGCCGAACGAGATTCCCGAGGACGAGCGCGACTACTACCTGGAGCGCATCTACCCCTCCTTCGGCAACCTCGTGCCCCGCGACATCGCCTCCCGCGCCGCGAAGAACGTGTGCGACGAGGGAAGGGGAGTGGGACCCGGCGGACAGGGCGTGTATCTCGACTTCGCCGACGCCATCCGGCGGATGGGCCGGCGAGCGGTCGAGGAGAAGTACGGCAATCTCTTCGACATGTATGAGCGGATCACCGCGGAGAACCCGTACGAGGTGCCGATGCGGATCTATCCCGCCGTGCACTACACGATGGGCGGGCTGTGGGTCGATTACGACCTGCAGACCACCGTCCCGGGTCTGTTCGCGATCGGTGAGGCGAACTTCTCCGACCACGGCGCGAACCGGCTCGGTGCGAGCGCGTTGATGCAGGGTCTGGCCGACGGCTACTTCGTGCTGCCCTCCACCATCAACGACTACCTCGCCCGCAACCCGCACAAGGACGAGGTGGGCGACGACCACCCCGTGGTCCAGGAGGTCGTGGCCGAGACCGAGGACCGGTTGAACCTCCTCCTCGCCGTCGACGGCGACCGCACGCCCGACTCCTTCCACCGGGAACTCGGTGAAGTCATGTGGGAGTTCTGCGGCATGGCGCGTACCGAGTCCGGTCTGCGCAAGGCGCTGGAGCGGATTCCGCAGATCCGGGAGGAGTTCTGGCGCCGGATCAAGGTGCCGGGCACCGGGGAGGAGTTCAACCAGTCCCTGGAGAAGGCCAACCGCATCGTGGACTACCTCGAGCTCGCCGAGCTGATGTGCCTGGACGCCCTGCACCGCGCGGAGTCCTGCGGCGGGCACTTCCGCGAGGAGTCCCAGACCCCCGACGGCGAGGCCGAACGCCACGACGAGGAGTTCTCCTACGCCGCCGCCTGGGAATTCACCCACACCGG
>NZ_JBJDPY010000016.1:0-183970 GCF_044903205.1 Streptomyces sp. NPDC029674
GTGGGTGAGTTGTTTTCTGTTCTCCGGGTCGGGGGGTTTGGGGGGGGGGGGGGGGGGGGCCCGGGGCCCCCCCCCCCGCGCGGCGCCCCCCCCCCCCGCCCCCCCCGACGGCGGACCCACAGCAGACGTAGCCACCGCACTGCACGAAGGGGAAGCCATGACAGCGACGACCGACGGAAGCACCGGAGCGGCCACGCCCCGCGCAGCCTCGGCCAGCCAGCCCACCGAACCCGCCCATACCAGCACTTCCGTCGATCAGATCGACACGGTCGCCGCGCCGCCAAGCACCCGTGAGGCCGCCGCCCGCGCCATACAGCGCTCCACCGACTTCCTGCTCTCCCGCCAGGACGCCGAGGGCTGGTGGAAGGGCAACCTCGAGACCAATGTGACCATGGACGCCGAGGACCTCCTCCTGCGGCAGTTCCTGGGCATCCGCGACGAGGACACCACGCGCGCCGCCGCGCTCTTCATCCGCGGCGAGCAGCGCGACGACGGCACCTGGGCCACCTTCTTCGGCGGGCCCGGCGAACTTTCCACCACCATCGAGGCGTACGTCGCGCTCCGCCTGGCCGGCGACCGGCCCGACGAGCCGCACATGGCGAAGGCCGCCGGCTGGATCCGCGAGCAGGGCGGCATCGCCCGGGCCCGGGTCTTCACCCGGATCTGGCTCGCCCTGTTCGGCTGGTGGAGCTGGGACGACCTGCCCGAACTCCCGCCGGAGCTCATCTACTTCCCCAAGTGGGTCCCGCTCAACATCTACGACTTCGGCTGCTGGGCCCGGCAGACCATAGTGCCGCTCACCATCGTGTCCGCCAAGCGGCCCGTGCGGCCCGCGCCCTTCGCCCTGGACGAGCTGCACACCGACGCGCGCGACCCCAACCCCGCCAGGCCGCTCGCGCCCGCGGCCAGCTGGGAGGGCGTCTTCCAGCGGCTCGACAAGGCGCTGCACGTCTACCACAAGGTGGCGCCGCGCAAGCTGCGCAAGGCCGCGATGAACAGCGCGGCCCGCTGGATCATCGAACGCCAGGAGAACGACGGCTGCTGGGGCGGGATCCAGCCGCCCGCCGTCTACTCCGTCATCGCGCTGCACCTGGTCGGCTACGACCTGGAGCACCCCGTCCTGAAGGCCGGGCTCGCCTCGCTGGACCGGTTCGCCGTGTGGCGCGAGGACGGCGCGCGGATGATCGAGGCCTGCCAGTCGCCCGTGTGGGACACCTGTCTGGCGACCATCGCGCTCGCGGACGCCGGACTGCCCGCGGACCACCCGCAGTTGGTGAAGGCCGCCGACTGGATGATCAGCGAGCAGATCGTGCGGCCGGGGGACTGGTCGGTGCGCAGGCCCGAACTGGCCCCGGGCGGCTGGGCGTTCGAGTTCCACAACGACAACTACCCCGACATGGACGACACCGCGGAGGTCGCCCTCGCGCTGCGCCGGGTCGCGCACCCGGACCGGGCGCGCCTGGAGAACGCCATCGAGCGCGGGGTGCGCTGGAACCTCGGCATGCAGTCGAAGAACGGCGCCTGGGGCGCCTTCGACGTCGACAACACCAGCCCCTTCCCCAACCGGCTGCCGTTCTGCGACTTCGGCGAGGTCATCGACCCGCCGTCCGCCGACGTCACCGCGCACGTGGTGGAGATGCTCGCCGTCGAGGGCAGGACGCACGACCCGCGCACCCGGCGCGGCATCGAGTGGCTCCTCGCCGAACAGGAGCCCGAGGGCGGCTGGTTCGGGCGCTGGGGCGTCAACTACCTCTACGGCACGGGGTCGGTGGTGCCCGCGCTGATCACCGCGGGACTGCCCGCCTCGCACCCCGCGATCCGCCGGGCCGTCCGGTGGCTGGAGTCGGTGCAGAACGACGACGGCGGCTGGGGCGAGGACCTGCGCTCCTACCGCGACCGCGGCTGGGCCGGGCGCGGCACGTCGACCGCGTCGCAGACCGCGTGGGCGCTCCTCGCGCTGCTCTCGGCCGGCGATGGCGAGGCCAAGTCCGTGGAGCGGGGCATCGCCTGGCTCGCCGCGACGCAGCGCGAGGACGGCTCCTGGGACGAGCCGTACTTCACGGGCACCGGCTTCCCCTGGGACTTCTCCATCAACTACCACCTGTACCGGCAGGTGTTCCCGCTCACCGCCCTCGGCAGGTACATCAACGGAGAGCCCTTCGCCGGCGGCTCCGGCGCCCACGCCGGCAAGGGCAGCTGATGGACGGGACCCCGGCCCCGCGGCCGGGACCCGCGCCGCTGCTGATCGCCTGCGCGCTCGGCATCGAACGTCTCGCCCTGCGCACCGGCGACCGCAGCGGCGCGCCCGGAACCATGTCCGTGCTGCGCACCGGCATGGGCCCCAAGAACGCCGAGCGCGCCGTCACCGGAGCGCTCGGAAAGGAAACCCTGCGCGACGCGGCCGTTCTGGCCACCGGCTTCTGCGCCGGACTCGCCCCCGGCATGCACCCCGGCGACCTCGTCGTCGCCGCGGAGACCAGGGACGCGCGCGGCAGCACTTCTTGTACGGGAACCGGGCTGCTGGTCGAGGAGCTGGTGCGGGCCGTGCCCGGCCGCACCGTGCACACCGGACCGCTCACCGGCTCCGACCGCATCGTCCGCGGACCCGAGCGCGGCGCCCTCCTGGCCACCGGCGCGATCGCCGTGGACATGGAGTCCGCCGCCACGCTGCACAGCGCCGTACGCGCCGGACAGCGGCCCGTTGCGGCCGTCCGGGTGGTCGTGGATGCCCCACAGCACGAACTCGTCCGCATCGGCACGGTGCGCGGTGGAATATCAGCTTTCCGCGTTCTTCGTGCCGTGCTCCCCGCATTCTTTGAATGGCACCGTTCTTCGCTGCTCCCCCGGAGGTGAGCCAGATGGCCATGCCGCTTCGTCAGTCCATCAAGGTAGCTACGTATCTCTTTGAACAGAAGCTGCGCAAGCGCGACAAGTTTCCGCTGATCGTCGAATTGGAACCGCTCTTCGCCTGCAACCTGAAGTGCGAGGGATGCGGCAAGATCCAGCACCCGGCCGGGGTCCTCAAGCAGCGCATGCCGGTGGCGCAGGCCGTCGGTGCCGTTCTGGAGTCCGGCGCGCCGATGGTCTCCATCGCCGGCGGCGAACCGCTGATGCACCCTCAGATGGACGAGATCGTCCGGCAGTTGGTGGCGAAGAAGAAGTATGTCTTCCTCTGCACCAACGCCATGCTGTTGCGCAAGAAGATCGAGAAGTTCACCCCGTCACCGTACTTCGCGTTCGCCGTGCACATCGACGGCATGCGGGAGCGGCACGACGAGTCCGTCGCGAAGGAAGGTGTCTTCGACGAGGCGGTGGCGGCCATCAAGGAAGCCAAGAAGCGCGGTTTCCGGGTCACCACCAATTCGACCTTCTTCAACACGGACACGCCGCAGACCATCATCGAGGTCCTGAACTTCCTCAACGACGACCTGAAGGTCGACGAGATGATGCTGTCGCCCGCCTACGCCTACGAGAAGGCACCCGACCAGGAGCACTTCCTGGGCGTCGAGCAGACCCGCGAGCTCTTCAAGAAGGCGTTCGCGGGCGGCAACCGGCTTCGCTGGCGGCTCAACCACACGCCGCTCTTCCTGGACTTCCTGGAGGGCAAGGCCGACTTCCCGTGCACCGCGTGGGCGATCCCGAACTACTCGCTCTTCGGCTGGCAGCGCCCCTGCTACCTGATGAGCGACGGCTACGTCCCCACGTACCGCGAGCTCATCGAGGAGACCGACTGGGAGAAGTACGGCCGCGGCAAGGACCCGCGCTGCGCCAACTGCATGGCGCACTGCGGCTACGAACCGACCGCCGTCCTCGCCACCATGGGCTCCCTCAAGGAATCCATCCGCGCCGCCCGCGAGACGGTCTCGGGGAACCGCGGGTGACGTCATGAACGGGCCGACGAGGGCACTCCGGCAGGGGTGCCCTCCGTCGCCGTGAGCTGAGACAGACCAGAGAGGGGGCTCGAGCATGACCATTCTCGACACCATTCGGGGGCCGCGGGACCTGAAGAAGCTCTCCGGGGCCGAGCTCGACGAACTGGCGGGGGAGATCCGGGAGTTCCTGGTGCACGCGGTCGCCAGGACAGGGGGCCACCTCGGGCCCAACCTGGGGGTGGTGGAGCTCTCCATCGCCCTCCACCGGGTCTTCGAGTCGCCGGTCGACCGGCTCGTGTGGGACACCGGCCACCAGAGCTACGTACACAAGCTGCTCACCGGGCGGCAGGACTTCTCCAAGCTGCGCGGCAAGGGCGGCCTCTCCGGCTACCCCTCGCGCGAGGAGTCCGAGCACGACATCGTGGAGAACAGTCACGCCTCGACCGCGCTCGGCTGGGCGGACGGTCTCGCCAAGGCGCGGCAGGTCCTCGGCGAGCGCGGACACGTCGTCGCCGTCATCGGGGACGGGGCGCTCACCGGGGGCATGGCCTGGGAGGCGCTGAACAACATCGCGGCCGCGAAGAACCGGCCGCTGATCATCGTCGTGAACGACAACGAACGCTCGTACGCCCCCACCATCGGCGGCCTCGCCAACCACCTCGCCACGCTCCGCACCACGGACAGCTACGAGAGAGTCCTCGCCTGGGGGAAGGACATACTCCAGCGCACCCCCGTCGTCGGACAGCCGCTGTACGAGTCGCTGCACGGCGCCAAGAAGGGCTTCAAGGACGCCTTCGCGCCCCAGGGGATGTTCGAGG
Organism: Streptomyces sp. NPDC029674; assembly: GCF_044903205.1. Taxonomy (NCBI): domain Bacteria; kingdom Bacillati; phylum Actinomycetota; class Actinomycetes; order Kitasatosporales; family Streptomycetaceae; genus Streptomyces; species Streptomyces sp. NPDC029674. The sequence goes on from NZ_JBJDPY010000016.1 coordinate 4,691, forward strand.
ACCTGGGGCTCAAGTACGTCGGGCCGATCGACGGGCACGACGTCGGCGCCGTCGAGTCGGCGCTGCGACGTGCGAAACGCTTCCACGGCCCCGTGATCGTCCACTGCCTGACCGAGAAGGGCCGCGGCTACGAGCCCGCGCTCGCCGACGAGGCGGACCGCTTCCACACCGTCGGCGTCATGGACCCCCTCACCTGCGAGCCGCTCGCGCCCTCCAACGGCCCTTCCTGGACCTCCGTGTTCGGGGACGAGATCGTCCGCATCGGTGCCGAGCGCGACGACGTCGTCGCCATCACCGCGGCGATGCTGGGGCCGGTCGGCCTGACCGGGTTCGCGGAGGCCTACCCCGACCGGGTGTGGGACGTCGGCATCGCCGAGCAGCACGCCGCGGTGTCGGCCGCCGGACTCGCCACGGGCGGCCTGCACCCGGTCGTCGCGGTGTACGCCACCTTCCTCAACCGCGCCTTCGACCAGCTCCTGATGGACGTGGCGCTGCACCGGTGCGGCGTCACCTTCGTACTGGACCGCGCGGGCGTCACGGGCGTCGACGGCGCCTCCCACAACGGCATGTGGGACATGTCGATCCTCCAGGTCGTGCCGGGGCTGCGGATCGCCGCGCCGCGCGACGCCGACCAGCTCAGAGCCCAGCTGCGGGAAGCGGTCGTCGTGGACGACGCGCCGACCCTGATCCGCTTCCCCAAGGAGTCGGTGGGGCCGGCGATCCCCGCCGTCGACCGGGTCGGCGGCATGGACGTCCTGCTCCAGGAGCCAGAGCCGGACGTGCTGCTGGTCGCGGTCGGGGTGATGGCGCCGGTCTGTCTGCAGGCCGCCGGACTCCTCCGGGCGCGCGGGCTGCGCTGCACCGTCGTCGACCCGCGCTGGGTCAAGCCGGTCGACCCGGAGCTGCCCGGGCTCGCGGCGGGGCACCGCCTCGTCGCCGTCGTCGAGGACAACAGCCGCTCCGCCGGGGTCGGCGCCGCGGTCGCGCTCGCCCTCGGCGACGCCGAAGTGGACGTCCCCGTAAGGCGGTTCGGCATTCCCGAGCAGTTCCTCGCGCACGCCAAGCGGGGCGAGGTCCTCGCCGATCTCGGCCTCACCCCGGTCGAGATCGCGGGCCGGATCAGCGCCACGCTGGCGGCCAAGGAGAGCGCGCACAAGTACGGTCCCGGCAAGGAGCACAGCGTATGACCAAGGAGTTCGACCTCGGCAGACTCCTCGCCGAGCGGGGCGCGGAGCGGTACGAACTGCACGCCCGGCACCTCAACCACCAACTGCCCCGCATGCTGCACACCATCGGCTTCGACAAGGTCTACGAGCGGGCCGAGGGCGCCTACTTCTGGGACGCCGAGGGCAACGACTACCTCGACATGCTCGCCGGCTTCGGTGTGATGGGCCTCGGCCGGCACCACCCCGTCGTACGCAAGGCGCTGCACGACGTCCTCGACGCCTCCCTCGCCGACCTCACCCGCTTCGACTGCCAGCCGCTGCCCGGCCTGCTCGCCGAGCGGCTGCTCTCCCACAGCCCGCACCTGGACCGGGTGTTCTTCGGCAACAGCGGCACGGAGGCCGTCGAGACGGCGCTGAAGTTCGCCCGGTACGCGACCGGGAAGCCGCGGGTGCTCTACTGCACGCACGCCTTCCACGGTCTGACCACCGGCTCCCTCTCCGTCAACGGCGAGGACGGGTTCCGGGACGGCTTCGCGCCGCTGCTGCCCGACACGGCGGTGCCGCTCGGCGACCTGGACGCGCTGCGCCGGGAACTGGCGAAGGGCGACGTCGCCGGACTGATCGTCGAGCCCGTCCAGGGCAAGGGCGTGCACGAGAGCCCGCCCGGATATCTGCGCGCCGCCCAGGAGTTGCTGCACCGCCACAAGGCGCTGCTGATCGCCGACGAGGTGCAGACGGGACTCGGCAGGACCGGTGAGTTCTACGCGTACCAGCACGAGGACGGCGTCGAACCCGACCTGGTCTGTGTCGCCAAGGCGCTGTCGGGCGGCTATGTGCCGGTCGGCGCGACGCTCGGCAAGGACTGGATCTTCAAGAAGGTCTACTCGTCGATGGACCGGGTCCTCGTGCACTCGGCGAGCTTCGGGTCGAACGCGCAGGCCATGGCGGCCGGCCTCGCCGTCCTGTCGGTGATGGAGGACGAGAAGGTCGTCGAGAACGCCCGGGTGACCGGGGAGCTGTTCAGGTCCCGGCTCGCCGCCCTCGTCGACCGCTACGAGCTGCTGAGCGAGGTGCGCGGCCGCGGACTGATGGTCGGCATCGAGTTCGGGCGGCCCAAGTCGCTGAAGCTGCGCGGGCGTTGGACGATGCTGCAGGCCGCCCGCAAGGGGCTGTTCGCGCAGATGGTCGTCGTACCGCTGCTGCAGAAGCACCGCATCCTCACCCAGGTCTCCGGGGACCACATGGAGGTCATCAAGCTGATTCCGCCGCTGACCGTGGGGGAGCGGGAGGTGGACCGGTTCGTGACGGCCTTCACCGCCGTGATGGACGAGGCGCACAGTGGTGGCGGGCTGATGTGGGACTTCGGGAGGACACTGGTGAAGCAGGCGGTCGCGAACCGCTGAGCCCCGCCGCCTACGCGGGCTCCGGGTTTTGCCTCTGGGGCAAGAAAGTTGCCCGAGAGGCAAGGGTCTGGCTCAATCGGTGACATGAGCCCTGCCGAGCCCACCCGCGAGCCCGAGCCCCGGCCCGAGCCCGTGGCGCCCGCCGAAGCGCTGCCCGCCGTCGCGCCCCAGCTGCGCGAACTGCGCCGCCGCGCCTCCCTCACGCTGGAGGCGGCCGCCCGCACCGCCGGGCTCTCACCGGCCCATCTGTCGCGCCTGGAGACCGGGCAGCGCCAGCCGTCACTGCCGATGCTGCTCACGCTCGCACGTGTCTACGGTACGACCGTCTCGGAGCTCCTCGGCGAGACGGCCGCCGACCGGGACGCGGTCGTCCGCGCAGCCGACATGGAACCGACCCGGGCCGGCGGCTGGACCTACTGGCAGGCGGGCGCCTCGGGCCGCGGCATGCAGGCCCTGCGCGTGCACGTACCGCACGGCACGCAGGGCGACATCGTGCGCGTGCACCCCGGCGAGGAGTGGCTGTACGTCCTGAAGGGGCGGCTGCGGCTGCGCCTCGGCGACACCGCGCACACCCTCGCTCCGGGGGACAGCGCGCACTTCGACTCGCTGACCCCGCACCGGATCGCCGCCGCCGACCAGGGCGGCGCCGATCTCCTCTTCGTCCACACGTTGCTGCAGAGCCCCGCCACCGCGCTGTGCCTCGGCGGCCCCACTCAGGGAGAACCGACATGACGGAACCGGAACAGCAGGGGCCTGCCGCCCAGGAGCAGCCCGCCCGCAAGGTGATGCGCATGGAGGAGAAGTTCCCCCGGGCGCTCTGGATCCGCCTGATCATCTATGTGGCGGTGGGCCACGTCTTCGCGGCCTTCCTGTATCTGCTGTTCGAGCTGGGCGCGAAGAGCTAGGGCGTGTCTTTTGGACCGGTCCGGTCAGCCCGCGGCGTCTGGTGCGGTGGATCGCAAGGCGGAGCATCGCCCGCGGACTGGGTGTCCGTGGGTGATGCGACAACGCCGCGAGGCGCCGTGCCAGGCGTCGCGGGCCCGGGCTGATCCGAAAGACACGCCCTAGCTCAGTCGAGCAGGCGCTCGCGGAGGCGCTCGCGGGTCTCGGCGCTCAGCTCGAGGCCCACGGAGAGGTAGGTGTCCACGTCTCCCCAGGTCTGCTCGATCGTCTCGTAGGCCGCCGCCAGGTACTCGGCGCGGGCGTCGAAGAGCGGGTCGAGGAGCTCCATGACCTCGGGGGACATGGCGTCGGCGGAGCTGTCGGAGCGGTGCACCTTGTAGCGGCGGTGCTTCACGTTCGACTCGAGGTAGTCCGCCTCGATGGCGTCGCGCTCGACGCCGACGGCGAGAAGCGTGACGGCTATGGACAGGCCCGCGCGGTCCTTGCCCGCCGCGCAGTGCATCAGCGCGGGCACGCTGTCCTCGGCGAGCGCGTGCAGCACCTTGCTGTGCTCGGCGGTGCGCTCCTTGATGATCGTGCGGTACGCCGTCGCCATCCGTTCCGCGGCCCTGCCGCCGGAGAGGATCGAGCGCAGCTGGTCGAGGTCGCCGTCGCGCACCATCTTCCAGAACTCCGCGCCGTCGGCCGGGTCGGTCAGCGGCAGGTTCACGTTGCGCACGCCGGGCAGCTCGATGTCCGGGCCTTCGAGGCGCTGGTCGGCGGCGTTGCGGAAGTCGAAGACCGTGTGCAGGCCCAGCGAGGCGAGGAACTCGGCGTCCGCCGGGGTGGCGTGTGCGAGGTGACCGCTGCGGAAGAGGCGGCCCGGGCGGACGCGGCGGCCGTCCACCGTCGGCAGCCCGCCCACGTCACGGAAGTTGCGCACTCCGGCAAGCTGGGGCTCTGACAGCTCTGCCACCTCTGACAGATCTGTCGGCGGGACCTGCTGCGTCACGGGCTCTCCTCGGGCTCATCGGCCGGCGCGGCTCGCCGGTAGGGGCCCTTCGACGATACGACATGCGTTCCTGGGGCAATCACCCCTTCAGTCGAGGGGTTCGCCGGTCTCCAGGAGGGTCTTGAGGCTGGAGAGGATGGCCGGCCAGCCCTGGCTGCACATGGAGTGCAGGGTGCCGGCGGCGTCGAACTCGTGCGTGACGGTGAGCTTGACCTGGTCGCCGTGGGGTTCGAGGTCGAAGGTGACCCGCGAACGGCGCTCGCTCGCCAGCCGCGCGCGCAGCTCCTCGTCGATGCCGTTCGCCTGCGCCCACTGCGGGCTGAAGGTGTGCCAGGTGTACGCCAGCCGGCGGTGCGGTTCGTGGACCAGGACGACCTGCTCGGGGTCCTCGGTCGTGGCCCCCGTCTCGGTCCACGTCATCGGGGAGCCCGGCGCCCAGTCGGTGCCGAAGCTGACACCCCAGTACCGGTGGGTGAAGGCGGGGTCGGTCAGCGCCTGCCAGAGCCGCTCCGGGGTGGTGCGGATGTACGTCGTGTAGACGAACGTCTTGCTGTCCGTGCTGTCCGTGCTGTCCGTGCTGTCCGTGCTGTCCGTGCTGTCTGTGTTCTCCGTGTTGTTCATGGGTGGCTGCTCCAATGCTCTCTTCAGGTCCGCGAGGGCGTTGACCCGGCCGCGGTCGAACCGGCTGATCCATCGCTCGGCGATGGCGTTGATCGGTGCGGCGTTGAGGTAGTGCAGCTTCTCCCGCCCCTGCCGCACCGTGGTCACCAGCTGCGCGTCCTCCAGTACGGCCAGATGCTTGCTGACCGACTGGCGGGCCATGTCCAGGCCCGCGCACAGCTCGCGCAAGGTCTGGCCGTTGCGGTCCCGCAGCCGGTCGAGCAGCTGCCGCCGCACTGGGTCGGCCAGCGCCCTGAACGCCGAGTCCACCCTCCGTCACCCCCAATCATGCAGCCGAACGGCTGCATCTTCATGATTGGCAGCCCATTGGCTGCATGTCAACCGGAGAGGCGGGAGCGGGGTGGCAGGATGTGCGGACGAGCGCGTGCCCAGTGGGAATCCATGGATCGGGCGGGGGCCTGATGATCGAGACCGGCGCCGATGGCCGTACGTGGCTGCTCTCCGGACCCAGGAGCAGCTACGCCCTGCGGCTGACCGAACACGACGAACTGCTGCATCTGTACTGGGGCCCGCGGATCGCGCCGGCCGACGCGGAGGCGCTGGCCGCCGAGCCGCTGCCGGCCGAGCGGCCCTTCGAGTCGCGGCTCGACGGGCGCGAGGAGTACCCGGTGGAGGGCGGACCGCGCTTCGTGCCGCCCGCCCTCTCGGTACGCGGCGCCGGAGTGCGCGGCACCGAGTGGCGGTACGAGAACTCGGCGGCCCATGACGACGAGCTCCAGCTGCACTTCCTCGACTCCGTGCACCAGTTGCGGATCACGCTCATGTACCGGCTGCGCGGGGACGTCGTCGAGCGGCAGGCCGTCCTCGTGCATCAAGGGCGGTTCGGTACGCCCGACCTCGAGCTGCTGCGTGAGGACGCGGCGACCTGGACGCTGCCCCGGCGGGACCGCTGGCGCCTCTCGCAGCTGCACGGCCGGTGGGCGGCCGAGTCGCGGCTGACGCGCGCCGACCTGACGTACGGCGAAAAGGTCATCGGCAGCCGGCGCGGCCACACCGGCCACCACCACCTGCCCTGGGTCGCGCTCGACGCGGGTGACGCCACCGAGGAGAGCGGCGAGGTCTACAGCTGCGCGCTCGCCTGGTCCGGGTCGTGGCGCATCTCCGTGCACCAACTGCCGGACGGCACCGTGCAGATCACCGGCGGCAGCGGCCACGACGACTCCGGACAGCAGCTCCTCGCGCCGGGCACGGCCGTCGTGACGCCCGTCTTCGCGGGCCTGTGGACCGACCGCGGCTTCGGCGGCGCCAGCCGTGCCTGGCACGCCTACCAGCGCGCACACGTGATCCCGGACGCCGGCGCACCCCGCCCCGTCCTCTACAACTCCTGGGAAGCCACCGGTTTCGACATCTCGGAGGGGCAGCAGCGGACGCTCGCCCGGCGGGCCGCGGCGCTCGGTGTGGAGCTCTTCGTCGTCGACGACGCGTGGTTCGGCGAGCGGGTCAGCGACCGGGCGGGTCTCGGCGACTGGACTCCCAACCCGGACCGCTTCCCCGGCGGCCTCGCCCCCCTCGCCCGCGAGGTGCACGGACTCGGGATGCGGTTCGGCATCTGGGTGGAACCGGAGATGGTCAACCCCGACAGCGACCTCTACCGCGCGCACCCCGACTGGGTGCAGCACCAACGCGGCCGTACGCGCACGGAGTTCCGCAACCAGCTCGTCCTCGACCTCACGCGGGACGACGTACGCGCGTACCTGTGGCGACGGCTCGACGAACTCCTCTCCAGCGCCCCCATCGACTACGTGAAATGGGACTTCAACCGCTCCTTCACCGACGTCGGCCGACCCGGCGCGCCCTATCCCCAGAGTCTCTGGGCGGGTCACACGCACGCCCTGTACGACCTCCTTGACCGGCTCCGCGCGGCGCATCCCACCGTGGCCTTCGAGTCCTGCTCGGGCGGCGGCGGACGGATCGACCTCGGCATCCTCTCCCGCACCGACCAGGTGTGGACCTCCGACAACACCGACCCGCTGGACCGGCTGGCCATCCAGCACGGCTTCAGCCAGCTGCACCCCGCCCGCGTGATGGCCGCCTGGGTCACCGACAGCCCCAACACACAGCTGAACGGGCGGACCAGCTCGCTCTGCTTCCGCTTCGTGAGCGCCATGGCGGGCGTGCTCGGCGTCGGCGGCGACCTCACCCGGTGGACCGAGGGCGAGCTCGCCGAGGCGCGCGACTGGGTGGAGCTCTACAAGGAGATCAGGCCCGTGGTGCAGCTCGGCGACCTCTACCGACTGCGTCCGCCGGGGGACGGGCTGAGCGCCGTGCAGTACGTACGCGGAGACGAGTCCGTCGTCCTGGCCTGGCTGCGGGCGCAGGCGTACGGGGAGGAGCCGGCGCCGCTGCGACTGCGCGGGCTCGACTCCGGGGCGGCCTATTTCTGTCCGGACACGGGGGAGAGGTACCGGGGTGCCGTGCTGCTGAACCGCGGGCTGAGGACCGGGCTCAAGGGCGACCTCGACGCGGCGGTGTTCCGGCTGCGCCGGGTGTGACGCGCGACGAAAGACGGGTGACGTGCAACAAAAGATGGAACCTGCACTTATTCCGACTTGGACGAATCTTGACCGGTGGCTTATCTCACGCCCCGTCAACCCCTCCCTACGGTGGCGTAGGTCACTTAGAGAGGTGAAGGATGTGACGTCGTGAGCGCAGAGTCGACAACCTTCATCCACCACCCCAACAACAAGCGCGTATTCAACTCCTACGCAGCGGTCGGCGACAGCTTCACCGAAGGCGTGGGCGACCCGGGCCCCGACGGCACCTTCGTCGGCTGGGCCGACCGCCTCGCGGTCCTGCTGGACGACCGGGTACCCGAGCACACCTTCCGGTATGCCAACCTCGCCGTCCGCGGCAAGCTCCTCGACCAGATCGTCGAGGACCAGGTGCCGCGGGCCAAGGAGCTCGCTCCCGACCTGGTGACGTTCTGCGCCGGGGGCAACGACATCATCCGGCCGGGCACCGACCCCGACGAGGTCGCCGAACGGTTCGAGCGGGCCGTTGCCGACCTCACGTCGGCGGTCGGCACGGTCATGGTCACCACCGGCTTCGACACCCGTGGCGTCGCGTTGCTCAAGCACCTGCGGGGCAAGATCGCCACGTACAACATGCACGTCCGTGCCATCGCCGACCGGTACGGCTGCCCCGTGCTCGACCTGTGGTCCCTCAAGACCGTGCAGGACCGCCGGGCCTGGGACGGCGACCGGCTGCACCTCTCCGCCGAGGGCCACACGCGCGTGGCGCTGCGCGCCGGTCAGGTCCTGGGCCTCGACGTGCCCGCGGACCCCGACCAGGCGTGGCCCCCGATGCCGCCGCGCGGCACGCTCGAAGTGCGGCGCGACGACATCCACTGGGCGCGCGAGTACCTGGTGCCGTGGATCGGGCGGCGCATCCGGGGCGAGAGCTCCGGGGACCACGTGGAGGCGAAGGGTTTCCGCAACCTCGACACCCTCAAGTTGCAGATCGAGGCCGCGTCCTGAGCCGGTGAGTCGCTCGGCGAGCGACTCTGCGCATGCCGAAGGCGCCCTTCACGGGGCGCCTTCGCTGTTTTCGGCCGTGCGGCCGTGCGGGACCGGCGCGTTCGTCGAAGCGGCCGGTCGCCGCGGGCTGCCGTGCGATGGTGGAGACGCAGTCGTCCTTCCGCCTCGGTGGAGAGACGAGGCGGCTGCTGACGCCGGGAGACTTCCCCTTCGGCATGGGCCCCGTGGCCCCCGGCGCCGCTCTCCCACCCACGCCGATGGCGGGCCCGGCGCCTGCCCGAGGGGGCTCCCGATGACGTACGACGCCGACCGCGCCGACCGCGAGGACCGCGCCGACCTGCATGTGACCGACCTCCTCCTGGAGACCGACTCCCTGGAGGAGTTCCTCGCCTCGCTGGCCGCCCACGCGCTGGGCCGCACCGTCGCGGCGGACAGCTGCGGCATCACCATCAGCCGTGCGGGCCGGCACCTGACGGTGGCCAGCGCGGGCCGTGCGGCCAATGACCTGGACGAGAAGCAGTACGGAATCGACGACGGGCCCTGCCTCCAAGCCCTGCGCACCGGCGAAGAGGTCATGGTGGCGGACATGCTGGGCGAGCGGCGGTGGGGCCCCTACCCCGCCCACGCCGTCGCGTGCGGCACCCGCTCCTCGGTCTCGCTGCCCATCGCCGCCCACACCCACACCACCGGCGCGCTCAACCTCTACGCGCCCAAACCGGACGGCTTCACCGACGAGGACCTCGGCGGGCTGCGCGTGGTGGCCGGCCAGGCCACCGGGGCGATCGCCCTGGCGCAGCGCATCGCGGACGCCCAGAAGTTCGCCGACGAACTCGAGACGGCGATGCGTTCGCGCAGCGTCATCGACCAGGCGATCGGCGTCATCATGGGCCAGCAGCGCTGTGACGCCGAGAGGGCGTTCGGCATCCTGCGCGGCGCCTCGCAGAACCGCAACATCAAACTCCGCGACCTGTGCAGGGAACTCATCACCAGTCTCGGCGGCCGGCCGCCCGAGGAAGGCAGGCTGCGGCCCCGGCCCTGACCTGACCGGACGCGGCTGTCGGAACCGGAGCTGGACCGGTGAAGTGAACGTGCGGGAGTGACGCGGGCGCGGACGCGCGCGCCGGTGCTGTCGCCGTGGTGTTCGCCGCCCGCAGCGCCGCGGCCGAGGCCCTGCTGTCCGCCGCGCGCGCGGAATCAGGGGGGGGCGAGCCGTACCGGTACGAGACCAGGGGTGAGGAGACCGGGCTGATCGGCCATCGGGTCTCGCAGATGTTCTCCCTCACGATCCGGGACATCGAGAAGACGGGTGCCGTGGTGCGGGCGGTCGTGGACGCCCCCGGTGACGCGAGCCGCGTCCACGCGGTGGCCTTCGGCATCGCCGACCCCGATGCGCTGCGGGCACGGGCCCGCGAGGCGGCGTACCGGGAGACGGGGAAGAAGGCCGCGCGGTCCGCCGAGCTGACCGGCCACCGGCTGGGCCGGCCGGTCTCGGTGGACGAGAGCGCCGGCGGGCGGCCCGGCCCGCTGCCGGTGCCGGTGGCCGCGTTCGCGAAGGAGGACGTGCCGGTCGCGCCCGGGCGGATCCGGGACGAGGTGTCGGCGACGGCGGTGTACGAGCTCAGGTGACCGGGGCGGGCCCGCCCCTCGCGGTCGCTGGCCCGTCCGTCGCCCTCGCGCGCCCGCCCGCGCAGGAATCTCCCGGAGCCGGTGGACATAATGGGGAGGCCTATCCACCCCCCTCAGGAGGTCCCGTGTCCCGGTCCCTGATCCCCGGGCTGCGCTCGCTGCGGTCCGCTGCCTTCGGAGCGGATCCCGCGGGTGCCCGGCTGGCCCGGATCCGCAGATCGCCGAACTTCTCCGTGGCCGAGGGGTCCTTCCAGAACCCCGTGGGGGCGCGGACCCGGCCGTCCGGTTCGACCCTGGAGTTCGCCAAGGTCTACTTCCACAAGGAGCAGCGCGTCCGGCGCGGCCCGTCCGGCACGGTCCCGGTGCACGCCACGACCCTCGCCGACCTCGCCAAGCCACCGGTCACCGGCCTGCGGGTCACCTGGATGGGGCATTCCAGCGTCCTCGTCGAGATCGACGGGCGGCGGGTGCTCTTCGACCCGGTGTGGGGCGAGCGGTGTTCGCCGTACTCCTTCGCGGGGCCCAAGCGGCTGCACCCGGTGCCCGTGCCGCTGGAGGCGCTCGGCCCGGTCGACGTCGTGGTGATCTCGCACGACCACTACGACCACCTGGACATGCCCACGATCAAGGCGCTGGCCGGTACGGACACGGTGTTCGCGGTGCCGCTCGGCGTCGGCGCCCACCTGGAGCGGTGGGGCGTGCCGGCGGACCGGCTCCGCGAGCTGGATTGGCACGAGACGGCGAAGGTGGCCGGGCTGACCCTCACGGCCACCCCCGCACGGCACTTCTGCGGCCGGGGCCTGCGCAACCCGCAGCACACGCTGTGGGCGTCGTGGGCGGTGGCGGGACCGGAGCACCGCGTCTACCACAGCGGCGACACCGGCTACTTCCAGGGCTTCCGGGACATCGGGGCCGCGCACGGCCCCTTCGACGTCACGATGATCCAGATCGGCGCCTACAGCGAATTCTGGCCCGACATCCACATGACGCCCGAGGAAGGCGTGCGGGCGCACCTCGACCTCCAGGGCGGTGAGCCGCGCGGCGTGCTGCTGCCGATCCACTGGGGGACGTTCAACCTCGCCCCGCACCCCTGGTCGGAACCGGGCGAGGGCACGGTCGCCGCGGCGCGCCGCGCGGACGCCGCGGTCGCGCTGCCCTGCCCCGGCGAGCCCTTCGAGCCCGGCGGGTCCTCGCTGCCCGGCACGCTGTGGTGGCGAGGCGTCGCGGTCGAGCCGGACGGCGGCTGGCCGGGCGCGTCGACCATGGTCGTCCGCGCGATCGCAGGCCCCGAGCCGGACAGCGGGCAGCACGAGACGACGTCCGTCGGATAGCGGGGATCACGCGGCCCGCGCGCGATGCCTGCGGACCGCGTCACGGTTGGCGCAGCGCCGGCCGCAGTAGCGCTGCCGCCCGGTGCGCGAGGTGTCGGCGAGGATCGTGGTGCACTCGGTCACGGCGCACCGCCGCAGCCGGTGCATGCCCCGGCCCGCCAGATGCAGCGCGGTACCGACGGAGATCAGTGAGAACAGCAGGGCGCCGAGCGGCTGCCCGGCCTCCCGGTAGTGCAGGTGCCAGCTGCTGCCCGCGTGGTCGGTCAGCCGCGGATGGGCGGCGGCCCGCGCCAGCATGGCGTTGACCAGTTCGGCGCGTTCGCTCTCGTCGGCCGCGTCGACGACCCTCTCCCAGGCGTCCAGGGCCTCCCGTGTACGCGCCAAGTCGGCCGCGTCGACCGGGCGTTCCAGTGTCAGACCGGCGGCGCGGCAACGGTCCGCGAGCTCTCCGGCCCCGGCCGGGCGGGAGTTGGCGAGGTCGGCGGCCAGGTTCACGGCGTCCTCGCCGTAAGGGTTGAGGTGCATACGGGTCATTACAGCAGGGCGGCCCGTCACATCGCGCCCGTGTGCGACGAAAATCGGACCCTCGTACGAGGCGTCATACCAGAGCGGGACGCTGCACCGCTGACTTTGTCAACTGCCCACCGCACTTGATGCGTTGCCGACTACCGTGAGTGGCCGTCGGGCGACGCAGGGATCACGACGCAGGGCTGACGTCGCGACCTGCCGGCCGGCACGGCGATGCCGCAACCACGCCGCAAAGAGGAGTCGGGCCGACCGCCGGACCCTCGTCGCAACGTACCGAGGACGAAAGATGTCTCACCTACGCGCACCGGCCGCCCGCGCAGACCGCCGTGAGGGCGGCCGGCACGGCAGACCCGGCAGCCGGACCGCCGCAGCACTGCCCGAGACGCACATACGCCCGCAGCTCCTGCGGATCGCCGTGCTGCCGGCCGTCGCCGTGGGTCTGAGCGCCTGCGCCGCCGTGCTCTTCACGCTCCGCTCGACCGGCGCCCGTCCCGGACCGGCCCTGCTCGCCGTCCTCACCACCGCCGCGCTGGTCGGTCTCGCGGGCATCGCCATCGCGGCCGTCGCCGCCGAGCGCGCCGCCAAGTCCGTGCGGGACCGCGTCGGCGCGCTGCGCCGCGCCACCGCGCGCGGCCAGACCGAACTGCGCGGCGTCGTCGAGCAGTTGCGCCGCGGAGACCAGCCGCCCGCCCCCGGAGCACCGGCGAAGGCCCGCCCCGGCGGCGACGAGTTCGACCAGCTCGCCGACGAGCTGAACCGCGCCCACGAGGTCGCCGTCGGCGCCGTCGTGCAGGCCGCCCAGCTCTCCAGCCACGCGGGCAGCGAACAGAAGGTCGAGGTCTTCGTCAATCTCGCCCGGCGCCTGCAGTCCCTCGTGCACCGCGAGATCTCGCTGCTCGACGAGCTGGAGAACGAGGTCGAGGACCCCGAACTGCTCAAGGGCCTCTTCCACGTCGACCACCTCGCGACCCGCATCCGCAGGCACGCGGAGAACCTCGCCGTGCTCGGCGGCGCCGTCTCGCGCCGCCAGTGGAGCAACCCGGTCTCCATGACCGAGGTGATGCGCTCGGCCATCGCCGAGGTCGAGCAGTACTCACGCGTCAAACTGGTGCCGCCGATCGACGGCACCCTGCGCGGGCACGCCGTCGCCGACGTCATCCACCTGCTCGCCGAACTCGTCGAGAACGCCACGGTGTTCTCCGCCCCGCACACCCAGGTCCTGCTGCGGGCCAACCTCGTGACCGCCGGGCTCGCCGTGGAGGTCGAGGACCGGGGCCTCGGCATGCCCGTCGCCGAACAGAGCAGGATGAACCGGCTGCTCGCCGACCCCGACCAGGTCAACGTCGCGAGCCTGCTGCAGGACGGCCGCATCGGGCTCTTCGTGGTCTCCGCGCTCGCCCGCAGGCACGGCGTCGCGGTGCGGCTGCAGACCAACATCTACGGCGGTGTCCAGGCCGTACTGATCCTGCCGCAGGAGCTGCTGGGTGCCGAGCAGCAGACGGAGCCCGTCACCCGGCGCCGCCCGGCCGCCGAGGCGGCGGCACGGGGCGCCGCAGGGGACGTACGGGACGGCGTACGGGGCGGCGTGCCTGACGGCGCGGTAAACGGCGCACCCGACGATGTACGAGATGACGTACGCGACGGCGCACGTGTCGACGCACGTGCTGACGTACGTGCTGATGTGCAAGGTGAAGCGGCGGGTGACGGACGAGGACCAGGTGACGCGTGCGACGACACCTCGCCGTGGCCGAGCACCGCTCCGCAGGCGGGCCCCCGCCCCACGCCCGCCCCGGAACCCGTCCCCACCCCGCTCCGGCCGCGCGCCGCGAACGGCACCCGCCCCGCCCCCCTCCCCGTGCGGGGCGCACGCCAGGACCGGCCGACGCCCGCCGACGCCACGCCCGGCATCCGGCCCGAGGACCGGCAGGCCATCACCGAGCACGCCGCCGCGCCGCCGACGCCCCGCAACGGCGCCGTGCGCGGCCGCGTCGAGAGGCCCCGGCTCCCCAAGCGGCGCGCCCAGGAACACATCGCTCCCCAGCTGCGGGACGCACCGGCGCCACGGCCCGACACCGACCAGGTCGTCGGCCACGACCCCGGCCTCATGGCCGCGTTCCAGCGCGGCATCGGCCTCGCCCAGGCACAGGACGCGCGTGACCCCACCTCGCGGGAGCGCCCGGCCGACATCCCGCACGACGGGCCGGGTCACGGGCCGGGACACGGCGCCTGACCAGCACCCGGGCCGGTCACGGCCCACCACCTCTGCCCCCGCAGACCTACGTACGTCGTACCTCAAGGAGTCGATCCACCATGGCGAGCGATGCGCCGACCGGCCATGTATCCGATCTCGACTGGCTGATGAGCGGCCTCGTGCAGCGCGTGCCGCACACCCACAGCGCCGTCCTGCTCTCCTCCGACGGACTCGTGAAGTCGGTGCACGGCCTCGACCCGGACAGCGCCGACCACATGGCGGCCCTCGCCTCGGGGCTCTACTCGCTCGGCCGCAGCGCGGGCATCCGCTTCGGCGACGGCGGGGACGTCCGCCAGGTCGTCGTGGAACTGGACTCCACGCTGCTCTTCGTCTCCACCGCGGGTTCGGGCACCTGTCTGGCGGTGCTCGCCGGGCGCGACGCGGACGCGGCCGTCCTCGGTTACGAGATGGCGATGCTCGTCAAGAGCGTGCGGCCGTACCTCATCACCGCCCCCCGGCAGCCCGCCGGCGAACCCGCGCCGATGAGGCACTGAGGATGGCGGCCCCGCACGACGGGCCCTGGCTCGACGACGCCGCGGGACGGCTCGTCCGTCCCTATACCGTCAGCAACGGACGGACCAGACCGACCAGCCAACTCGACCTGCTCTCCCAGGTGATGGCGACCGGCGCCACCCCGCTCGGCTACCTCGGCCCCGAGCACTCCACGGCACTCGGCCTGTGCCGGGCGCCCACCTCCGTCGCCGAGATCGCGGCGCAGCTGAGACTGCCCGCGGTCGTGGCCAAAGTGATCCTCTCGGATCTCCTCGGCTGCGGGGCCCTCACCCAGAAGGCCCCGGACATGTACCACAACCCCACCGACCGGTCCCTGTTGGAGGCAGTGCTCGATGGATTACGACGACAGCTCTGACCCCTTCCCCACCGCACTGAAGATCTTGGTCGCGGGTGGCTTCGGGGTCGGCAAGACGACCTTCGTGGGCGCGGTCAGCGAGATCGCGCCGCTGAGCACGGAGGAACTGCTCACGACGGTCAGCGAGGCCACCGACGACCTGTCCGGCGTGGAGAACAAGACCACGACGACCGTCGCCATGGACTTCGGACGGATCACCCTCGATCCGAAGCACGTGCTGTACCTGTTCGGCACGCCCGGCCAGGAGCGGTTCTGGTTCATGTGGGACGAACTCTCCGAGGGAGCCCTCGGCGCGGTCGTCCTCGCCGACACCCGGCGCCTGGAGGACTGCTTCGCCGCGGTGGACTTCTTCGAGCAGCGCGGCATGGGGTTCATCGTGGCGATCAACGAGTTCGACGGCGCCCATCGCTACGAGCCCGAGGAGGTGCGGTCCGCGATCGACCTCGACCCCCAAGTGCCGGTCGTGCGCTGTGACGCACGCATCTCGAGCTCCGGCATCCAGACCCTCCTCATCCTCGTCAAACACCTCCTCAACCACGCCCCGGCGGCCAGCCACGGAGCCCACACGTGACGCACGACCCGACAGGGCGGCTGCTGCTCACCCCGGTGGACACGCAGGCTCCGGCGCGGGCTCGGCGGCTGCGCGGGCTCGGCATCGGGCAGCGCCCCGAACCGGCCTTCGACGTCTTCGCGGACCGGCTCGCCGAGCTGACCGGAGCGCCCTACTCGATGGTCAACTTCATCGACGAGGAGCAGCAGTTCTTCGCGGGCCTGCACGCTCCGGAGCGCCCGGGCCGCGCGGCGTGCCGCTACATGGCGCGCGATCGCGGGTACTGCCCGCACGTCGTGGTGCGCCGCAAGGCCCTCGTCCTGGAGGACGTCCGCGACTTCCCGCGGTTCGCGGGGAACCCCGTCGTGGAGGAGATAGGGATCCACTCCTACCTGGGCGCACCGCTGATCGACCGTACGGGGATGGCACTCGGCACCGTCTGCGTGGTGGACGTCGAGCCGCGCCGCTGGGGCAGGGCGGGGCTCGACACGATCAAGAGCATGGCCGCGGAGCTGGTTGGGCAGATCCACCGGCGGGAGGAGAGCGGGATCTGACCGGGGCGGACCCGGTCAGAGATCGAGCTCGGTTCCGTCCGGGAACCGCACACGGACACGGTCGCCGGCCAGGTGGCAGCTGATGGACTCCCGCAGTGCCCGCGGATGGACCGTGTCCCGCGAGAGGGCGACCAGGGTGACGTGGACGCTGTCGCCACCCGAGTGGGCCGCGGAGGTGAGGAAGGGTGTCGCCGAGTGCGGCCCGTACGCGTTGGCCGCCACCTCACGGGCGATGCCCGCCTCCTCGTCCCAGCCGTACAGGGCGACGACCGCGCTGGTCAGACCCGTCGACGTACGGATGAGCGCCCAGCCCGGGCCGCACTCGGCGTGCGGCCGTGTCCCGTCCGCCACCGCGTGGCCGCCCTCGCGGACGGTGACTCCGGCGGGCGCCCGCACCCGGTGCGCGCGGATCTCCCACGGGCCGTGCAGGGCGCTCGTCGTCTCGATGGGAAACTCGCCGCTCCCGTCCGGCCATTGGGCGTCGTGGCGGGAGGAGGCGACGCGGCCCTCGCAGCGCAGCGGGTGGATGCGGCGGCGGCGCGTGGGCGTGCCGTCGGGGGCGAGGAGTGCCAGGTGGCCGTCGACGGCGCGTTCCCACGCGCGCGGGGCGGTCTCCGGGGCGGTCGCCGTGGAGTAGCCGAACTTCGCGTAGTGCGGGTCGTCGTGCGCCGGGCCCTCCGGGGGATTGTGGTCGCTGCCGTGGTTGACCAGGCGGACGATGCCGTCGTGCCGGGTGCCGTGCAGCAGCCAGCCGGGCTGCGGGAGCGCCGTGTACTGGTCGGACTCCTCGACGGGGAGCGGCACTTCGCGCTCCGTCCACACCGGGTGGCCGGCGGGCAGCAGCAGGCCGAGGAAGCCCTTGCTCGCCCAGTACGGCGACGCGGGCCCCGAGTAGGGCTGGGTGGCGGGCAGGAACGTCCCGTACCAGCCGAGCGGCAGCAGCCCCCGCTCGTCGGGGACGCCGCGCTCCACGAAGTGCCGCGCCGTACCGGAGGCGAGCCGCCGGGTCAGCCCCGGCGCCAGCGGAGTGCAGTCGGCCAGGGCCCCCATCCACACGGGCGCGGCGGCCGCGAAACGGTACGTGAGGGAGCGGCCCTGGTGGACGGGGGCGCCGTCGCCGCCGAAGAAGTGCGGGTAGGTGGCGAGGAACCGGCCGAGGCGCTCGCGGTAGACCTCGCCGCGCCCGCCGTCGCCGCCGGGGCCCGCGATCCGCGCCCACAGCAGCGGGTACAGGTGCAGCGCCCAGCCGATGTAGTAGTCGAAGTTGCGGCCGTCGCCGTCGCTGTACCAGCCGTCGCCGCGGTACCAGTCCTCGATGCGGTCCAGGCCGCCGTCGATGTCGGACCGGCTGTACGGGGCGCCGACCGAGGCGAGGAACTGCTCCGACACCACCTGGAAGAGCCGCCAGTTGTTGTCCCACGTCTTTGCGCCGACGAACCCGGAGAACCAGTCGACGACGCGCTCCTGGACCCGGGTGTCGAGCTTGTCCCAGATCCAGGGGCGGGTCTCGTGCAGTCCGACCGCGATCGACGCGGCCTCGACCATCTGCTGCGAGCAGTCGGTGAGTTCGGGCCACGCCTCGCCGCTGTCGCGGTCCGTGCCCGATGTCAGACCCCGCGCGTAGCGTTCTATAAGACGAGGGTCCACCTCGCCGCCCGCTCCGGCGATCCTGAAGGAGGCGAGCAGGAACGACCGCGCGTACCCCTCGAGGCCGTCCGACACGACCCCCGACCAGCTGGTGCGCCCGGGCAGCCGGTACTGCGCGAAGCCCGGCGTCGCGTACGGGACGAGCGCCTCCAACTGCCGGTCGGCGAGCGCCTCCCAGTGCGCCCGGGTCCAGCCGGTGAGCGGGGACAGGACACGGTCGGTGGGCGGCAGGGACAGGTGCGGTGCGGGCATGGGACGCGTGGCTCCTCAGAGTTGTCGGGTGGCGGAACAGCGGTGCGGTCCAGGGGCGCGGGGAACTGCGCGACCGGCCACGACGCGCCCGCGGTCGACGGCACACGCTCAGGCGAGCTCCGCCGTATGCGTACGGCCCCGGGAGCCACCCACCCGCACGGTGACGACGGGCCGAGCCCCCGGCACGACCGTCACCGTGTCATCCGCACGGACCACCTCCCGCACGCCGAAGGGAAGCCCGACGCTCACTGTCGCCCCCGCGCGGCCGGGATCGGCGACGGCCACCGAGACGACGCCCCCGCGCCCCCGCCGCACGAGGACCGTGCAGGGCCCGGACGAGGTGAGGCCCCCGGCCCAACCGGGACCCCAGAAGTGCGCCGCGACCAACCCGTCCCGCCGCGCCTCGACCGCCTGCACAGTCGCGTCGTTGGCGACGATCCGCACGGGCCGAGTTCGGGCCCACCCCGCCGTCGCGGCCGCACTCGCGCCGGGCAGCAGGACATAGGCGTACGAGGCCTCGGTGGGGGACACGCCGTGGTCGAGCCAGAGGGTCAGATAGCGGCGCCGCACCGGTGAGGCACTGCCACCCGTGTCCGCGCCCGTATTGATGTCGCGCCACGCGCCGACGCGCTCCTCGCGCAGCGCACGCAGTCCCGAATCGGCGGCGCGCCCGGCGGAGCGCCCGGGAAAGTCGGGGAAGACGTACCCGCCGGTGCCGTCCAGGTGGACCCACCGGGCGTCACCGAGCCGGGCGGACCAGCCGTCGTGTCCGGGCTGCCCGCGCCCGTCGACGGTCAGCCGCCGCGCGGCCCCGCCGGCGTGCAGATTGCGGTTCTCGACGATCGTCTCGACGGTGCGCCCATCGCTCGCGCCGATATCCGCGCCGAGCGCGACGACGGTGTTGTCGAGGAAGAACCACGCCTTGCGGGCCCGCAGGCTGCTGCCGTCGGCGATCAGTTCCATGGCGGCGGCGCCGTGCCGGGAGTCCAGGGCCGCGCCGCCCGCGACGGCGTTCTTCGGGCGGTACGTGCTCGTGCCGCCGCCGGAGCCGATGTCGGCACGGGTCCGCGTGTCCACGGTCGTGCCCGGCAGGCGGTACGGATCGACGGTCGCCCAGAAGGCGTCGCCGAATTGGCCGAGGTCGTCGCCGTCGTACAGATAGGTCATGCCGTCACCGGTGTACCAGCCGTGCAGGTTCTCGCCGTTGCCCGCCTCGTACGCGGCGACGCGCTTCGAGGAGAGCGACAGGGTGAGCGCCCAGCCTGGCCGCCGGTGCACCACCCGGTCCATGCCGGCGAAGACGAAGTGCCCGGTGAGGCGGTCCGCGGCCGGGACCGACGGGTCGTCGAGCACGGCCTTGGCGCGGGCCAGCGCGGGGATGCCGACGAGGCCGAGGTAGGGCGTGGTCCTGTTGCGGCGGATCCAGCCCTTGGCGAGGGCCCGCCAGCGCCGCGCGTACGGGGCCGGGGCGCCGGACGCCAGTTGCAGGATGTGCGAGAGCGTCGCCGCCCCGTCGTTGTGGTCCCGCGCCTTCTCCCTGGATATCGCCCGGCCGCGCACCGCGTCCATCATCAGCCCGTCGAACACCACCGGTGCGAACGTCCGGTCCACCGCCTCGTACAGCACGGACGTCTTCGGATCGGTGACCGCCCACGGGGAGTCCGCGAGGAGCGCGATCAGCTGGCCCGCGGCGCCGAGCAGGACACTGCCGTACGTTCCCGTGTACGCGACGGATCCGTGCTGCACGAACGACCCGTCCTCGTAGAAGCCGTCCCCCGAAGTGACGTACTGGAAAAGGCTGTTGCGGCCGCTGTCCCGGACGTCGGAGAGGCCGTCGCGGGCCAGCGCCACCGTGGCGGTGTCCCGGGTGAGCAGGCCGCGCAGGGCCACGATGACGGCCTTGTCGGCGCGGTTGGCACCGGTCTCGGCGAGCGAGGGGGAGTTGGTGCGGCGGTCCGGGTCGGGGCAGAACTTCTTGACCGTCGCCGTGTACGCGGCCAGGTCGTCGGCGGGAAGGTGCGCCCGCAGCAGCACGCAGGTGTCCATGAGCGCGCGGGGCGCGCCGATCTCCCAGAACCACCAGTTGCCGCTCTCGGGGCGGTCGGGGCGGTAGCCGGTGGAGTGCAGGAAGCGCAGCGCGCCGAGCAGGGCGTCGAGGGCCTCCGCGCTGCCGCTGAGGGAGGTGCCGGGGGTGGCCCGGGCGATGGCGAGGGTGCGCAGGCGGGTGTAGCTCTGGCCGAAGTTGCCCGGTTCCGACGCGGGGGAGAGGTCGCGCCACAGCGCGGTCCTGCCCGCCGACCGGTCCAACTGCCGCCACAAGGCGGACGCCTGGGTGTCCAGGGTCTTCAGGGCCGCGGTGAAGTCCGGGTCCGCGGCGTCGAAGTCGCCGCCGGTGAGCTGCGCGGAGGCGCGGGCGAGCAGCGTGTCGTACGCCTCTTCGGGCGCGTCCGCGGCTTCGGGTGCGGCCTCGGTTGCTTTCTCGGCCGGTGCGGCCCATGCCGTGCCGCCCGCGACCGGCGGTACGAGGGCGGACGCGGCGCCCGCGATCAGGAGTGTGCGGCGGCGGGGCGCGGAGGAGGAGCCGGAGTCGGGCGTGGGCATGCGAACTCCCAGAGGTGTCGGGGCGTTCCGGGTGAGCCGATTCCGCGACAGCATGTAAGCGGTTGCTATGACGCGCAAGGGGCCGGGAGCGTTTCTGTGCTCTTTCTTCCCTGTGGCCCCAAGGGCGCGGACGAAAGTCCAAGAGTGCGGCGCCCCCATGGCATTGACGGGGGGAGTAACCGATTACTACGTTGCCGCCCCATGGCTGAGAAAAGGACACCACGCGCGCGTGCCGTCATCGCGACGGCGGCCGCGGCCGCCACCCTCGCGCTCGCCGCCCCCTCGCCCGCCCACGCCGACCCGTTCACGCCCACCCCCGGCGCGGACGGCGTGGGCGACCCGCTCTACCCGACGCTCGGCAACGGCGGCTACGACGTCCGCCACTACGACCTCTCCTTCGACTTCACGCCGGTGACGTACGACTTCGACGCCACCATGAGGATCCGGGCGAGAGCCACCCAGGACCTGTCGTCCTTCAACCTCGACGTCGACTCGCTCGCCATCGACCGGATCACCGTGAACGGCTCGCCCGCCACCTGGGTCACCACCCCGGGCAGAACCGGCCAGGAGCTCACCGTCACCCCCGCCCGACCGCTGCGCGACCGCCGCTCCTTCGATGTCGCGGTGACGTACCACGGCAACGGCAAGACCAAGCCGGCCGCCCTGCCCGGCTGGCGCCACATGTCCGACGGCGGCTTCGCCTCGGCTGCCCAGGCCTCCCGCGCCGACACCTTCGCCCCCGTCAACGACCACCCCTCGGACAAGGCGACCTGGACCTTCCACATCACCGCACCGAAGGGCTGGACCCCCGCCGCCAACGGCAACCTCACCGGCCGGCGCGACGCCCCCGGTACCAAGCAGACATGGGACTTCTCCCTCAAGTCCCCGATGGCGCCGGAGCTGTTGGGCATCTCGGTCAATAAGCAGAGTTACGTGTTCGGGCGCGGCCCGCACGGCGTAAAGCTGCGCCACCTCGTGCCCGAGGACCAGAAGGCGAAGTACCGCCCCATCGTCGAGGAGACCGGCGGCCAGCTCGCCTGGCTGGAGAAGACCCTCGGCGTGCGCTACCCCTTCGACACGTACGGCGTGCAGATCGTCCGCGACGGCTACGGCGACGCGCTGGAGAACCAGACCCTCTCCCTCTTCGGCCCCGGCTGGTTCGAGCGGCCCACCTACTCCACGACCATGGTCCACGAGCTGACCCACCAGTGGTTCGGCGACTCCGTCACCCCCACCACCTGGCAGGACGCCTGGCTGAACGAGGGGCCCGCCGTGTATTACGCCGCGCTCTGGGCGGACCGGAAGGGCTTCCAGCCCATCGAGGAGAAGATGAAGGCCGCGTACGCGAAGCTGGACGCGGTCCGCAAGACCGACGGCCCGCCCGGCAGGCCGACCGGGCTCGGCGGCTTCAACATCTACGACGGCGCCGCCGTCACCCTCTACGCCCTCCGGCAGCGGATCGGGCCGGACGAGTTCGACGCGGTCATGAAGACGTGGCTGACCAGGCACCGGCACGGCAACGCCTCCACCGAGGACTTCATCGACAACACCGTGAAGGTGACGGGCGAGGCATCCGCCGGCACCTTCCTGCGCCACTGGCTGTTCGACCTCGACAACCCGCCCATGCCCGGACACCCGGACTGGGGCCCGGCACGGTGATCTCCGGCGGCCCCCGGACACGTAACGACCCTGGAAGGGAAGTTCCATGACCACCGACCTCCGCCTGGGCGTCCTCGGCTACGGGCTGCGCGGCTCACTCGCCCGTACCGCTCACCGGCCCGGCGCGGGCTCACGCGTCACCGCGCTCGCCGACCCCGACCCGGCCGCCCGGGCGCAGGCGGCCGTGGCCTTCCCCGGCGCGCTGCTGTCCGGCGACCACCGCAAGGTCGTCGAGGACCCGGACGTCGACGCGATCGTCGTCCTCACCCCCGACCACACACATGCGGCGCTCGCCTGCGAGGCGCTGCGCGCGGGCAAGCCCGTCTTCGTCGAAAAGCCGCTCGGCACGAGCATCGAGGCATGCGACGACATCCTGCGCACCGCCCACGAGACGGGCACGCGCCTGTACGTCGGGCACAACATGCGCCACATGCCCGTGGTCCGGCTGATGCGCGACATCATCGAACGCGGCGAGATCGGCACGGTGAAGACGGTGTGGTTGCGCCACTTCGTCGGCTACGGCGGGGACTGGTACTTCAAGGACTGGCACGCCGAACGGCAGTACACCACAAGCCTGTTGCTCCAGAAGGCCGCCCACGACATCGACGCCCTGCACTGGCTTGCGAACGGCTACACGCGCCAGGTCCATGCCCTGGGCGACCTCATGGTCTACGGCGACAACCCGCACCGCCGCGCGCCGGGCGAGCCCAAGACGGACGACTGGTACACCAAGGACGGCCACTGGCCGCCGCACACCCAGCGCGGCCTCAACCCCGTCATCGACGTCGAGGACGTCTCGATGGTCAACATGCGTCTGGACAACGGGGTGTTGGCGGCGTACCAGCAGTGCCACTTCACCCCCGACTACTGGCGCAACTACACCGTCATCGGTGACGCGGGCCGGCTGGAGAACTTCGGCGACGGCCCCGGGGGAGCGGTCAAGGTGTGGAACGCGCGCCGGTCGGGCCACCGCGGCGCGGCGGACGCCGAGTACCGGGTGCCGGACGTGCGGGACGAGGGCGGGCACGGCGGCGCGGACCCGCTGCTCATCGACGAGTTCGTACGTTTCGTACGCGAGGGAGGGCGCACCGACACGTCGCCGGTCGCGGCACGCATGGCGGTGGCGGCGGGCGTGCGCGCGACGCAGTCCCTGCGGGACGGCGGGACGCCGCGGGACGTGCCGGAGCCCGACCCTGAGCTGACCGCCTACTTCGAGCGCGGCCAGACCCGCTGAGCCACCGGGTTTCCAAAGGGCCTGAAGGAAAGCTGCGGCGGCGCTTAAGAAATCCTCGATGGACCGGGGCGCCGCCGTAGGGAAGATTCCTGTGTCGTCGGGGGAAGAAGCGACGTACGACAGGAGCCGTGGCGTTGAAGGCGCTGGTCAAGGAGAAGGCGGAGCCGGGTCTCAGCCTGAAGGACGTACCGGAGCCGGTCATCGGCCACGGTGACGTCCTCATCAAGGTGCTGCGCACCGGGATCTGCGGCACCGACCTGCACATCCGGTCCTGGGACGGCTGGGCGCAGCAGACGATCACCGCGCCGCTGGTGGTCGGGCACGAGTTCGTCGGCGAGGTCGTCGAGACCGGCCGCGACGTCGCCGACATCAAGGCCGGTGACCTGGTCAGCGGCGAGGGCCACCTGGTGTGCGGCAAGTGCCGCAACTGCCTGGCCGGGCGGCGTCACCTGTGCCGCGCCACGGTCGGCCTCGGGGTCGGCAGGGACGGTGCCTTCGCCGAGTATGTCGCGCTGCCCGCGGCGAACGTCTGGGTGCACCGCGTCCCCGTGGACCTCGACGTGGCCGCGATATTCGACCCGTTCGGCAACGCCGTACACACGGCCCTGTCGTTCCCGCTGGTCGGCGAGGACGTGCTGATCACCGGGGCAGGACCGATCGGCCTGATGGCGGCGGCCGTCGCCCGGCACGCCGGCGCCCGCAACGTCATGATCACCGACGTCAGCGAGGAGCGCCTGGAGCTGGCCCGCAAGACCGGCGCGAGCCTCGCGCTGAACGTGGCGGAGTCGACGATCGCCGACGGCCAGCGCGAGCTCGGCCTCCGCGAGGGCTTCGACGTCGGCCTGGAGATGTCGGGCAACCCGCGCGCGATGCGCGACATGGTCGCCAACATGACCCACGGCGGCAAGATCGCCATGCTCGGCCTGCCCGCCGAGGAGTTCGCCGTCGACTGGTCGCGGTTCGTCACCTCGATGATCACCATCAAGGGCATCTACGGCCGCGAGATGTTCGAGACCTGGTATGCGATGTCGGTGCTGCTCGAAGGCGGCCTCGACCTGGCCCCCGTCATCACCGGCCGGTACGGCCACCGCGACTTCGAGGCGGCCTTCGACGACGCGGCGAGCGGCCGCGGCGGCAAGGTCATCCTCGACTGGACCTCCTGACCCGCACGGCTCGACCCCCCTTAAGGATTCACGCATGTTCGACTCCGTACGCGAAGACCTCCAGGCCACCCTCGACGAGATCCGCGCGGCGGGCCTGCACAAGCCCGAGCGCGTCATCGGCACCCCGCAGTCCGCCACGGTCGCCGTGACCGCCGGGGGCCGTCCCGGCGAGGTCCTCAACTTCTGCGCCAACAACTACCTCGGCCTCGCCGACCACCCCGACGTCGTCGCCGCCGCGCACGAGGCGCTGGACCGCTGGGGCTACGGCATGGCCTCCGTCCGCTTCATCTGCGGCACGCAGGAGGTCCACAAGGAGCTGGAAGCGCGCCTCTCCGCCTTCCTCGGCCAGGAGGACACGATCCTCTACTCCTCCTGCTTCGACGCCAACGGAGGCGTCTTCGAGACGCTGCTCGGCGCGGAGGACGCGGTGATCTCCGACGCGCTCAACCACGCGTCGATCATCGACGGCATCCGCCTGTCCAAGGCGCGCCGCTTCCGCTACGCCAACCGTGACCTTGCGGACCTGGAGCAGCAGCTGAAGGAGGCGTCCGACGCCCGGCGACGCCTCATCGTCACCGACGGCGTCTTCTCCATGGACGGCTACGTCGCCCCGCTCCGCGAGATCTGCGACCTCGCCGACCGGTACGACGCCATGGTCATGGTCGACGACTCGCACGCCGTCGGCTTCGTGGGCCCCGGCGGCCGTGGCACGCCCGAGCTGCACGGCGTCATGGACCGCGTGGACATCATCACGGGCACGCTGGGCAAGGCTCTCGGCGGCGCCTCCGGCGGCTACGTCGCGGCCCGCGCGGAGATCGTCGCCCTCCTGCGCCAGCGCTCGCGCCCCTACCTCTTCTCGAACACCCTCGCCCCCGTGATCGCCGCGGCCTCCCTCAAGGTCCTCGACCTCCTGGAGTCCGCCGACGACCTGCGCGAACGCCTCGCCGCGAACACGGCCCTCTTCCGCTCCCGCATGACCGAGGAGGGCTTCGACATCCTCCCCGGCGACCACGCGATCGCCCCCGTCATGATCGGCGACGCCTCCGTGGCCGGCCGCATGGCCGAACTACTCCTCGAACGCGGCGTCTACGTCATCGGCTTCTCCTACCCCGTGGTCCCCCAGGGCAAGGCCCGCATCCGCGTCCAACTCTCCGCCGCCCACTCCACAGCAGACGTCAACCGCGCAGTCGAGGCGTTTGTCGCTGCGCGGGCTGAGCTGGAGGGCTGAGGGAGGCGCCCCTACCCGAGGAGCTGAGGGGTGGGGCGCCCCGTAAGGGGCGCGGGGAACTGCGCGACAAGCCCCCACCGGCCGGTGGTCCTCCACGGGCCCCGGCCGCAGCGGCGAGAGGCGCCCCTACCCGAGGCCGAGGCGCCGGGCGGGTGGCCCACCACACGCCCCGCCACACCGGCGAGCGGGGGACGGAGGAGCGAAGTGAGCCCACCCGCACGGATGAGCCCCCCGTAGGGGAGAATCGGCGCATGATCGAAGCACGGCGCCTGCACATCCTCCGTGCCGTGGCCGACCACCGCACGGTCACGGCCGCCGCCGCCGCGCTCTACCTCACCCCCTCCGCCGTCTCCCAGCAGCTCACCGCCCTGGAGCAGGAGACGGGCCACCGCCTGGTCGAGCGCTCCGCGCGCGGCGTACGGCTGACGGCGGCGGGCGAGATCCTGCTCACGCACACCAACGCGGTCCTGGCCCAGCTGGAGCGCGCCGAGGCGGAGCTCGCCGCGTACAGCTCCGGCGAGGCGGGAACCGTGACCGTCGCGGCGTTCGCGACCGGCATAGGCCTGGTCGTCGCCCCCGCCCTCGCCCGCCTCGCCGGCTCCGCCCCCGGAATCCGGGTCCGCGTCCAGGACGCGGAGGGCGACGCCAGCCTGCCGATGGTCCTGGACCGGCAGGTGGACGTCGCCGTCGCCGTCGAGTACCGGGGAGCCCCGGGAGCGGACGACCCGCGGCTCACCCGCGTACCCCTCTACGCCGAACCCTTCGACGCCGTGCTCCCGCTGGGCCACCGGCTCGCCGACGCGGAACGGGTGGCCCTGGCCGAGCTCGCCAAGGACGCGTGGATCGGCCCCTTCGCGGGCAACCCCTGCCACGACGTGGTCGTCCTCGCCTGCGAACAGGCCGGGTTCCAGCCGATGCTGGAGCATTGGTCGGACGACTTCCGGGCGGTGGTGGCCCTCGCGTCGGCCGGCGCGGGAGTCGCCCTCGTACCCCGCTCCGCCCTGCGCGGCATGGACGTGTCCGGGGCGGTCGTGCGCCCGGTGGAGGGCGCGGCCCCCACGCGCCGCGTCTTCGCGGCGGTGCGGTGCGGCGCGGAGGACCACCCGCTGATCCGCCCGCTCCTCGACGCCTTGCGCGACGCGGCGTCCTGAGCACCGCCACGGCTCGCGTCACACGGCCTAGACGTGACGCCGCCTTGCCCTCACACCGTCTTGACGGAGTTCCCGTCGATGAGGTAATCCGCCCCCGTGATGCCGGCGGCGACCGGCGACCCCAAGTAGGCGATGAGCGCGGCGACTTCGCGCGCCTCCGCGAGCCTGCCGGTGACCATTCCCGCGAGGTCCGGGAGGCCGTCGAGCAACTGCTCGTGGGGCACGCCCATGGACGCGGCGAGCTGGGCACCGTATCCGTCGGAGCTCTCCCACATGTCCGTCCTCACGGGGCCGGGCGAGACGGTGTTGACCCGTACGCCTCGCGGCCCGAACTCCTCGGCCAGCGCCTTGCCGAACGCGGTCAGCGCGGCCTTGGCGGTGCTGTACGCGATCGGACCGGCGTGCGGTGTCCGGGCGCTGGTGGAGGAGACGTTGACGATGGCGCCGCCGCCGTCGGCGGTGAGGCGGGGCAGCGCGGCCCGTGTGGTGCGCACCGAGGCGAAGAAGTTCAGGTCGAACGCGTCGCGCCACTGCTGCTCGGTGCAGGCGAGAAAGCCGCCTGACCAGGCCGCGTCCGCGTCGCCGCCGCCGACGTTGTTGACGAGGAGGTCGAGCCCGCCGAGCTCGGCCTCGGCGCGGGCCACGAGGTGGGCGGGGCCTTCGACCGTGGACAGGTCCACGGCGACGCCGACGGCGCCGGTGGCCCTGAGCTCCGGCGTGAGCGTGCGGGCCGCCGCCACGACGTGCATGCCCTCGTCGAGCAGCACGGACACCGTGGCCAGTCCGATGCCCCGACTCGCCCCGGTCACGAGCGCGGACTTGCCGTTCAGCCGCAGATCCATGAGTTCAAGTTCCCTTTCCATCCGTTCCGTGAGCCGACGATGCCCAGTGTCCGCAAGTGGCCCACGGTGCGCCGGGAAACTCAGGTTCCACCTACTTGCCCCTCCGGTCAGCCAGTCATGATCTCCGAAGCGGTGTAGCTGTCTCCGCGCACGACTAGAGGCGCTCGGCACGTGATGCGCGTGTCGGGGATGCGGTCCACAATTGTCCGCCGTCCCACATGTGGGTTAGCGTGCCAGATATGGAACACGATGGAGTCGACGCGCGCCTCGCCGCCCGACTGGCCGAGCTGCGTGCGGAACGCGGCTGGACCCTGGGCGAGTTGGCGGAGCTGAGCGGGATCAGCCGCTCCACCCTGTCCCGCGCCGAGCGCGCGGAGATCAGCCCCACGGCGGCCCTCCTGAACCGCCTGTGTGCCGTCTACGAACGGACCATGTCGCAGCTCCTCAGCGAGGTCGAGGCGGAGCCCGCCCAGCTGGCCCGCGCCGCCGACCAGGCGGTCTGGGCCGACGATGAGGCGGGCTTCATGCGCTGGTCCGTCTCGCCGCCCAGCACCGGAATGCGCGCCGAACTGGTCGAGGGCAGACTGCAGCCGGGCGCGGACATCGCCTACGACCGGCCGCCCGTGCCCGGCCTGGAGCAGCACATCTGGGTGCTGGAAGGCTCCTTGGAAGTCACCTTGCAGGGCGAGGCGCACACCCTGCGCGTGGGGGACTGTCTGCGCTTCCGGCTGTGGGGTGCGTCGCGGTTCCGCTGCCGGGGCGAGGAGGCCGTACGGTATGCCCTCGTGGTGGTGAAGCCATGACCGGAGCCCCTGCGACGACGACCACGGCCACGGAAACGCATCTCGTACGTCTCGACGCCGCCGCGCTCCTCGACGCCTCCGACGATCTGGCAGAGCTGCTGGTCGAGACGGTACGGGGCGGTTCCTCCGTCGGCTTCCTCGCAGACCTGGACCGGGCCACCGCGGCAGCCTGGTGGCGTGGGCTCGCGCCGGCGGTCACGGACCGGACCCTCGCTATCTGGGTGGTCCGCGCCGAAGGGCACGGTGCCCGGTGTGTCGCGGGCACGGTCGGCGTCGCCTTCACGGACAAGCCCAACGGCCGCCACCGCGCCGAGGTCACCAAGTTGATGGTGCACCCCTCCGCGCGCGGCCAGGGCCTCGCCCGCGCCCTCCTGGACGCCGCGGAGAGGGCGGCGGCGGAGGCGGGCGTAACTCTCCTCGTCCTTGACACTGAGACTGGCAGCCCCGCCGAGACCGTCTACGGGAAGGCCGGCTGGACCGCGGCCGGGACCATCCCCGACTACGCGGCGGACCCGACAGGAACCCTCCACCCGACGACCCTCTTCTACAAGCGGCTCGGTGCCGACCGCGTCGACACCGAGCCGGA
This sequence comes from Streptomyces sp. NPDC029674, assembly GCF_044903205.1. Taxonomy (NCBI): domain Bacteria; kingdom Bacillati; phylum Actinomycetota; class Actinomycetes; order Kitasatosporales; family Streptomycetaceae; genus Streptomyces; species Streptomyces sp. NPDC029674. The sequence continues at coordinate 34,185 of NZ_JBJDPY010000016.1, forward strand.
CCGCGCGGCGCGTCAGTAGCGCAGCGCCGCCAGATACGCGTAACTGTTCCGAGAGGCGGCGAACGGGTCGGGACGGCGGGGGGCCCTGCTCGACCAGCCACTGCCGGACGCTCCCCACGCGCGCGTGGGCGAACATCGCCGCAAAGTCGAGCGTCCCCGAACCGTTCCCGGCGGGCTGTTCCAGAATGCCGGGGAAGTCCCGCGCGAGGGCGTCGCGCATCGTATACGGCCACATGCCGATGCTGACGTACCGCGGGTCTGTACGGGGTATGGAGCCACATCGGCCCGCATGAGGTCCCGCGCGCGGGGGAGGCTGCCCCGAAGAGAACCGGAACCAGTGAAGAGAATCAGCCGCACTCCCAGGGAGCCCGCCGCAATGCCCGACCGAGCCGAAGAAGCCACCGCCCCCGCCGCGTACACCGCGGGACTGCTCAACGCGGCGGACGGCGTACCCGTCGCCACGTACACCTGGCTGCCCGCCGACGGCAGGCCACGCGCGTACGTGCAGATCGCCCACGGAGCCGCCGAACACGCCCTGCGCTACGACCGCTTCGCCCGCCACCTGACCGCGCACGGCTACGGAGTGGTCGCCTCCGACCACCGCGGCCACGGCGCCACCGCACAGGCCACGGGTGGCTACGGAGTGACCTCTGGAGCCGCGGGTACGGAGGACGCCGACAGCTGGCGCGCCATCGTCGACGACCTCAAGGCCATCGGCGACCAGGTGCGCACGCTGTACCCCGGTGCCCCCTTCTTCCTCCTGGGCCACAGCCTCGGCTCGCTCCTCGCGCGGGACTACGCCCAGGAGTACGCCGACGGACTCGCCGGCGTGATCCTCTCCGGTACGTTCCGCTCGCTGCCCGGCGCCGAGCTCGACGGCTCGATCGCCCGCCTGGAACGCGAGATCGCCGAACACGGCCGCGCCCACCTCTCCTCGTACGTCCCCGGTCTCTTCGCCTCCTTCAACGACCCGTACACCCACCGCACCGGCTTCGAGTGGCTCTCACGGGACGAGGCCGAGGTCGACGCCTACGTCGCCGACGAGCGCTGCGGATTCGCCTTCTCGGCGGGGCTCTCCCTGGACTGGGTGCGCGCCGTACGGAAGATCAACGATCCGCGCAACATCGCGCGCGTGCCGGCCGACCTGCCGATCCACATCGCGGTCGGCGAGCAGGACCCCTGCAACCAGCGGATGACGCTGGTCCACGAACTCCTGGAGGACTTCCGGTACGCGGGGGTCGAGGACCTGACGTGGAAGGGCTACCCCGACGCACGCCACGAGATCCTCAACGAGACCAACCGCGACGAGGTCCAGGAAGACCTGACGGCCTGGCTGGACAAGCGCGTGCTCTGAGGGCGGGCCGGGGGCCGTCGCAGGGCGACTGTCAGTGGCGTTGGCTACGGTTCTGCCATGCCGAAGTCCAGATCCCGTGCCCGCGTCACCTCCGACGACGTGCGCCGCATCGCCCTCGCCCTGCCGGAGACGGTGGAGAAGGTCGCGTGGAGCATGCCGACGTTCCGGGTGGCCGGAAAGATGTTCGTGACGGTCCCCGACGACGAGACGTCCTTCGCCGTGCGCTGCCCGAAGGTCGAGCGCGACGAACTGGTCCTCGCCGAGCCGGACAAGTTCTGGGTCGCCGCCCACGAGGCGGGCTCGGCCTGGGTGCGGGTGCGTCTCGCGGCCCTGGACACCGACGAACTCACGGACATCCTGGCCGACTCCTGGCGCCAGGCCGCACCGCCCCGACTCCTGGAAGAACATCCGGAGTTGGGGGTGACGCCCACGGGCTGAACGGACGGAGGGCCCTGTCCGCCCGCCGTGGCCGAGCTCGGGGGCGCGGCCCCGCCCAAGATCCCGTGTCCGTGGACGGTGACCCGGGTCACGCCGCGTCCCCCTCCGGCGCGTGAGCGATCACCGGTCGAAGTGCGGTATTGTTTCGGTGCGCGTTCGGCCAGGGGAAACCCCAGGTCACACGGGCACCGGGACGTGGCGCAGCTTGGTAGCGCACTTGACTGGGGGTCAAGGGGTCGCAGGTTCAAATCCTGTCGTCCCGACTGTTCGATCAGTCGAACATCGCAGATGAGAGGCCGTTCTCCGAACGGCCTCTTTCTGTTTTCCGCCCGCAGGGACGGCTCGCGAACGCGGAAGCTTCGGCTCCTCAACTGGCTTGCATATCAGAACAGTTGACGGAGTATCACATTCACGTACACAGTCCCCGCATCGCCTCGCCGGCACATTGCCCCCACTCCGCACGCGGGCCACAATGAGCGCTCCGGACCACGCAAGGAGTTGCGCGTGAGCGATCCGCCCATCGTGTTCCCGGACGTGGAACGCCTCGTCGTCGACCATCTCAAGAGCCGCCCCGAGCTGGGCGGAGTCATCGTCGACAACCGCACGCCCGCTGGCTTCGACGGCACGCAGAAAGTCGTCCTGGTGTCCCGGGCGGGCGGGGCGTGGGTCGACGACCAGCACCTCGACCAGCCCCTGATCGATCTGGAGGTCTACGGGCCCGACAAGCCGACCGCGCACACGGTGGCCACCGCGGCCCGTACGGCGCTGCTGACCGTGCGCGGCACCACGTACGGCGGTGCCCGCGTCACCGATGTCGCCGAGGCGGACGGGCCGCGCTGGCTGCCCGACTACAACCGGCAGGCAGCCAGTCGCTATCTGTCCACCACCCGGCTCTCGATCCGCCCGGCCTGACGGAGCCCGTAGCCCGTACGCGTACGAGGCCGGCGCGCCCTGAGCAGTTCGAAGGAGTCCGCATGCCCGGAATGAACCCGAACGAGATCCGCGTCGCCGGCACGGGGCGCATCCTCACCGCCCCGCTCGGTACGCCGGTGCCCGCCGACGTGACCGCGAACTGGGCCGCGCCCTGGCGTGACCTGGGTTACACCAGCACCGACGGCATCCGCTTCAACAAGAAGGACAAGATCGACCCGGTGGACACGTGGCAGTCGGTCAGCCCGGCGCGTTTCGTGTACTCCGACCGGGACCTCACCGTGAAGTTCGCGCTGCTGCAGCTCAATGAGGACACCCTGCCGTTCTTCTTCGGCGGTGATGCCGTCAAGGAGACCGCGGAGGGGTCCAAGCTCTACACCTACCAGGTGGCGTCCGAGCCCAAGAAGGACGAGCGGATGCTCGGCGTGGAGTTCGCCGACGGCGATGTCATCAAGTACCGCTTCGTCATCGCGCGCGGCCAGGTCACCGAGACCGAGGAGCTCCAGCTCACCCGTACCGCTTCGGTCAAGCTCGGCATCACCTTCACCGCGCTGTCGGTGGACAACGCCGCACCGCTCGCGACCTGGCTGATGAACGACCCCGCGTTCGCGAAGTAGGAGTAGCGGTAGTTGCGGCGGTCGCACGGCCGAGCCATCACCCATCGACCCAGGAGCCCCATGTCCGCGCCATTCAATGTCAACGCCGCCCGCGCCCAGCGGCTCGAATCGCTGGGCCTGAACTGGGAGTTCGAGGTGGACGGCGAGACGTTCTCGCTTCCCACCGAGATCCCGCGCCGCTCGGCCCAGAGCCTCTCCTCCCTGGACGACAACGACCTGGACGGGCTGCTCGCGCTGTTGCTCGGCGAGGAGCAGTACAAGCGGTTCGCCGAGCACGACGTCAGCGTCCAGGACGTGGCCGCCGTCCTGAACGCCTACGGCGAGGCGACAGGGCTGAGCGTGGGGGAAGACTGAGCCTCGGTGCGCTCGTGGAGGAGCACGCCGAGGCGCTGGAGGCGGATCTGCTGCGCCACTACGGTGTCGACCTGCTCGGCTGGTACCGCGGTGAACTGTCGTCGCGGCGGCTCGCCGTGCTCGTGCGGCATCTGCCGGGGGACAGTGCGTTCCGGCTCGCGCACGAGGGTGAGGTGGCGCAGTGGTCACTGACCGACCACCTGCTCGCCGCCGTGGTCGACCACCTGGCCATCGCCAACTGGATGTTCGCCTCGGTCAACCGGGACGAGGACGAGCCGGCGCCGGAGGCGCCGCAGCCGGTGCCCCGGCCCGGTGCCCAGCCCGACGATTCGCCTCCTTCCGCGGAACCCAGCGCAACCGAGCTGGCCCGCTTCTTCGGCTGACCCCGCGCCTGGAGAGGGACCATGTCCGAGACAGAAGTACCGAAGTGGCTCAAGGAATGGCTGGGCAAGGTCGAGGCCGACTGGCGCAAGACGAGCCTCACCGGCGTCAACGCCGAAGTCAACGGGCTCAAAGCCGAGGTCACGGCCTTGACCGGGTCGGTCAAAGGACTGGAGGCCTCGGCCACGTGGGCCAAGGCCGAGGTCACCGGTGCCTCCGCCGGCTTCAAGCTCTTCAACGCCGAGCGTTCCCTCTTCGACCTGGAGCGGATGCGCGAGGAACGCGAGCAGCGCCAGGAGCAGAGCCGGCTCGCTGCCGCACGCATGCGGCCCGAAGACCTCAGACAGTCCATCAACGCGCTGGAACAGCAGGTCGGCCGCCAGATCGCCGATCTCAAGAACCGCACCACTCTGCTCCGCAGATCCCTCACCCAGAGCACCGTGCGAGCCCGCCAGGACCGGCAGACGGTCGTCCAGGTCAAGTCGACGGCCGAACGGGCACTGCGCACGGCGCGAGACGGCGTACGCAAAGCGGAGGCCGCGCTGCGGCGGCAGCGTGCCGCGCCGCGCACCCCCGCCGGGGGTGGTGCGCAGCCCGCACGGCGCATGGACGTGGGCAACATCCAGCAGACCGCGCGTGCTCTACGGGAACTGGAGCGTCGGGTCGACGGACTCGCCCGCGCACTGAGCTGAGACCACCCGCAAGGGCCGGAACACCGCAAGGAGGCAGCCCATGTCACTCGTAGCAGCCCTCAACCGCTCGGCCACCGGATTCCGTGGTCTGCGGACCGGCGCGACGCAGGCCGAGACCGGGGTCGGCAAGCTGCGGGCGAGCGTGCAGCAGGCGGACCGGGCCGTCGGCCGGATCAAGGGTGGGCTCGACCGTACGGCGAGTTCCCTCCGCGGGGTCAAGACGCAGGCGGACGCCACCGCCCGCAGCGTCCGGCAGGCCGACCGGGCCATGGACGGAGCCGGGAAGTCGGCCACGCGCGGCGGCGGGCTCATGGGGCGGATGAAGTCGGGCCTCCAGGGGGTCACCACCGCGCAGCGCGGCCTGAACACCGCCATGAAGGCGAACGTCTTCGGCGCCATCATGGCGCTGCTGCTCCCGCTGATCACCAAGCTCATCGACATGGCGATGCAGTCCAAGACCGTGCAGCGGATCGTGCGGACGGCGTTCCGGATCATCGGGCAGGTGATCGGCACGACGATGCGGGCGGCACGGCAGGTCGTGCAGGCGACCTGGAACGCCATCAAGGTCGCCTTCCAGGTCGTCCTGAGGGTGATCTGGACCGTCCTGAAGACGTACTTCACGATCTACAAGACCATCATCACGACCGTGATCCGCGCGGTCCTCGCGGTGATCAGACCGGCGCTGAACTTCCTCCGTGAGCGCATCCCGGCCGCTTTCCGTGCCGTACGCGACGGTCTGCACCGGGCCTGGAACGGCCTGGCGAACTTCACCAAGGGCGTGTTCAACAGCGTGCTCGGCGCCGTGAAGGGGCCGATCAACGCGGTGATCGGCCTGGTCAACTCGGCGATCAAGGCGCTCAACAAGGTCAAGGTGTCCATCCCGGGCTGGGTGCCGGGCGTCGGTGGCAAGACCTTCGGCGTCAGTCTCCCGACGATCCCGGCCCTCGCTCAGGGCGGCATCGTGCTGCCGCGCGCCGGCGGCACGCTCGCCCTGCTCGGCGAGGCGGGGCAGTCCGAGGCCGTGCTGCCGCTGAACAGGCTGGAGGCACTGCTCGCGCGGGGCCCGCGGCCGGGTGTGGGGCAGGTCCGTGCGCTGGGGCCGCAGCAGCGCGGCGGCGGTGTGGTGATCGAGAACTACTACGAGGCGCGCGGCGGCAGTGCCCGGCAGACCGCCGAGGATCTGATGTTCCTGATGAAGGCCCGGGGCTGAAACCGTGCAGCAGACCAGGAGTGGCGTGGTGGTGAGCGGATGAACGCGCGGACGCGGACACGGTACGGATCCGGTGCGGCCGGTGCGGCAGAGGTTGCCGACGCCGGGCCCGGGGCGCTGATCGACAGGGACGGGCAGGTGCAGTGGGCGGGCCTCCTGATCGGTCCAGGCACCCCCTACTGGGTGGCGGCCGAGGGCCTCACCGGCTGGGAGGAACTGCCCGGCCTGGAGTCGTCCGACGCGAACCGTCCGGCCGGGCACGGCGGCTGGCCGGGCACCCAATGGGCCCAGCCCCGCACCGTCACCGCACAGCTGTGGCTCGCCCCGGACCCGGACGGCGGCCCCGAAGCGGCCCTGGACGCCCTGCGCGCGCTGCGCTCCGCCACCGGGGTACGGGACGAGGAGGAGTGGCTCGCGGTGCGGCTGTACGGCGAGACGCTGGCCGTGAAGGCGCGCGTCACCCAGCGCGTCGTGCCCACGGACCGGCAGTTCCTCGCCGGCCGCCTGGCCAAGGTGACGCTCCAGTGGAAGGCCATGGACCCACGGCGGTACGAGAGCGTCGCGCGCCGGGTCGAGATCGGTCTGCCGCGCCGGGAGCCGGGCCTGACCTGGCCGTTGGCGTGGCCCTTGGACTGGGGCACCCCGGGGTCCGTCGGCGGGGCGACGGTGGAGAACACGGGCAGCGCCCCCGCCCACCCGCTGATCACCTTCACCGGGCCGTGTGCCGGTCCGCGCCTGGCCAACCACGACAGCGGCACCTGGCTGGAGTACGACCTGCCCCTGCTGCTCGGCGACGTGCTGGAGGTCGACACCGCCGAAGGCTCCGTGCTGTTCAACGGGACGGCCTCGCGCCGCCACACCGCGGTCGTCGGCAGCGTCCCCGAGGAACTGTTCACCCTGGCCCCGGGCGCGTCCCGGCTGTCCTTCCGGGCCGAGTCCGGCGACGCGGAGCGGGCGTCGGCAACCGTCGCCTGGCGGTCGGCCGAGTGGTGAGGCCGCACCGCGGGGTCCGGCCCGTGTCCGAGCGCGCGACGGCGCCCACCCGCAACGACCGGCAATCCCGGCGACTTTGGAGAGTTCCATGACGACACGTTCCGCATGGCATCTGCCCACCGGCCAGACCCGGGAGGACACCCGGCTCGCCATGAGCCTCGGGATGGCGTCCTCAGGCCCGCTGACCGCCCGCGGCGGCTGTGCCGTGGGCGGACTCCAGCTGACCGGCAGCGCCGCCAGCAGCATGCAGGCCCGGCTCTCGCCCGGCCGGCTGTGGGTGCCCGGCGGCTCCGCTGCGGCCCAGGGCGGCTACCCGGTCACCGTGGACGCCGACACACAGCTCACCTTCGCCGACGGCCACGCCACACTGCCGCGCATCGACGCGCTCGTGGTGCGGGTGTACGACGCGGACTACGACGCCTCGGGGCGCTACGAGGCCGTTCTGGAGATCGTCCAGGGAACTCCGGCGAGCGCGCCGGTGCCGCCCGCGCTGCCGAAGAGCGCCGAGCTGTTGTACGAGGTGTCGGTCGCTGCGGGTGCCTCGGCCGCGCGGGGCATCACCTGGGCGACGGCGGTCGCCGACCGGCGCCGCTACACCGCGGCGCTCGGCGGCATCCTGCCCGCAGGCGGCGGACACGGCGCCCAGGGCGCGTACGCGGGGCAGTACCGGGACGCGGGCGGACGCCTGGAGCGCTGGGACGGCGGCCAGTGGCGGCAGTACATCCCCGACGCCATGCTCAAACGCAGCTCGGCCCTGGGGCACACCGCTTCCACCACGTACACCGAGGCCCTCACCGACGCGGGCCCGCTCACCGTCGAGTTCACCGCACCGCCGTCGACCTGGGTGCACATATCGGTCGGGGCGCGCATCGCGGGCGAGGGCGGAGGCGGCGGCTTCTTCTCGGTGAACGTCCGGCCGCTGGCGGGCGGCGCACTCCTCGTCACCGCCTCCGACGACGTGGCCGCGGTCTACACCGGGGCGGGCTCGGCCTCCGTGTTCACCAACTTCCCGCTGGGACGCCTCACTCCGGGCGTCAAGTACATCGCGACCGCCGCCCACAAGGCCGGGTCTCCCAAGACCTGGTACGACAGCCGCTTCATCCGCGTCGACCCGGTCGCCTGACCCGTGGACAGCCCCTACCTCGCGTACTTCACCGACCTGCGTACAGGCACCCCCATCGACGTCCTTCCCTTGCAGGGCCTGGAGTTCGACGACTACATCGGCAAGCCGGGATCGCTCAGCGCCACCCTGCCGGTGCCCAACCGGCGGATGGCGCGGCGGGTCAGGGAGATCCTGGAGGGCCGTACCGCCGTCTACCTCGAACGCGGCGACCAGGTGTGCTGGGGCGGCATCGTCTGGACGCTCACCCCGGCCATGGACGAGCAGGGCATGGTCACCGTCGCGCTCCAGGCCGCCACCTTCGACTCGTACGCGGCCCACCGCCACATCCGGCAGAACCTCACGTACACCAATACCGACGACCTCACCATCGTGCGCCGGCTGTGGGAGCACATCCAGAGCATGCCCGGCGGCGACATCGGCGTCGGCTTCGCGCCCGCGCCACCGGGCACGCCGCGCACGGTGACGTACCTCGACGGCGACGAGACGCCGGTGGAGGAGGCGATCTCCCAACTGGCCACCATGGAACCGGGTTTCGAGTACCTGGTGAGCGTGTACCGCGACCCGGCGACCGGTCAGCGCGCCAAGCGGCTGCTGTTCGGCGTCCCGCGCATCCACGTCGGCGAGGGCACCACGGTCCTCGACCTGCCGGGCGACATCCTCACGTACTCCTTCCCCCGCGACGCCACCCGCGGCGGCACCACCGCCCGCGCCCGCGGGGGCACCCCCGAGGGCGCGGACCGCCCCGTCATCTCGGACGAACACGTGGCGCACACGCTGATCGGCGCCGGGTTCCCGCGCCTGGACACCACGTCCGACCACAGCAACGTCACCAACAAGGCCGCACTCGACTCCCTGGCCCGCACCGCACTCGCGGCGCTCGGCGGCCCGGTCGTCATCCCCGCCGTCCGGGTCCGCCTCGACGGGGACACCACGCCCTCGCTCCTCGGGACGACCGTGCGGCTGCGCATTCACGACGTCTGGTTCAGCGAGGGCCTCGACGCGACGTACCGCGTCATCGGAGTCAAGGTCACCGCCCCCGAGCGGGGCCGCGCCGAAACGGCGGAACTCTACCTCGAAGGCGTCGAAGGCGTCGAAGGCATGGAGGGCTCCTGATGCCGAATCTTCCCGAGGACATCCTGGACCGCATCAAGAACCTGGAACGGCAGGTGCGGCAGCTGACCACATACGTCAACACGCGTGCGGCGGCGGCCCCCGCAAGGTCGGCGGGGGACACCGCCGACGAGGGGGCGGGCGAAGGCAAAGGCGAAGGCGCCGGTGAAGGCGAGGGTACCGGTGGGGACGGTCAGGCTCACTGAGCCGCGTCCTCGTCCGACACGCGGTCGACCGGGACCTCGCCCTTCTCCGCCGCCGGGACGCCGCGCAGCGCCAGGGCGGCGAGGATCGTGGCGCCGAGGAGGAGCGTCGCGCCGACACCGGCGGCGAGGGTGAAGCCGTTGGTGTAGGCCTCGCGTGCGGCACGTAGCAGGTCCTGGGACATCCGGCCTTCGAGCGTGGCGGCCACGTGGGCGGCGCCGGCCATGGTCTGCCCGGCGGCGTCGGCGGCCTCGGCCGGGATGCCGTCGGGCAGCTTGTCCCGCATGCCGTCCCGAAATACCGCGGTGCCGATGCTGCCCAGGACCGCCATGCCCAGCGCGCCGCCGAATTCGGTGGAGGTCTCGGAGAGCGCCGAGACCGCCCCGGCCTGGTGGCCGGGCGAGATGCCCAGTGCGATGTCGACGACCTGCGAGAGGACGCTGACGGCGCCGGCACCGAGGACGCCGGCGCCCGCGATCAGCATCCACAGGGAGTCGGTGCCGACCTGCGTCAGCACGGCGAACCCGCCGGTGGCGACGGTGAAGCCGGTGACGATGACGGGCCTGCGTCCGAAGGCCCGGGCCGCGGCGGCCGCGGCGGGAGCGCTGATCAGGACGGCGACCGAGGGCAGCAGGTTCCAGAGGGCGGCCTCCAGGGCGGTCTTGCCGAGTACCGACTGGAGGTACTGGGCGATGAAGTACGCCGAGCCCATCATGGCGAACATGATCAGCGTGTTGAGCATCATGACCGCGCTGAAGCCGGCGTTCCGGAACAGCGCGGGGTCGACCATCGGGCTGCGGTACGTGCGTTGGCGGTGGACGAAGAGGGCGGCGAAGCCGACGCCGACGACCATGCTCACCAGATAGGTGATCGCGAACCCCTCCGCGGCGAACTCCTTGAGGGCGTAGACGATTGGCAGTACGGCCGCCATCGACAGCGGAACGCTGACCAGGTCGAACTTGCCCGGGCTCGCCTGCCGGAACTCGGGCACAAGGAGTGGCATCGCCACCAGCAGCAGGACCATGGCAGGCAGGTTGGCCAGGAAGACCGAGCCCCACCAGAAGTGTTCGAGCAGCACGCCGCTGAGCACCGAGCCGAGCGCCACGCCGCCGGCCATCGCGCCGGACCAGATCGCGATCGCGGCCGACCGCTGCCTGTCGTCCCGGAAGATGCGCCGCACCAGGCTGAGCGTGGAGGGCATCAGCGTGGCGCCGCCGAGGCCGAGCAGGGCGCGGGCCGCGATCAGCATCTCGGGTTCACCGACGGACGTTAGAACCTGCCCGCGCCTGTCGGCCCTTTCCCCGGGGACGTCGCGCGGCACTCGCACCACAAAGGTTTCCGCACAGTTCATTCGGTGCGGGGCCGGTAACCTCCGCACCGCGTTCGCGCACCCCTTCGCCGGACAAAGTTGGCTCACTCGTCCCTGCCCCGGTCCGGTCACAGCCCCTACGGTCCCTGTGACCAGTCGGCGACGCCCGTCAACTCATCGTTCGTTTCCCGGTGTAGGAGTATCTGTGGACCGTCGCAACTTCCTGCGTGGTGCGGTGTTCGGCACCTCTGCCGCCGTCTTCGGAGGCACCCTCATGCACGGCGCCGCCTACGCGGCCCCGGCCCAGCCCGGCACCAGCCCCTACGGCGGGCTGCTGGCCGCCGACGCCAACGGCATCATGCTGCCGGCCGGCTTCACCAGCCGCGTCATAGCCCGCTCGGGCCGGACCGTCTCCGGCACCTCGTACACCTGGCACGGCGCCCCGGACGGCGGCGCCTGTTTCGCCGACGGCACGGGCTGGATATACGTCTCCAACTCCGAGCTCGCCACCGGCGGCGGGGCGAGCGCCGTCAAGTTCAGCTCGTCCGGTTCCGTCACGGGCGCCTACCGGGTCCTGTCCAACACCCGGAACAACTGCGCGGGCGGGGCCACCCCGTGGAACACCTGGCTGTCCTGCGAGGAGGTCAGCCGCGGCTACGTCTACGAGACCGACCCGTGGGGCGCGAAGGCCGCCGTCCGCCGCAGCGCGATGGGCCAGTTCAAGCACGAGGCTGCCGCCGCCGACCCGGTGCGCAAGGTGATCTACCTGACCGAGGACGAGTCGGACGGCTGCTTCTACCGGTTCACCCCGGCCACCTGGGGCGACCTCTCCTCCGGCACCCTCCAGGTACTGGTCGCGGGCTCCGGCACCTCGGGCTCCTTCACCTGGGCCAACGTGCCCGACCCGGACGGCTCGCCCACCTACACCCGCGACCAGGTCTCCGGGGCCAAGATCTTCAACGGCGGCGAGGGCTGCCACTACGCCGCCGACACCGTCTGGTTCACCACCAAGGGCGACAACCGCCTCTGGCGGCTCGACCTGCGCGCCAACACCTACGAACTCGCCTACGACGACAGCCTCGTCACCAGCGGCACCGCGCCCCTGACCGGCGTCGACAACGTCACCGGCAGCTCCTCGGGAGACCTGTTCGTCGCCGAGGACGGCGGCAACATGGAGATCTGCGTCATCACCCCCGCCGACGTCGTGGCCCCCTTCCTGCGCATCACGGGCCAGTCCGGCTCCGAGATCACCGGCCCGGCCTTCTCCCCCGACGGCAAGCGGCTGTACTTCTCCAGCCAGCGCGGTACGTCCGGCAGCTCCTCCGGCGGCATCACCTACGAGGTCGCAGGACCCTTCCGCACCACCGTCTGAGCACGCTCCGGCGTCGGACGCGGGTCAGCGGACGCGGCGGATCCGGATCGGGCCGCGCGCGTCCGCGGGCCGCACGGGGCGGCCCCCCTGGGTGATCTCCACCTCGCCGGCCGCGACCAGCCGGCGGGCGGCCCGGCGCGCCGGTTCCATGAGGGCGCGCCAGCCGTCGTCGTCCCCTTCGTACACCGCCCGTGCGGCGTCGGAGGGGCAGATCGTCGCGGACGGGCGGCGCCGCTCGAGGAGTTCGAGGATGGCCCGCTCCAGGCGCCGGTCCGTCCGCCGTTCGCTGTCCGTCACATCCGCCAGTGTCGCACCGCGGGTCAGATGACGCCCTGGGCGGACATCGCGTCCGCCACCCGCTCGAAGCCGGCGATGTTCGCGCCCGTCACGTAGTCGCCGGGGGCGCCGTAGCGCTCGGCGGTCTCGTGGCACGTGCTGTGGATGTCGTTCATGATGCGCGCCAGCTCCTCCTCGACGCGCTCCGCCGGCCACGACGTACGGGCGTGGTTCTGGGCCATCTCCAGCGCGCTGACCGCGACGCCCCCGGCGTTGGCCGCCTTGCCGGGACCGAAGGAGACACCCTCCTGCCGGAACAGGCGGACGGCCTCGGGGGTCGTCGGCATGTTGGCGCCCTCCGAGACCGCCTTCACACCGCCTCGGATCAGAGCGGTGGCGTCGTCGGCGTCCAGCTCGTTCTGCGTGGCGGACGGCAGTGCGATGTCGGCAGGCACCTCCCAGACCCGCCGGCCCGGCACGAACCGGGCCGAGGCGCCGCGGCGTTGGGCGTAGGTGTCCACCCGGGCGCGTTCGACCTCCTTCACCTGCTTGAGCAGGTCGAGGTCGATGCCCTTCTCGTCGACCACGTAGCCGGAGGAGTCCGAACACGTCACGGCGTTGGCGCCCAGGGCCGCCAGCTTCTCAATGGTGTAGATGGCGACGTTCCCGGAGCCCGACACGACCGCCGTCCGGCCTTCCAGGGTCTCGCCGCGCTCACGCAGCATCGCCGCCGTGAAGAGGACGTTGCCGTATCCGGTCGCCTCCGGACGGATCAGGGAACCGCCCCAGTTCCGGCCCTTGCCGGTGAGGACGCCGCCCTCCCAGCGGTTGGTGATGCGCCGGTACTGACCGAACAGGTAGCCGATCTCCCGGCCGCCGACGCCGATGTCACCCGCGGGGACGTCCGTGTGCTCGCCGATGTGCCGGTACAGCTCCGTCATGAACGACTGGCAGAAACGCATGACTTCCGCGTCGCTGCGGCCGCGCGGGTCGAAGTCGCTGCCGCCCTTGCCGCCGCCGATGCCGAGGCCCGTCAGCGCGTTCTTGAAGATCTGCTCGAAGCCCAGGAACTTGATGACGCCGAGGTTCACCGAGGGGTGGAAGCGCAGGCCGCCCTTGTACGGGCCGAGTGCGCTGTTGAACTCCACCCGGAAGCCGCGGTTGACCCGCACGCGACCGCGGTCGTCCTGCCACGGCACCCGGAAGACGATCTGCCGCTCCGGCTCGCACAGGCGCTCGATCAGGCCGGCTTCGGCGTACTCGGGGCGAGCCGCGATGACCGGTGCCAGGGTCTCGAGGACCTCGCGGGCGGCCTGGTGGAACTCCGGCTGCGCCGGGTTGCGGTGTTCGATCTCCGTGAGCAGCTGCGAGAGCACCGGCTGCGCTGTCTTCGTATCGGGTCGCGTGGTCAAAGGGGCCCTTTCAGTGCGCGAGGACGTTCAAGCCGCAAGTGTTACGCGCATGGAAACACGGCGACCGGGCGTCGGGTCCAGAGAGTGACCACTATGCGAGACCCGGCCGTGCCAGGGGCGCCGCCCGGCGGACCGAATCGGCGGAGGCGGCCAGCAGCGGCATGCGGACGGCCGGGCTGGGAATGCGGTTTTGGGCGTGCAGCACTCCCTTGACCACCGTGGGGTTCGGTTCGGTGAAGAGGGCGGCGGACAGCCGGGCCAGTTCGGCTCCGAGGCTGCGGGCGGGTGCGGCGGAGCCTCTTCGCCACAGCGCGATCATCTCGGCGAAGTCGGCTGTCCGCAGATTGGCGGACGCGACGATTCCGCCGTGGGCGCCCGCCGCGACGAGCGGCGAGAGGACGATGTCGTCACCGCCGAGCACCGCGAAACCGGGCAAGGGCGAGTCGAGCAACTCCATGGTCGTCGCGTCGATCGCGCCGGTCGCGTGCTTGATGCCGACGACCTCCGGCAGGCGGCCGAGCGCGGCGATCGTGCCGGCGCCGAGCGTCTGGCCGGTGCGATACGGGATGTCGTACACGATCAACGGCAGGCCGCCGTGCTCGGACAGCTCGGTGAAGTGCGCCAGGGTCCCCGCCTCCCCGGGGCGGATGTAGGGCGGCGCGGGGACCAGCGCCGCGGCGACGTCGCCCTTGGCCGCCAGCTCCCGCAGGGACGTGATGGCGGCGGCCGTGTCGTTGGTGCCGACCCCGACGATGAGCGGTGCGCCGTGTGCCCGGCAGGCGGCCGAGCAGATACGGACCACCGTTTCTCTCTCCTCGGCGGTCAACGTGGCGGTCTCGGCGGTCGTCCCGAGGGCGACAAGACCGGAGGCACCGGCCGACAGCGCCTCGTCGGCGAGTCGGGCCAGCGCGTCGGGGGCCAGGCGCAGATCGGCGGTGAACGGAGTGATCAGGGGAACGTACAGGCCGGTGAAGAGCGGTTCGCGGTTCATGGCTCCCACCCTGGCCCACACCACTCGGTAGATCCATTTCAGATTTCCGCCCTCACACCTAAGCTGAACTTATGCTCGATGTCCGTCGCCTCCATCTGCTCCGCGAACTGGACCGGCGGGGCACCATCGCCGCCGTGGCCGAAGCGCTGACCTTCACCGCGTCCGCCGTCTCCCAGCAGCTCGGGGTGCTGGAGAGGGAAGCGGGCGTGCCGCTGCTGGAACGCAGCGGCAGACGCGTGGTCCTCACGCCCGCCGGCCGCTCCCTGGTCGCCCACGCCGACGCGGTGCTGAACCGCCTCGAACAGGCGGTGGCCGAGCTGGCGGGCGCGCGGGAGGGCATCGGCGGACCGCTGCGCATCGGGACGTTCCCTTCCGGCGGCCACACCATCGTTCCCGGCGCGCTGGCCGAACTGGCGGAGCGGCACCCCGCGTTGGAACCGATGGTGCGGGAGATCGACTCCGCGCGCGTCTCCGACGGTCTGCGCGCCGGCGAGCTGGACGTGGCTCTCGTCCATGACTACGACTTCGTCCCCGCGACCCCCGACACGACCGTGGACGAGGTGCCGCTGCTCGAAGAGCCGATGTACCTCGTCACCCATGCCGGGAGCGGGTCCGCGGGCCCGGACGCGACTGTGGACTCCGGCTCCGGCTCCGGAAGCACGCTGGCAGCGCTGCTCGGGCCCTGCGCCGAGATGCCGTGGATCACCGCGCGGGACGGCACCACCGGCCACGCGATGGCCGTACGCGCCTGCCAGGCCGCCGGGTTCCAGCCCAGGATCCGCCACCAGGTCAACGACTTCCGTACCGTGCTGGCCCTGGTCGCCGCCGGTCAGGGCGCCGGGTTCGTGCCGGAGATGGCCGCGGTGCCGAGCCCCGTGCGCGTGGTGCTCACGGAGCTGCCGTTGTTCCGCCGCTCGAAGGTCGCGTTCCGGGCGGGCGGCGGCGCCCATCCGGCGATCGCCGCCTTCGTGGCCGCGGCGACGGTGGCGGTCGAGCGCATGACGCACCCACAAGGCCGGGGCGGAGGCTGAGTGAACCGGCCGACTGCGGGCACGTGTGGTGTCTGGACCCTGCGATCCGGGGTCGGCCGGACGCCTGACGTCCCGCTGTCCCGCTGTCCTGCTGTTCGAATGAGAAGGCGATGATCCGCGATGGCCGATGACGCGTACCTGTTCCTCCTCCCTGACCGACACCCCCGACTGGGAGCGGCCCTCGCTGCCGTCGGCGCCCTGGAATGCACGGAAACCCCCGCGGTGAACGCCTGGTTGCAGGCCCACGAGGTCTCCGTCTCCTCGGAACAGGTCAGGATCCTGCCCGCCGAGGCCGAGACGCTCATCCCGAAGGACACCGAGCGGCTGCCGGTGCCGTTGGGCGAGGAGGAGGCGCTGAGGGTCCAGCAGAAGTGCGCGCCTCAGTCCGTCACGGAGATCGGCCGCCCAGTGCCGACACCAGGATCGCGACCGTGACGGTGTTGAAGACGAAGGCGATGACCGTGTTCGCCGCCACGGTCCTCCGCATGTCCCGTGAGGTCACGACGACGTCGGTGGTGCCGAACGTCGTCATCGCGGCCAAGGCGAAATAGACGTGGTCGGACCAGGCCGGGGCCTGCTCGCCGGGGAAGTCCAGTGCCCGCTCGTTCTCCACGAGGTTGTCCGCCTGGAAGGTGACGGCGAAGGCCACGACCACGCAGATCCAGGCGACGACGACCAGGGCGAGAGCCACCAGCGTGCGGGGGAGGGCGGCGAACGCCGTGCTGAGGTGGCCGGGCAGCCACAGCACCGCCACCACCAGCGCGGCAGCCGCGATGAAGAGCGACCCCCCGGGGCCGGGCGCGGTCCCGAGGACGTAGCGCTGCAGGAAGGTGCCGCGAGCTTCGCGATGAGCCCAGGAGCGGACGTGCTCCGGACCTGCGCTCAAGAAGGCGGTCAAGGTGAGGGCAAGGTACGGGAGCAGATAGGCGAAGCAGACGAATACGCCGACGTCCGCCGCCGAAATGCGCGCCACGCCGTCGATGGAGAGGATCACCTCCGCGCATCCCGCGAGAGCCAGGCTCACCGCCGACCGGCGTCGTTCGGAAAGCCACCGATGCACGGGACGAACCTCTCTGACCGACCGCACCGGTCATCGCCGGACCTGCGTCAGGGCGGGCGGCGTCAGGTGGCGCGCCGGTCGCCCTTGTTGTCGCACGGCAGGTCGGCGGCCTTGTGGTGGGTGAGGAAGTCGCGGGTCGCCTGCCGTTCCACCTCCGTGATCGCGGTGGATTCGACGTTGATGATTCCGCCGAAGGGCCGGTCGACGTCGCGGATGATGCACAGCGTCGCCGTCAGGAGCGCGGTGATCACGGTGAGTACGATGACCTGGCCGCGCTTGTTCCTGCGGGGCAGACAGATGGCGAGCGCCACGACCGTGATGGTGAGGGTGGCGAGCAGGAACCAGAAGATGGCGCTGGGAATGCTGGCGGTGGCCTGTGTGAGGCGTTCCTCGCGTTCGTCGGACCGCTTGTTGTCGGCGGCGATCAGCATGCCGAACACGGGCTTGCCCTCCAGGCCGCGGAAGGAGCGGCGGACGTCCGTCGACCACACGCTGGGTGCCGCCGACCCCTTTCCGTCGGCCATGGCGGGCCACTCCTGGCTGCGTACGGCACGTGCGTAGCAGACGGTGTCCGCCTGGACCCGCTCCCGCTCGGCCGGGGGCGCGTATTCGGCGACCTCGGTGAGCTGGTCGAGCGCGCGGGCCTCGCCGCGCGAGGCGATCTCCGCCTTGCTGTAGGAGCCGGAGGCGGTGACAAGCACGAAGGCCAGCAGGAGGACGGTCAGTGTCAGCAACGGGCCGACGAGGTCCTTGACGGCCATACCGGCGTCGTCGTCGCTCATGAGCCGCGGCCGCAGGAACCGGTTCGCGGCCAGCCCCGCGCACAGAGCCACTACGGCGACGACGATGACGAGGATCACGGCAATCCCTCCTGAACAGGCGAAAGGCCCGCCACCGCGGGCCTTTCGTGATCATGGCCCGCTCCGCACCGCCCGAAAGCGCGGCACGGTCTCCTGCCCTCGAACGAGCGAAGCGCTTGCGCCGGAAAGATGCGGATCCCCGGCTGTGCCCTGAACCTGGATGAGGGGAGACACGCAGAGAGGCAGGTGCGCCCATGACCGTCATGGACAAGCTCAAGCAGATGCTCAAGGGGCACGAGAACAAGGCCGGCCAGGGAATCGACAAGGCGGGCGACTTCGTCGACGACAGGACGCAGAGCAAGTACAGCAGTCAGGTCGATACGGCCCAGGACAAGCTCAGGGGGCAGCTCGGCTCGGACCGGCAGGATCCTCCGCAGAGTTAGGACGGAAGCCGTCCGGCCGACCGCCGGCTCGGCTGCGGCGTCTGTGCCGTGAGGCCGCGTCGCGGCTTGGCTCCGCATTGGTGCCACGCGTGTGCCGGAGTGGAGTGTCGGCCTGGATATAGACGTTCATCCCCATTTGAGGCGCGGCTTCACGGCTGCGCCTCTCTGCTGTGTCTGCCCTGATGGCCACGCGAGTGGAGAAAATGGCATCGCGTGGTGCCATATGTGTGCCATGATGGCGTCATAGGGAGCGCGTCGCCTCGTCCCACGGGGCACGAGACGCGCGATTCGGGGAGTCGGCGTCGGAGGGGTCACGTCATGGGGACAGCACAGAGCCAGGAGCAGGCCGCCGTACCCGGCGCCTGTGCCGCCTTCGCCCGCTTCGTGCTCTGCGGTGGCGGGGTGGGCCTCGCCTCCAGCTTCGCCGTGGTGGCCCTCGCCTCCTGGCTGCCCTGGGCGGCGGCCAACGCCCTGGTCACCGTGGTCTCCACGCTCCTCGCCACCGAGCTCCACGCCCGCTTCACCTTCGGCGCGGGCGGGCGCGCGACCGGGCGGCAGCACGCGCAGTCGGCCGGGTCCGCGGCGGCCGCGTACGCGGTGACCTGTGTGGCGATGCTCGTCCTGCAGCAGCTGGTGGTGGCACCCGGCGCGGTGCTCGAGCAGGTCGTGTACCTGTCGGCCTCCGCACTCGCCGGTGTCGCGCGGTTCGCGGTACTGCGCCTCGTCGTCTTCGCGCGGAACCGTTCGCAGGCCGCGGCCACCGTACGTACCGCCCGTCCCGTGCGCGCGACCGTGGCCCGCGCCGCCTCGGCCCCGGCCGGCCCCGCGGCGCTTTGCCCCGCGGCCTGACCGCGGCCTTCGTTTTTGTGCCCCCGGGCTGTGCGTCCGGGGGCGGGGTTGGGCGTCATGCCCGGGTGGTCCAGGGGTTACGCGGTGGTGTGTGCCAGCTCCTGGCTGAGGTGGTGGGCGAGCTGGGCGGGTGTGGGGTTCTCGACGATGGCGACCATGGCGATCTCCATGCCGGTCAGCGTCATCAGCGTCTTGGTGAGTTCGAGAGCGGTGAGGGAGTTGAGACCGTTCTCGAGGAAGTTGCTGTCGTCGGCGAGGGTCGTGTTCAGGAGGGTGCCGGCCTGCGTGCGGATGGTGTCGGTGAGGAGCTTCTCGCGCTCCTCGGGGGTGGCCGCGGCGAGCTGCTTCTCCAGCTCGGTGGCGTCCTGGCCGGGGGTGTTGTCGGTGCTGGTCATGAATGCTCCTGTGTGGGTGGGATGTTGGTGCGTGGTGTTGGCGGGTCACACCGTGGCGTGCGTGGTGTGGTCGTGCAGCCAGTAGCGCTTGGCCTGGAAGGGGTACGTCGGCAGGTCGACGGTCCGGGGGTGCGGCGTGCGCCGGACGAGCGGGGTCCAGTCGACGGTGCCGCCCGTGGTGTGCAGCCGCGCGAGGGCGGTCAGCAGGGCGCGTACGGCGGGTGTGCCGGGGGAGAACGTGCCCAGGTGGAGAGGCGTGTGGGTGTCGGGGGCGGGGGGTGCGGCGGCGGGCGAGGTGAGGTGGTGGTGCCAGTACTCGGGGGAGGCGATGGGGGTGTCGGCCGGAGCGGTGCTGGTGAGCCCGAGCGTGGGGCGCTGGAACGTCAGCTGCTTCAGCACGGGCTCGTAGGCGTCCGGTGGGGGCGGTTGCGCACCCTCGGCGGTGGCCGCGGCGTGGGCGGCGGCCAGTCGGCACGCGTCGTCGAGGGTGAGGATCCCGGCGGCGTGCGCGGCGGCGATGTGGCCGACGCCGTGTCCGGTGAGGGTGTGCGGGCGGACCCCGGATTCGAGGAGCAGGCGCGCGAGCGCGGTCTGCACCGCGAAGCGCAGGGAAGTCGCGAGGTGGAGGTCGAGGCGTGCGCGCGCTTCGTCGAAGGCGGTCGCGAAGAGCGGGAAGGCCGCGCGGAAGTCGGCACCCGCGAGGCTCAGGGGAGTGGTGTCACCGGCGTCGGCGGAGTGGGGGTCGGCGGCCTCGGCGTCGAAGTGCCACGCGATCTTCTTGGGAGTGTCCCCGGGGACGCTCCGGACGAGGTCCGGGTGGTCCTCCCCGGCGGCCAGGGCGCGGGCGGCGGTGAGCAGTTCGGTGTGGTCCGTGCCGGTGAGGACGGCACGGTGTTCCAGGGGGCTGCGGGTGGCGGCGAGTGAGTAGGCGACCTCGGCGGGGGAGGGCGCGGGGTCGGCGGCCGCCAAGTGTGCGACCAGGGCCTTCGCCTGCGCTTGCAGGGCTTCGGGAGTACGGGCCGACAGGGCCCAGGCCACCGGGAGTTCGGGTGACGCGGCGACGGCCGTCGCCCCGTCAGCGGCGGCATGCGGCGCCGGAGCCTCTTCGAGGATGAGGTGGGCGTTGGTGCCGGACGTGGCGAACGCGGAGATGCCGACACGGCGGGGCTCTTCGCGGCGCGGCCAGTCGACCGCCTCGGTGAGCAGCCGTACCGCGCCCTTCTTCCAGGCGGCGAGCGGAGTCGGGCGGTCGACGTGGAGGGTCGGCGGCAGGGTGCCGTGGCGGAGGGCCTGGACCATCTTGATGAGCGCCGCGGTACCGGCGGCCCCCTGCGTGTGCCCCGTGTTGGACTTGACGGAGCCGAGCCACAGGGGGCGGTCGGGGGAGCGGTCGGCGCCGTACGTGGCGAGGAGGGCCTGGACCTCGATGGCGTCGCCGATGGGGGTGCCCGTCCCGTGTGCCTCGACGGCGTCGATCCGGTCCGGGGTGAGCCGCGCGTCGGCGAGGGCGGCGCGGATCACGTGCTGCTGGGAGGGGCCGTTGGGGGCGGCCAGGCCGTAGCCTGCACCGTCCTGGTTCACCGCGGAGCCGCGGATGACGGCGAGCACCGGATGGCCGTTCTTCCTCGCGTCGCTGAGCCGCTCCAGCAGGACCAGGCCGACGCCCTCGCCAAGGCCCATGCCGTCGGCCGCGGCGGCGAACGGCTTGCAACGGCCGTCCTGCGCAAGGGACTTCTGGTGGGCGAAGGCGTGGAAGGTGTGCGGCGTCGACATGACGGTGCCGCCGCCGGCGAGGGCGAGCCCGCACTCCCCGCGGCGCAGCGCCTGGCAGGCCAGGTGGAGGGCGACCAGGGAGGACGAGCAGGCCGTGTCCACGCTGATGGCGGGGCCTTCGAGACCGAGGGCGTAGGCGATGCGGCCGGAGACGAGGCTGCCGGAGGTGCCGCCGCCCAGGTAGGGCAGGAGCTCGTCGGGTGCGGTCTCCAGGCGCGTCGCGTAGTCGTGCCCGGTGGCGCCGACGTACACGCCGGTCAGTGTGGAGCGCAGGGTGTGCGGGGCGATGTGGCCGCGTTCGACGGTCTCCCACGCGAGGTGGAGCATGAGGCGCTGGAGGGGTTCGGTGGCCACGGCCTCGGTGGCGCTGATGTCGAAGAAGTCCGCGTCGAAGCCGGCCGCGTCGTCCAGGAAGCCGCCGAGCTCCGCGTACGGGCGTTCCTCGGGGAGTTCCCAGGCGCGGTCGTCGGGGAAACCGGTGACGGCGTCGCGCCCCTCGGACACCAGATCCCACAGGTCGTCCGGGGTGCGGGTCTTGCCGGGCAGCCGGCAGGCCATGGAGACGACGGCGATCGGCTCGTGCTGTGCGGCCTTCAGTTCGCGCAGCTGCTGCTGGGCCTGGTGGAGCTCGGCGGTCGTCCACTTGAGGTATTCGACGAGCTTCTCTTCGTTCGCCACGGGAATGGTCAGCCTTCCTGTTCTCGCGCGTGAAGCCTCAGGTGGGACGAGGTCGGGCAAGGTGGGCAGGCGGGAGCCGCATGCTGTCGTCGCCACGGCTGCCAGGGTTGCCGCGGCTGCTTAAGCGGGCCTAACCCCCGCCTTGCCGCTGGAACTCGCGCCGCACGAGCGGGCGAGGAGAAGAAGGTCGGCGGCGATCTCGTCGGGTGCGCCGGCGTGCAGATCGTGGTCGGAGCCCGGATACCAGCGAACGCTCACCTGCTCCAGTGCCGCCTCGGCGGCGGCCACCCACGCCCGTACCTGGTCCGACAGCTGGGGAATGGCCGGGATGAGGGCCAGCAGCCGGACCGGCACGGTGATCTTGGGGTACCAGTCGGCGGGCGCCTCCCGCTGCAGACTGGCGACGATCGACATGACCTGTTCCGAGGTCAGGCGGGGGATGAGCAGGCCGTCCGGTCCGACGCGGTAGTCCGCCAGGCGTGCCTCGATGGAGGTGGGCGACCAGTCGGGGTGGGTGGCCCGCAGGTAGGCGCGCATGTCGGCGGCGCTTGTGGTGCCCTGCTGCGCGCGCCGGACCACGTCGGCGGTGCGCTCCCAGAAGGCCCGCATCACCGGCCCGTCGAACTCGTACCAGCCGCCGTCGATCAGTGCCAGACCTGCCACCAGGTCGGGGCGTTCGGCCGCCAGGCGCAGGGCGAGGTGCGCGCCCCAGGAGTGCCCGGCGACCAGCGCGCCGGACAGGCCGAGGGCGGTGACGGCCGCCACCAGGTCCGTGACGACCGCCGCGTTCTCGTACCCGTCGGGCGGCGCGTCCGACTCGCCGTGGCCGCGGTGGTCGACGGCGTAGACCGGGTGCCCGGCGGCGGCGAGGCGTCCGGCGACCTCGTCCCACATCCGGGCGTTGGAGAGCATGCCGTGCAGCAGCAGGAACGGGCGGCGCGTGGCTCCCGGTCCGCCTGCGGGCCGGTGCCGGACGTTGAGGGAGACGGTCTGCGACACGGGGACGCGGAGGTTCTTCACAGGCGGACCCTTGGGATGGGGAGCGAGGGGCGGCAGGGGGCGCGGGGTCAGGGGCGCTGCGCGGTCGCGAAGATGTACCCGAGTTCGGGCATCTTGCCGAGGGCCGCCTGGTTGTGCAGGAACAGCTCGTATCCCTCTACGCCGATGATGTCGACGTACTCGTCCCGGTGGGCGCGGATCCACTCGACGTAGCCGTCGTAGGTCTTGGCGGTCTCGCGGGTGATGTCGGTCAGTTCGAGGACCGTCCAACCGGCGGCGCGGAAGATGTCGGGGTAGTCCCCGATGTCGGTGAGCGCGGCGTAGATCGTGGTGTCGCTGACGGTGGCGGTCCTGGGCCGGCTGGGGTCGGGGTTGAGGTACACCATGTCGGCGATCGGCATCCGCGCGCCGGGCTTCACGACCCGGTGGGCCTCGGTGAGGACCTGCTGCTTGTCCGGCATGTGGAGCATGGACTCCAGGGCCCAGCAGTGGTCGAAGGAGCCGTCGTCGAACGGCAGGTTCATGGCGTCGACCTGCTCGAAGCGGACGCGGTCGGCGAGGCCGGCCTCGCGCGCCCGGCGGTTGCCGCGCTCGACCTGGCGGGCGCTGACGGAGATGCCGACCACCTCGACGTCGCGGGCGCGGGCCAGCTGCATGGCCGGGGTGCCGTTGCCGCAGCCGATGTCGAGGACGCGGTCGCCGGGCGCCGGGTCGAGGCGGCGGATCATCTCGTCGGTCATCTGGACCATGGCCTCGTCGAAGGTGGCCTGCTGCTCGCCGCCGTCGAACCAGTAGCCGTAGTGCAGGTTGCCGTCTCCGAGCTGAGTCATCAGGTCGAAGACCTTGTGGTCGTAGTAGTGGCCGATGTCGCTGGGCTCGGGGGCGACGGTCTTGTTCACCGTCGGGGGCTTCTTGGTCGTCGCGTTCTTCGTCACGGCTTCAGCGTCACCGCGCGGCTGGGGGCGTCACAACCCCACCCCCGCCCCTCAACAGCCCCTAAGGGCACGCCCCGAGCACCCCTAGTGAGGTCCCGCCCCCGCCTCTCTTGACGCGTTCTATACGGAACGGGTGGTACCCCTCCCGAAAAAACGAGAGTACGCTCTCACTAGATATTGAGCTCTCTTTAGGAGGTCGACTCCCATGTCTGCTGATCAGGGTGCGAGGCGGTGGTGGGCCGTCGGGGCTCTCGTACTCGCCTCGATGGTCGTGGGCTTCGATGTGACGATCCTGAGCCTGGCGCTGCCGGCCATGGCCGACGACCTGGGCGCGAACAACGTCGAGCTGCAGTGGTTCGTGACCTCGTACACGCTCGTGTTCGCGGCCGGAATGATCCCCGCCGGCATGCTCGGTGACCGGTTCGGACGCAAGAAGGTGCTGCTCACCGCTCTGGTGATCTTCGGCATCGCCTCGCTGGCCTGTGCCTACGCCACCGACTCCGGTACCTTCATCGGCGCGCGTGCGGTGCTCGGCCTCGGCGCCGCGCTGATCATGCCGACGACGCTGTCACTGCTGCCGGTCATGTTCTCCGACGAGGAACGCCCCAAGGCCATCGGAGCGGTGGCCGGTGCCGCGATGCTCGCCTATCCGCTCGGCCCGATCCTCGGCGGCTACCTGCTCAACCACTTCTGGTGGGGCTCCGTCTTCCTCATCAACGTGCCGGTGGTGATCCTCGCCTTCATGGCGGTGTCCGCCTGGCTGCCCGAGTCCAAGGCCAAGGAGGCCAAGCCGTTCGACATCGGCGGCCTGGTGTTCTCCAGCGTGGGTCTCGCCGCCATGACGTACGGCGTGATCCAGGGCGGCGAGAAGGGCTGGACGGACGTCACCACGCTGGTGCCGACCATCGGCGGTCTGCTCGCCATCGTGGTCTTCGTGCTCTGGGAGAAGAGGGTGGCCGACCCGCTGGTCGACCTCTCGCTGTTCCGCTCGGCCCGGTTCACCTCCGGCACCATGCTCGGCACCGTCATCAACTTCACGATGTTCGGCGTGCTGTTCACGATGCCGCAGTACTACCAGGCGGTCCTCGGCACCGACGCGATGGGCAGCGGCTTCCGGCTGCTGCCGATGGTCGGCGGTCTGCTCGTGGGTGTGACCGTCGCCAACAAGGTCGCCAAGGCCCTCGGCCCGAAGACCGCGGTCGGCATCGGCTTCGCCCTCCTCGCCGCCGCCCTGTTCTACGGCGCCACCACGGACGTCAGCAGCGGCACCGGCCTGGCCGCCGCCTGGACCGCGGCCTACGGACTCGGCCTCGGCATCGCCCTGCCCACGGCCATGGACGCGGCCCTCGGCGCGCTCTCCGAGGACTCCGCCGGCGTCGGATCCGGCGTCAACCAGTCCATCCGTACCCTCGGCGGCAGCTTCGGCGCGGCCATCCTCGGCTCCATCCTCAACTCCGGCTACCGCGGAAAGCTCGACCTCGACGGCGTGCCCGAGCAGGCACAGGGCGCGGTCAAGGACTCCGTCTTCGGCGGCCTCGCGGTGGCCAGGGCGATCAAGTCCAACGGACTGGCCGACTCGGTGCGTTCCGCGTACGTCCACGCCCTGGACGTGGTGCTCATCGTCTCCGGTGGTCTGGGACTGCTCGGTGTGCTGCTCGCGGTGGTGTGGCTGCCACGCCATGTTGGTCAGAGCACCGCCAAGACCGCAGAATCTGAGCATGAAGCCGCAGACGCAGTCTGACCAGGGCGGAACAGTGCCTGGACTGAGAGAACGCAAGAA
Source organism: Streptomyces sp. NPDC029674 (assembly GCF_044903205.1). NCBI lineage: Bacteria > Bacillati > Actinomycetota > Actinomycetes > Kitasatosporales > Streptomycetaceae > Streptomyces > Streptomyces sp. NPDC029674. The sequence goes on from NZ_JBJDPY010000016.1 coordinate 59,694, forward strand.
GGCCCGGACGAAGGCCGCGATTCAGCGGGAGGCGGTGCGCTTGTTCAGGGAACAGGGCTACACCGCCACGACCATCGAGCAGATCGCCGAAGCTGCCGAGGTCGCCCCCAGCACCGTCTTCCGCTACTTCGCCACCAAGCAGGACCTGGTCTTCTCGCACGACTACGATCTGCCCTTCGCGATGATGGTCCAGGCCCAGTCGCCCGACCTGACGCCGATCCAGGCCGAACGGCAGGCCATCCGCTCGATGCTGAAGGACATCAGCGAGCAGGAACTGGCCCTCCAGCGCGAACGGTTCGTACTCATCCTCTCCGAGCCGGAGCTCTGGGGCGCAAGCCTGGGCAACATCGGGCAGACCATGCAGGTCATGAGCGAACAGGTGGCCAAACGGGCCGGGCGCGACCCGCGGGACCCCGCGGTGCGCGCCTACACCGGAGCCGTGTTCGGAGTGATGCTCCAGGTCTCGATGGACTGGGCGAACGATCCGGACATGGACTTCGCGACCACGCTCGACGAGGCGCTGCACTACCTGGAAGACCTGCGGCCCTGACCGGAGGGGCGGGCACCCGGAACCACGTCGCCCGCCCCGGCCAGACGTCGTACGCGGCCCCGTCGCGTACGACCCCCGCGCCCCGGATTCCCCCGCGGGGCGCGGGGTCAACGGAAAAGAGACGACCGCACGCGGCCACTGTTCCCCCGGCTGCCGCGTCCGGTCCAACCTGGCGTGCTCCGGCTTCCCTCGACGGAGCACGCCAGGGGTCTGTCCGCCCCCGCTTCCGCCGGACGTACGCCGCGGCTTCCGTCAGACGCCCGGCCCCGCCGTGAGTGCCTCGGTCACGACGGCCGCCACCCACTCCTGACAGTCGTCGAGGTAGAAGTGCCCGCCCGGCAGCACCCGCAGATCGAACGCCGCGCCGGTCCGCTCCCGCCACGTGGCGGCCTGCTCCGGCGACGTCCGCTCGTCGGAGTCCCCGATCAGCGCCGTGATCGGACAGTCCAGACGGCCGGGCCCCGGCGCCTCGTAGGAGGCCACGGCCCGGTAGTCGGCCCGCAGCGCCGGCAGGATGAGCTCCTGAAGCTCCGGACTGCGGAAGAACCGCTCGTCGGTGCCGCCCATCGCCCGCAGATGAGCCAGGATGTCGGCGTCCTCCAGCACCGCCGACCGCCCCGCCGGACGGTAGGGCCGCGCGAGCCCTCCGGAAGCGAACAGGTGCACCGGAAGGCCGGGACCGGTGGTGGCCGCTCCCCGCAGTCGCCGCGCCACCTCGAACGCCACGATCGCGCCCAGACTGTGCCCGAACAACGCGAACGGCTTCCCGTCGGCCGGTAGCCGGGCCACGACCCCGTCGGCCAGCTCGGCCACCGACTCCAGACACGCCTCCGCATGCCGGTCCTGCCGGCCCGGATACTGCACGGCCAGCACCTCGATGCCGGGCGCGAGCAGCCCGGAGAGCCCGAAGTAGTAGCTGGCCGAACCGCCCGCGAACGGGAAGCAGATCAGTCTCACCGGTGCGCCGGAGGAGTCGTGGTACCGCCGCAACCATAGCCCCGGCCCGGTTCCGGTTCCCGCTTCGATGCCGGTTCCGGTTGCCGCTTCGGTTCCGGACCCGGGTTTCGGTGGTGCCTGCGCCCTGCCCCTGTTCATCGCTCTCCCTCTCCTCGCGTCGCTCCGCGGGCGCGGACGTGTCCTTCGCCCCGGGGCCCCGATGCTGGCCGCAGGCCATAGCGCTCGTCTAAAGCGGTGGACAGCTAGTCGGGGTTTGGTTCGCCTTTAGACAGCCCGCTCACGATGAGCCCGGTACTCGTAGCGATCTCCGATTTCGGACCGGGAGCGCCGTTGATGCTTTGTGGCAGCCAGTTGTTCCGCGCCCGACCGCAGCTGACGTGATGGCCGCGTCCTCCGGCGGGACGGCCGCGCCCTCCTCCGGCGCGGGCGTCGGCCCCGACCCGATCGCCGTCGTCGGAATGGCCTGCCGGCTGCCCGGAGCGCCCGACCCGGCCGCGTTCTGGCAGCTGTTGAGCGAGGGCCGCAGCGCGGTGAGCGCCGCGCCGCCCGAGCGGCGGCAGGCTGATTCCGGCCTGCACGGGCCGGGCGGCTACCTGGACCGGATCGACGGCTTCGACGCGGACTTCTTCCGCATCAGCCCCCGCGAGGCCGTGACGATGGACCCCCAGCAACGGCTGCTCCTCGAACTGAGCTGGGAGGCCCTCGAGGACGCGGGCATCCGGCCGCCCGCCCTGGCGCGCAGCCGCACCGGCGTCTTCGTCGGCGCGTTCTGGGACGACTACACCGACGTCCTGAACCTCCACGCGGCCGGTGCCGTCACCCGGCACACCATGACCGGCGTGCACCGCAGCATTCTGGCCAACCGCATCTCGTACGCCTACCACCTGGCCGGACCCAGCCTCACCGTCGACACCGCGCAGTCCTCCTCGCTCGTCGCCGTCCACCTGGCCTGCGAGAGCCTGCGGAGCGGCGAGTCCGAGATCGCGTTCGCGGGCGGCGTCAACCTCATCTGCTCGCCGCGGACAACCGAGCTGGCCGCGGCCCGCTTCGGCGGACTCTCGGCCACGGGCCGCTGCCACACGTTCGACGCCCGCGCCGACGGGTTCGTACGCGGCGAGGGCGGCGGCCTCGTGGTGCTCAAGCCCCTCGCGGCGGCGCGGCGCGACGGCGACACCGTGTACTGCGTGATCCGGGGGAGCGCCGTCAACAGCGACGGTACGACCGACGGGATCACCCTGCCCAGCGGGCAGGCACAGCAGGACGTGGTGCGCCTTGCGTGCCGCCGGGCGCGGGTCACGCCGGACCAGGTGCAGTACGTCGAACTGCACGGCACCGGCACGCCCGTCGGGGACCCGATCGAGGCCGCCGCGCTCGGCGCCGCGCTCGGACAGGACGGTGCGCGCACCGTGCCGCTGGCCGTCGGCTCCGCCAAGACGAACGTCGGCCACCTCGAAGCCGCCGCCGGGATCGTCGGGCTGCTCAAGACGGCCCTCAGCATCCACCACCGGCAGCTCGCGCCGAGCCTCAACTTCACCACCCCCAATCCGGCCATCCCGCTGCCCGAACTGGGTCTGGCCGTACAGCGGGAACCGGCCGACTGGCCGCGCCCCGAACAGCCCCTGATCGCCGGGGTGTCCTCCTTCGGCATGGGCGGCACCAACGCTCACCTCGTCGTGTCGGCGGCGGCGCCCGAATCCGCGTCCGTGCCGACGTCGGGATCGGGGGCAGGATCGGTGTCGGTGTCGGCGTCGGCGTCGGTGTCGGCGTCGGTGTTGGTGCCGACGCCGTGGCCGGTCAGCGCTCACAGCGCTGCCGCGCTCCGCGCCCAGGCCGACCGCCTGCGGACGCACCTCGCCGCCCGCCGCCCCGCCCCCGACGCCCCCGACGCCGCCGATGTCGGCCACGCGCTGGCCACCACCCGCGCACCCCTCACCCACCGCGCGGTCCTGCTCGGCGGCGACACCGCCGAACTGCTGGGCTCTCTCGACGCGCTGGCCGAGGGCGCGGAGACCGCTTCCGTGCTGGGCGGCGAAGCGGACACCGACGGCAAGGTGGCCTTCCTCTTCAGCGGTCAGGGCGCCCAACGCGCGGGCATGGGACGGGAGTTGTACGCCGGGTTCCCCGTCTTCGCCGACGCCCTCGACGAAGCCTTCGCCGCCCTGGACGTCCATCTGGACCGCCCCCTGCGCGACATCGTCCTGGGTGACGACGCCGAACAGCAGGCCCTCCTCGACCAGACCGCGTACACCCAGCCCGCGCTCTTCGCGATCGAGACGAGCCTGTACCGGCTGGCGGCCTCCTTCGGTCTGCGGCCGGACTACGTCCTCGGCCACTCGGTCGGCGAAATCACCGCCGCTCACGTCGCCGGCGTCCTCTCGCTGCCGGACGCGAGCGCTCTGGTGGCCGCCCGAGGCCGGCTCATGCAGTCGGTCCGGGCGCCCGGTGCGATGGCCGCGTGGCAGGCAACGGCGGACGAGGCTGCCGAACTGCTCGCCGGACACGAGCGGCACGTCACCCTGGCCGCCGTCAACGGCCCCGACTCCGTGGTCGTCTCCGGCGACCGCGACACCGTCGGCGAACTGACCGCCGCCTGGCGCGGCCGCGGCCGCAAGGCCCACCACCTGAAGGTCAGCCACGCCTTCCACTCGCCGCACATGGACTCCGTCCTCGACGAACTGCGCGCCGTCGCCGCCGGGCTGACCTTCCACGCGCCGGTCATCCCCGTCGTCTCCAACGTCACCGGCGAGCTCGTGGCCGCGACCGGTACCGAGCAGGGCGACCCCGAATACTGGGCGCGGCATGCGCGCGAGCCCGTGCGGTTCCTGGCCGGGGTGCGGGGGCTGTGCGAGCGCGGAGTGACGACGTTCGCCGAGCTCGGACCGGACGCGCCGCTGTCCGCGATGGCCCGCGCGTGCTTTCCCACTTCCTCGGCTTCTGATCCCGCTTCCCCGGATTCCTCTTCCGCGGGCCGGAGTGGTCCGCGCCCCGCCGCCATCGCCGCGTGCCGTCGCGGCCGCGACGAGGTGACCACGTTCCTGACGTTCCTGGCCCAGGCGTACGTCCGAGGCGCCGACGTCGACTTCACCCCGGCGTACGGCGCCCGCACCGGCGCCCGCCGATTCCCCCTCCCCACGTACCCCTTCCAGCGCGACCGTCACTGGCCCGACGCCGCCGAGCCGCAGGGGCATGTCGCGCCCGGTCGACGGGAGAGTGTGCGCGAGCGAGAGAGTGAGCGCGAGACGGAAGGGCCTGGGACCGGACCCGGGACCGGGTCCGGGCTCGGGGAGCGGCTCGTCGGGCTTTCCGTGGCCGACCAGGAGCGCGTACTCCTCGGGCTCGTCGCCAAACACGTGGCCGTCGTGCTCGGAGCCGCCTCGAAGACGGTCGCAACCGCCCGTACGTTCAAGCAGTTGGGCTTCGACTCGATGGCCGCCGCCGAGCTGAGCGAACGGCTCGGCACGGAGACCGGCCTGCCGCTGCCCGCCACCCTCACCTTCGACCACCCGACCCCGCTGGCCGTCGCCGCGCACCTGCGCGCGCAGCTCACCGGTACGGCCGCCGCGGTCGTCGGCTCCGCGTCCGGCACGGGCGGCCCCGGCACCGTCGACCCCGGCACGGACCGGGACCCGATCGCCATCGTCGCCATGAGCTGCCGCTACCCCGGCGGCGCGGGCTCGCCGGAGAAGCTGTGGCGGCTGGTCGCGGACGGCGCCGACGCGATCGGCGAGTTCCCCACCGACCGCGGCTGGGACCTCGCGCGGCTCTTCCACCCCGACGCCGACCGGTCCGGCACCAGCTACACCCGGCAGGGCGGATTCCTCTACGACGCCGCCGACTTCGACGCCGAGTTCTTCGACATCAGCCCGCGCGAGGCACTGGCCGTCGACCCCCAGCAGCGGCTGCTCCTCGAATGCGCCTGGGAGGCCTTCGAACGGGCCGGCCTCGACCCCCGGACGCTGAAGGGCAGCCCCACCGGCGTGTTCGTCGGCATGACGGGACAGGACTACGGCCCGCGCCTGCACGAACCGTCCCGGTCCACCGACGGCTATCTGCTGACCGGCAGCACGCCGAGCGTGGCCTCGGGCCGCCTGTCGTTCAGCTTCGGCCTCGAAGGGCCCGCCCTGACGGTGGACACCGCCTGCTCATCGTCGCTGGTCACGCTCCATCTGGCGGCGCAGGCGCTGCGGCGCGGCGAGTGCGATCTGGCCCTGGCCGGCGGCGCCACCGTCCTGGCCACACCGGGCATGTTCACCGAGTTCTCGCGCCAGCGGGGCCTGGCCCCCGACGGCCGCTGCAAGCCGTTCGCGGCGGGCGCGGACGGCACCGGCTGGGCGGAGGGCGTGGGCCTGGTCCTTCTGGAACGCCTCTCCGAGGCGCGCCGCAAGGGCCACGAAGTCCTCGCGGTGATCCGGGGCTCGGCGGTCAACCAGGACGGCGCGAGCAACGGCCTGACCGCACCCAACGGCCCCTCGCAGCAACGCGTCATCCGCACCGCGCTCGCGGCGGCCCGGCTCACCGCGGACGAGGTGGACGCGGTGGAGGCACACGGCACCGGCACCACGCTCGGTGACCCGATCGAGGCGCAGGCGCTGCTGGCGACGTACGGGCAGGGCCGCCCGGAGGACCGTCCGTTATGGCTCGGTTCGGTGAAGTCGAACATCGGCCACACACAGGCTGCCGCGGGCGTCGCGGGCGTCATCAAGATGGTGCTGGCCATGCGCCACGAGCAACTCCCCGCCACCTTGCACGTCGACGAGCCGAGCGGACACGTGGACTGGTCATCGGGCGCGGTACGCCTGCTGACCGAGCCCGTCGCCTGGCCGCGCGGCGAACGTCCGCGCCGCGCCGCGGTGTCGTCCTTCGGAATCTCCGGCACGAACGCGCACCTGGTCCTGGAGGAGGCCCCTCAGGGACCACCACCTGAGGAGGCACCCGTCCCGGCGCCCGCCCAGCCGGATGGGGTGCTGCCGTGGGTGGTCTCCGGGCGGACCGAAGCGGCACTGCGCGAACAGGCCCGCCGCCTGCGGGAGTTCGTGACCGCGGACGCGGCCGCGGCTTCCCCCGCGGAGGTGGGCAGGGCGCTGGTCACCACCCGGTCGGTGTTCGAACACCGGGCTGTGGTGGTGGGGCGTGACCGGGACGCGTTGACGGCCGGCCTGGCGGCGCTGGCCGCGGGTGAGGCGTCGGCGGATGTGGTGTCCGGTGTCGCCGGGGACATAGGGCCGGGACCGGTGCTGGTGTTCCCGGGGCAGGGGTCGCAGTGGGTGGGCATGGGTGCCCAACTGCTCCGCGAGTCGGCGGTGTTCGCGGCACGGATCGAGGAGTGTGAGCGGGCGCTGTCGGCGCACGTGGACTGGTCGCTGAGTGAGGTGCTGCGCGGGGACGGGAGCGAGCTGTCCCGCGTGGAGGTCGTCCAGCCGGCGCTCTGGGCGGTGATGGTGTCGCTCGCCGCCGTGTGGGCGGACCACGGCGTCACCCCGGCCGCCGTCGTCGGACACTCCCAGGGCGAGATCGCCGCGGCGGTCGTGGCCGGTGGGCTCACCCTGGAGGACGGTGCCAAGATCGTGGCGCTGCGCAGCCGCGCGCTGCGGCAGCTCTCGGGCGGGGGAGCCATGGCCTCCCTCGGCGTGGGCCAGGAACAGGCCGCGGAACTCATCACCGGGCATCCCGGAGTCGGGATCGCCGCCGTCAACGGACCGTCGTCGACGGTCATTTCAGGCCCGCCCGCGCAGGTCGCCGCAGTCGTAGCCGACGCCGAGGCGCGCGAGCTGCGCGGCCGCGTCATCGACGTGGACTACGCCTCGCACAGCCCGCAGGTCGACGCGATCACCGACGAACTGACCCACACGCTGACCGGCGTCCGGCCCGTCGCGGCCCCGGTGGCGTTCTACTCGGCGGTGACCGGGACCCGCGTCGACACCGAAGGCCTCGACACCGACTACTGGATCACCAACCTGCGCCGCCCGGTCCGGTTCGCCGACGCCGTCACCGCGCTCCTCGCCGACGGCCACCGGGTCTTCATCGAGGCCAGCAGCCACCCGGTCCTCACGCTCGGCCTCCAGGAAACCTTCGAGGAGGCCGGGGCCGACGCCGTCACCGTCCCGACGCTGCGTCGCGAGGACGGCGGCACGGCACGCCTGGCCCTCTCGCTCGCCCAGGCCTTCGCCGCCGGGTGCGGGGTGAGGTGGGAGAACTGGTTCCCGGCCACCGGCGCGGCGCTGGTTGGATCCTCGCCCACGTCCACTCTGGAGCTGCCCACGTACGCCTTCCAGCGGCGCAGGTACTGGCTGGAGGCCCCCGCCGGCACCCAGGACGCGGCCGGCCTGGGCCTCGCCCCGGCGGAACACCCGCTTCTCGGGGCGGCCACCGAGGTCGCCGACGGCGACATCCGGCTCCTCACCGGCCGTATCAGCAGGCACAGCCACCCCTGGCTCGCCCAGCACACCCTCTTCGGCACCGCGGTCGTGCCCGCCTCCGTCCTCGCGGAGTGGGCGCTGCGCGCCGCCGACGAAGCCGGCTGCCCGCGCGTCGACGAGCTCGCGCTGCGGGCCCCCCTGGTGCTGCCCGAGACCGCGGGCGTGCAGGTGCAGATCGTGGTGGGGCCGGCCGACGCGGAGGACGGGCGCCGCGAGTTCCACGTCTACGCACGCCCCGACGACGAGGGTTCCCCTGCCGGGACCGACGCGCCCTGGACCTGCCATGCCGCCGGCCAGCTCGTCACCGAGCCCACCGGTAGGCCCGCGCATGTCTTGCCGGACGCGGTGTGGCCGCCGTCCGGCGCCGAGCCCGTCGACCTGACCGACTTCTACGAACGGGCCACCGCGACCGGCGTCGGCTACGGGCCGGTCTTCACGGGACTGCGCGCCCTGTGGCGGCGGGACGGCGAGCTGTTCGCCGAGGCGGTGCTGCCGCAAGTGGCGCCCGAAGCGGGCGGCTTCGGCATTCATCCCGCGCTCCTCGACGCCGCGTTGCAGCCCGCGCTCCTCGGCGATCCGCCGACCGGGGGCGAGGGCGGGGATGCCCAGGTGTGGCTGCCGTTCACGCTGACCGGTGTGACCCTGTGGGCGACCGGCGCCACGTCTGTACGCGTCCGGCTCACCCCGCTGGACGACGCGGCGGCCGACACGTCAGCGGAAGGACGCACGTGGCGGGTCGGCGTGAGCGACCCCACCGGCGCGGAGGTGCTGACCTGCGAGGCCCTGGTCGCGGTGGCGGCGGGGCGCGGGGACTTGCGGGGCGCGGGGGAGCGGGCGGCGGAGCTGTACGCGATGGAGTGGGTGCCGGTGCCTGCTGCGGCGGGTGCGGGTGAAGGTGCCGACCCCTCGGGCTGGGTCTGTGTCGGTGCCGGTGAGTTGCAGGACTTGGATGCTCTGTGCGCGGCCGTGGATGGCGGAGCTCCGGTGCCGCCTGTCGTTCTGGCCACCGTTACGGCGACGGGTGAGGAGGCCGCCGACGCACCGGACGTACTCGCTGCGCTGGACGTGGTGCGGCGGACCGGCGCGCTCCTCGAACGTTGGCTCGCCGACCCGCGACTCGCCGACGCCCGTCTGGTGGTGATCACGTGCGGCGCGGTTGCCACGGGTGACGGTTCCCTCCCCGACCCGGCCGCCGCCGCGGTACGGGGGCTGGTCGAGCAGGCGCAGGTCACGCATCCCGGCCGCTTCGTCATCGTCGACACCGAGGCCGGTATCCGGGTGGACGACGCCTCCCTGGAGCAGGCCGTCGCCACGGCACTCGACACCGACGAACCGCAACTCGCCCTGCGCGCGGGCCGCGCCTTGGTGCCGCGCCTCGTCGCGCTCCGGGACACGTCGACCACCGACGAAGCGCGTCCACTGGACCCGGACGGCACCGTACTGCTCACCGGCTCGTCCGGTGCGACGGTGGCCGCGCTCGCGGAACACCTCGTACGCACGGGGCAGTGCGGGCAGCTGTTGCTGCTGTCCGGCGACGGTGAATTGGCGGAAAGGGTCGAGGAGTTGCGGGGCCTTGGCGCCACCGCGCACCTCATCGCCGCCGACCCGGCGGACCCGGCCGCGCTGGCCGAAGCGGTGGCCGCCGTCGACGCGGAGCACCCGCTCACAGGGGCCATCCACGTGGTCGGAGGCGCAGAACCCGCAGACGCCGCAGAAGAGGTAGGTGCCGCAGAAGCGGTAGGTGCCGTGGACGCGAGTGACCTCGGTGCCTCGGCAGACGGGGCGTTCGCCGAGACGTGGTCGTCGAGCGCCGGCGCAACCGCCGCCCTGCACACCGCGACCGCCCACCTCCCCCTGGCGCTGTTCGCCGTCCTGTCCCCGGCAGGCGCGGACCTGGGCATTCGGCGGTCGCCGGCTGCCGCCGGGGCCGAGGCGTTCAGCGCGGCCCTTGCCTTGCGGCGGCACGCCGCCGGGGCAACGTCGACAGCGACCTCCACGACCGGAACGACGGGCGTAGCCCTCACCTACGGTCCGTCCGTCGCGCCGAGGCCCGGTATCAAGGAGACGGTGCCCGGCCAGGTCCCCGCGCTGCTCGACGCCGCTCGCGCGCACGGCGGTGGCGTTCCGCTGCTCGGGGCCCGGCTGGCCCCGCGTGCCCTCGCCGCCGAGGGCGCCGCCACGGTGCCCGCCCCGCTGCGCGCGCTGGTCACGGCCGCCGCGCCGGCCCGGCGTACCGCCGCCGACCGCACACCCCCCACGGACTGGCCGGCCCGGCTGGCCGCCCTGTCCACCGCCGAACAACACCGGCTGCTCGTCGATGCCGTACGTACCCACGCCGCCGCGGTCCTCGGCCGCACCGACCCGGAAGCGCTGCGCGGGGACGCCACCTTCAAGCAGTTGGGCCTGGACTCGCTGACCGCCGTCGAGCTGCGCAACCGGCTTGTGCGGGACACCGGCCTGCGCCTGCCCACCGCCCTCGTCTTCCGCTACCCGACCCCCGCGGCGATCGCCGCACATCTGCGCGAGCGGCTGACCGGCCCCAGCGAGACATCCAAGGGGAGCGCGCCCGCAGGTCTCCCCACCGCTCCCCTCACCGGTCCTCCCTCCTCAGGCGCCGTGCTGAGCGACCTCACCCGCATGGAGAACGCGCTGGCCGCGCTCGCCGCCCAGCTGTCCCACGGAGAGACGGGCGAGATCACCACCCGGCTCGAAGCGCTCCTCACACGGTGGAAGACCACGAACGCCACCACGAACGCCACCACGGACGACGACGGCAAGGACGACGCCGCCGACCGGCTCAAGGCCGCGTCCGCCGATCAGATCTTCGACTTCATCGACAACGAGCTTGGTGTCGGGCACGGCACCTCGCGCGTGACCCCCACTCCGAAGGCCGGGTGACCGCACATGGCGAGCGAAGAGCAACTGGTCGAATATCTGCGCAGGGTGACCACCGAGCTCCATGACACGCGTCGGCGCCTGGTGCAGGAGGAGGACCGCAGGCAGGAGCCGGTGGCCCTGGTCGGCATGGCCTGCCGCTTCCCCGGCGGCGTGGCCTCTCCGGAGGACCTCTGGGACCTGGTCGCCGCCGGCAAGGACGCCATCGAGGACTTCCCCACCGACCGCGGCTGGGACCTGGACGCGCTCTACCACCCGGACCCGGCCGCCTACGGCACCAGCTATGTCCGCCACGGCGGATTCGTGGACGACGCAGGCTCCTTCGACGCCGACTTCTTCGGCATCAGCCCGCGGGAAGCGCTGGCGATGGACCCGCAGCAGCGGCTGATGCTGGAGACGTCCTGGGAGCTGTTCGAGCGCGCCGGCATCGACCCCGTCTCCCTCAAGGGCAGCCTCACCGGCGTCTACGCCGGGGTGTCCAGCGAGGACTACATGTCTCAACTGCCCCGTATCCCCGAGGGGTTCGAGGGGCACGCCACCACCGGCAGCCTCACCAGCGTCATCTCGGGCCGGGTGGCGTACAACTACGGCCTGGAAGGCCCGGCCGTCACCGTCGATACGGCCTGTTCCGCCTCGCTCGTCGCGATCCACCTGGCGGCCAACGCGCTGCGCCAGCGCGAGTGCGACCTGGCCCTCGCGGGCGGCGTGCTCGTGCTGTCCAGCCCGCTGATGTTCACCGAGTTCTGCCGCCAGCGGGGCCTTGCCCCCGACGGCCGCTGCAAGCCGTTCGCCGCCGCGGCCGACGGCACCGGCTTCTCGGAGGGCATCGGTCTCCTCCTCCTGGAGCGCCTGTCCGACGCCCGCCGCAACGGTCACAACGTCCTGGCGGTGATACGGGGTTCAGCAGTCAACCAGGACGGCGCGAGCAACGGCCTGACCGCGCCCAACGACGCCGCGCAGGAACAGGTCATCCGCGCCGCCCTCGACAACGCCCGCCTCACCCCCGCCGAAGTGGACGCCGTCGAAGCGCACGGCACCGGCACCAGGCTGGGCGACCCCATCGAGGCCGGAGCGCTGCTCGCCACCTACGGTCAGCACCGCGACCGGCCCCTCCTCCTCGGCTCCCTCAAATCCAACATCGGCCACACCCACGCCACCGCGGGCGTCGCCGGCGTCATCAAGACCGTCATGGCGATCCGCAACGGTCTCGTCCCCGCCACCCTCCACGTCGAGGAACTCAGCCCGCACGTCGACTGGGACGCGGGCGCGGTCGAGGTCGTCACGGAGCCCACCCCGTGGCCCGAGACCGGCCACCCGCGACGCGCGGGTGTGTCCGCGTTCGGGATCTCCGGGACGAACGCGCACCTGATCCTGGAGGAGGCGCCTCAGGAACCATCCGAGGAGGCGCCCGTCCCGGCGCCCGCTCAGCCGGGTGGGGTGGTGCCGTGGGTGGTGTCCGGGCGGACACCGGACGCGTTGCGCGAACAGGCCCGGCGCCTTGGTGAGTTCGTGGCGGGTGACACGGAGGCGCTGCCGGCCGAGGTCGGCTGGTCCCTGGCCACGACGCGGTCGGTGTTCGAGCACCGGGCTGTGGTGGTGGGGCGTGATCGGGATGCGCTGACCGCTGGTCTGGCGGCGCTGGCCGCGGGCTCGGGCGAGGCTCCGGCGGGTGTGGTGTCCGGAGTTGCCGGTGATGTGGGTGCCGGGCCGGTGTTGGTGTTTCCGGGGCAGGGGTCGCAGTGGGTGGGCATGGGTGCCCAACTCCTTGACGAGTCGCCGGTGTTCGCGGAACGGATTGCTGAGTGTGAGCGGGCGCTGTCGGCGTACGTGGACTGGTCGTTGACGGAGGTTCTGCGCGGGGACGGCAGCGAGCTGTCCCGGGTCGAGGTCGTGCAGCCCGTGCTGTGGGCGGTGATGGTTTCGCTGGCTGCTGTGTGGGCCGATTACGGGATCACTCCGGCTGCTGTGGTGGGGCATTCGCAGGGTGAGATGGCTGCTGCGTGTGTGGCGGGGGCGCTGTCGTTGGAGGATGCGGCGCGGATCGTAGCGGTACGCAGTGACGCGCTCCGGCAGTTGCAAGGGCACGGTGACATGGCCTCCCTGGGCACCGGCGCGGAGCAGGCCGCCGAGCTGATTGGTGACCGGCCGGGAGTGGTCGTCGCAGCCGTCAACGGGCCTAGTTCAACAGTCATTTCGGGGGCGCCGGAGAATGTCGCGGCCGTGGTGGCCGACGCCGAGGCCCGTGGTCTGCGTGCCCGGGTCATCGACGTGGGTTACGCCTCCCACGGCCCCCAGATCGACCAGCTCCACGACCTGCTGACGGAACGCCTGGCCGACATTCGGCCCGCGAGCACGGACGTGGCGTTCTACTCCACGGTCACCGCCGAGCGACTGGCGGATACGACGGCGCTGGACACCGACTACTGGGTGACGAACCTCCGCCAGCCCGTCCGTTTCGCGGACACCATCGAAGCGCTGCTGGCTGACGGCTACCGCCTGTTCATCGAGGCCAGCGCGCACCCCGTGCTGAGCCTCGGCATGGAGGAGACCATCGAGCGGGCGGACGTCTCCGCCACCGTCGTCCCTACCCTCCGCCGCGACCACGGGGACGCTCTCCAGCTCACCCGCGCCGCAGCCCACGCCTTCTGCGCTGGTGCCGAGGTCAACTGGCGGCGCTGGTTCCCGGCCGACCCCACCCCTCGTACCGTCGACCTCCCCACCTACGCTTTCCAGCGCCGCCGCTACTGGCTGGCCGACTCCGTGCAGCGCAACAGCGGCGGGGAGTCGGGCGGTTCGGGGCACGCGCAGTTGCCGACCGTTGTCGCCCTCGCCGACGGGGGAGTGGTGCTGAACGGCCGGGTGTCGGCCGAGGGCGGTGGCTGGCTGGGTGGGCACGTGGTGGCCGGGACGGTCATCGTGCCGGGCGCGGCGTTGGTCGAGTGGGTGTTGCGGGCCGCTGATGAGGCGGGTTGCGCGACTCTTGAGGAGTTGACGCTGCAGGCGCCGCTGGTGCTGCCCGAGTCCGGTGGGATGCAGGTCCAGGTGGCCGTGGGTGCGGCCGACGAGCGGACCGGCCGTCGCGACGTACACGTGTATGCGCGGCCTGAGCAGGACGCCGCGGCGGTGTGGACGTGTCATGCCGTCGGTGAGCTCGGGCGTGAGCCGGTGGCGCGGCCCGCGCCGCAGGGCGGGCAGTGGCCTCCGGCGGGGGCCGAGCCCGTGGAGGTGAGCGGCTTCTACGAGGAGGTCGCCGCCGTCGGCTACGAGTACGGTCCGGCGTTCCAGGGGCTGCGTGCGATGTGGCGGCTCGGCACGGAGCTGTTCGCCGAGGTGGAGCTGCCCGAGCAGGCCGGTTCGCCGACCGGTTTCGGGGTTCATCCGGCGCTGCTGGATGCCGCCTTGCATCCGTTGCTCGCGCAGCGGGGGCAGGACGGTGCCGGAGCCGGGGCCGGGAACGCGTCCGTCGGCGGGCAGGTGCTGTTGCCGTTCACCTGGAGCGGCGTTTCGCTGTGGGCCACCGGGGCCACCACCGTGCGGGTGCGGCTCGCCGGCCTGGGCGGCGGCGACGAGGAGACCGTGTCGCTGACGGTGACCGATCCCGCCGGTGGGCCCGTGGTGGACGTGGCGGAGCTGCGGCTGCGGTCGACCGGGGTCCAGCAGGTGCGGGGCGCGGCAGGGGCCGGCGCGGACGGGCTCTACGAGCTGCGGTGGACGCCGCTGCCCGTACCGGTCCCGTCGGACGGTCGCGGTACGGCCGACGACCTGACCGGCTGCGCGGCGCTCGGCACACTGGTCGCCGACCCGGGGCCTGACATCGACCTGGAGTACTACCCGGGCGTGGGCGCGCTCGCCGACGTGACCGCACCGCCCTCCGTCCTCCTGGCCCCCGTGGACCCTGAGACCACCGGCGAGGGCGGACTCGCCCTGACCGGGCGGGTGTTGCGCGTCATACAGGAGTTCCTGGCCGCTCCGAGTCTGGAGCAGACACGGCTGGCCTTCGTGACCCGGGGCGCGGTGGACGCGGTAGGCGCGATCGACACCTCAGACCCCACAAGCACAGCCGAACCCGCAGCCACCGCCGACCCGGCAGTCGCCGCCGTCTGGGGCCTGGTGCGCAGCGCGCAGTCGGAGAACCCCGGCCGGTTCGTGCTGATCGACACCGACACGCCCCTCGACCGTACGTCTGTGACCACCGTCGTCGACGCGGTGCGGTCTGCCGTGGAGGCGGACGAGCCGCAACTCGCGCTGCGCGGGGGGCGCACGCTCGTCGCGAGGTGGGCGCGGGCCGAGGAGTCCGGGCCGGCCGGCCCGACCGGGCTGACGGGACCTGCCGGAGCGCGGGCGTGGCGGCTGGTGGGCGGGCGGTCCGGGACGCTGGACGCCGTCACGGCGGAAGCCTGCGACGACGACGCGCTGCGTCCGCTGGAGCCGGGCCAGGTCCGGGTCGCCGTCCACACGGCAGGCGTCAACTTCCGCGACGTACTGATCGCTCTGGGCATGTATCCCGACCCGGACGCGGCGCTCGGCACGGAGGCGGCCGGTGTGGTGACCGAGGTCGGTCCCGGCGTCACGCGCCTGTCCGCCGGGGACACCGTGATGGGCATGCTGGACGGCGGCGCCTTCGGCCCGTGGGCCGTCGCCGACGCGCGCATGCTGGCGCCGGTCCCGGCCGGTTGGGACACCCGGCAGGCGGCCGCCGCCCCCGCCGCGTTCCTGACGGCCTGGTACGGGTTGGTGGAGTTGGCGGGTCTGAAGGCGGGCGAGCGTGTGCTGATCCATGCCGCTACGGGTGGTGTGGGGATGGCGGCGGTGCAGATCGCCCGTCACTTGGGTGCGGAGGTGTTCGCCACTGCCAGTCCGGCCAAGCATGCCGTGCTGGAGGAGATGGGCATCGACGCCGCGCACCGGGCCTCCTCCCGGGACCTCGCCTTCGAGGAAGCGTTCCGGCACGCCACCGACGGCCGTGGCGTGGACGTCGTACTCAACAGCCTCACCGGTGAACTCCTCGACGCGTCCTTGCGGTTGCTCGGCGGCGGCGGGCGGTTCGTGGAGATGGGCAAGAGTGATCCGCGCGAGCCCGAGCTGGTCGCACTGGAGCACCCCGGGGTGTCGTACGTCGCCTTCGACCTGGTCGCCGACGCCGGGCCCGAGCGGCTCGGGCGGATGCTCGACCGGCTCGGCGCGCTCTTCGCCGAGGGGGCGCTGGTGCCGCTGCCGGTCACCGCGTGGCCGCTGGGACGGGCGCGAGAGGCGTTCCGGCACATGAGCCAGGCGAAGCACACCGGCAAACTCGTACTCGACGTGCCCGCGCCGCTCGACCCCGACGGCACCGTCCTCATCACCGGCGGCACCGGCACCATCGGGGCCGCCGTGGCCGAACATCTGGCGCGTACCGGTGAGAGCAGGCATCTCCTCATCGTCAGCCGCAGCGGGGCAGCCGCCGACGGCGCCGACGAACTGGCCTCTCGTATCGCCGAGTTCGGTGCAGAAGTCACGTACGTCGCAAGCGACTTGAGCGAACCCGGAGCCGTCGACGCGCTGATCGCCGGGATCGATCCGGCGCATCCGCTGACCGGCGTCGTGCACGCCGCCGGAGTGCTCGACAACGCCCTGATCGGCTCGCAGTCCCCTGAGTCCCTTGCCCGTGTGTGGGCGGTCAAGGCCGGCATCGCGCGCCAACTGCACGAGGCCACGCGGGAGATGCGGCTCGGGATGTTCGTGATGTTCTCCTCCTTCGCCTCCACCATGGGCACCCCCGGGCAGGCCAACTATGCCGCCGCCAACGCCTACTGCGACGCGCTGGCCGCGCACCGACGTGCGCGAGGGCTCGCCGGACTGTCCGTGGCGTGGGGGCTGTGGGAGACCACCAGCGGCCTGACCGGGACGCTGTCCGCGGCCGACCGGGCCCGCATCGACCGGTACGGCATCAGGCCGACCAGCGCGGCCCGCGGCTGCGCCCTGCTCGCCGCGGCACGCGCCCACGGGCGCCCCGACCTGCTCGCCCTGGACCTGGACACCCGTGTCCCTGCCGCGTCCGACGCCCCCGTCCCCGCCGTGCTGCGCACCCTGGCGGCCGGGGCGGCCTCGGGCACCGCCCGCCCACGGCCCACCGCGGCCACCGCCGGCGGAACGGGGTCCGGCGGGGCCGCGCTCGGTGGGGCGGCCGACTGGTCAGGGAGGCTCGCCGGCCTCACCGAGGACGCACGAGTGGACCTCCTCACCGAGCTGGTGTGCACCCACGCGGCCGGCGTCCTCGGGCACGCCGACGCGGGCGCGGTGCAGGTCGACGCACCCTTCAAGGAGCTCGGCTTCGACTCGCTGACCGCCGTCGAACTGCGCAACCGGCTCGCCGCCGCGACCGGTCTGAAGCTGCCCGCCGCGCTGGTCTTCGACTATCCGCAGGCCCGCGTTCTCGCCGCCCACCTGGCGGAGCGGCTCGCCTCGGAGACCGCGCGGGCCGCAAGCGGTGCCGGTGGTACCGGTGGCGCGGGGGGTGACGTGACCGCTCAGGTCCTGCACGAAGTGGCGCGGGTCGAGCACGTCCTGTCCGCCGCCGTCACGCAGGGTCTGGACCAGGCAGCCGTCGCCGCCCGCCTGGAGGCGTTGCTCGCCCGCTTCGCGGCGGCGGGAGGAGCCACAGGTGGCGGAGCCGACGGGGACAGCGACGGCGACGGCGCGGTGGACCAGCTGGAGTCGGCCACCGCCGAGCAAGTACTGGACTTCATCGACAACGAACTCGGGGTGTGAGCCGCATGCCGGCCGCACGCCTCGCGATCACGGGCGGGGAGCTAAAGCGCACATGGTGAGCGAAGAGAAACTGGTCGACTACCTCAAGCGTGTCTCCGCGGACCTGCACGCCACCCGGCAGCGGCTGCGCGAGGCGGAGGAGCGCGGCCAGGAACCCGTGGCGGTCGTGGAGGTCGCCTGCCGGTACCCCGGCGGTATCCGCACCCCCGAAGACCTGTGGGAGCTGGTCTCCGCGGGCGGCAACGCCCTGGGCGCCTTCCCCGACAACCGCGGCTGGGACCTGGACCGGCTCTTCCACCCCGACCCCGACCACCCGGGCACGACCTACGCCCGCGAGGGCGGATTCCTCTACGACGCCGACCTCTTCGACCCGGAGTTCTTCGGCATCAGCCCCCGCGAAGCCGCCGTCCTCGACCCGCAGCAGCGACTGCTCCTGGAGTGCGCCTGGGAGGCACTGGAGCGCGCGGGCATCGACCCGCGGTCCCTCCAGGGCAGCCGTACCGGCGTGTACGCGGGCGCCGCCCTGCCAGGGTTCGGCACCCCGCACATCGACCCCGCCGCCGAGGGCCACCTCGTCACCGGCAGCGCGCCCAGCGTCCTCTCGGGCCGGCTCGCCTACACCTTCGGCCTCGAAGGGCCCGCGGTGACGATCGACACCGCCTGCTCGTCGTCGCTCGTCGCCGTGCACCTGGCGGCTCACGCGCTGCGGCAGCGCGAGTGCGACCTGGCGCTCGCGGGCGGCGTCACCGTCATGACGACCCCGTACGTCTTCACCGAGTTCTCCCGGCAGCGCGGGCTCGCCGCCGACGGCCGGTGCAAGCCCTTCGCGGCTGCCGCGGACGGTACGGCGTTCTCCGAGGGTGCCGGACTCCTCGTACTGGAACGCCTCTCCGACGCCCGCCGCGCCGGCCACCGGGTACTCGCCGTCATCCGCGGCTCGGCCGTCAACCAGGACGGCGCCAGCAACGGCCTCACCGCCCCCAACGGCCCCGCCCAGCAGCGCGTGATCCGCGCCGCCCTCGCCGGGGCACGGCTCTCGCCGGCCGAGGTGGACGCGGTCGAGGCGCACGGCACCGGCACGAGGCTCGGCGACCCCATCGAGGCCGACGCGCTCCTCGCCACCTACGGCCAGGAACGTCACGAGAACCGGCCGCTGTGGCTCGGCTCGGTCAAGTCCAACATCGGCCACACGCAGGGCGCGGCCGGTGCGGCGGGACTCATCAAGATGGTCCAGGCGCTGCGCCACCAGACGCTGCCCGCCACGCTGTACGCCGACGAGCCCACCCCGCACGCCGACTGGGAGTCCGGCGCGGTGCGCCTGCTCAGCACCCCCGTCGCCTGGCCGCGCGGCGAGCGCACCCGCAGAGCGGGCATCTCCTCCTTCGGCATCTCCGGCACCAACGCCCACCTCATTCTGGAAGAGGCACCCGCTGCCGACGCGGAGGAAGCGGCCGGCGACGGGCCGGCGCCGCGCCCCGTCGCGCAGCTCGGCGCGCCCGACCCCCGCGAAGCCCGCCGGCAACGACCGTCGCGGCCGCTCCCGTGGCTGCTCTCCGCCCGCAGCCCGGCCGCGTTGCGCGCCCAGGCGGACGCGTTGGCGAGCCATGTCGCGTCCCGCGCGGGGGACTGCGCCGCACCTGCGGACGGCGCTGCCGCCGCGCAGGGGGGCAGCTCCGCCACCCACGCATCCGCCGCCTCCGCCGCCTCCGCCGCCTCCGCCGCTGACATCGGCGGGACCCTCCTGCGCCGTACCCTCTTCGAGCACCGCGCGGTGGTGCTCGGGGACGGGCACGACGAGTGCGTCGCGGCGCTGGCCGCTCTCGCGTCGGGGCGTACGCATCCTGCCCTCACCCGGGGTGCGGGTCCCGTGAGGACGGGGGGCACCGCCTTCCTGTTCACCGGACAAGGCAGCCAACGCCCCGGCATGGGGCAGCAGTTGTACGACGCCTCTGCCGCCTCTGACTCCTCTGGCGCCTTGGGTGTCTTCGCCGAGTCCTTGGACGAGGTCTGCGCTCAGCTGGACCCTCTGCTCGAACAGCCCCTGAAGTCCGTCCTGTTCGCCCCCGCCGACACCGCTCAGGCAGCCGCCCTGCACGGGACCGGTATGACGCAGGCCGCCCTGTTCGCCCTGGAAGTGGCTCTGTACCGGCAGGTCGCCTCACTCGGGATCACTCCCAGCCACCTGACCGGGCACTCCGTCGGCGAGATCGCGGCCGCGCACGTCGCGGGGGTGCTCTCCCTGCCGGACGCCTGCACGCTCGTCGCCGCTCGCGGTCGCCTCATGCAGGCCTTGCCCGCGGGCGGCGCGATGCTCGCCGTCCAGGCGGCCGAGGAGGACGTACTGCCGCTCCTCGCCGGGCAGGAGGAACGCCTCTCGCTCGCCGCCGTCAACGGCCCCACCGCCGTAGTCGTCTCCGGCGAGGCCACCGCCGTCGGGGACATCGAAAAAGCCCTGCGCGGGCGCGGCCTCAAGACGAAGCGGCTCAACGTCAGCCACGCCTTCCACTCACCGCTCATCGAGCCGATGCTCGACGACTTCCGCGCCGTGGCCCGCGGGCTCGCCTTCCACGCGCCGACGCTCCCCGTCGTCTCCAACGTCACCGGCCGCCTCGCCGAAGCGGAGCTGATGGCCGACCCCGAGTACTGGGTACGGCACGTGCGCCAACCGGTGCGGTTCCACGACGGGCTGCGCACGCTCGGCAGCCAGGGTGTCGTGCGCTACCTGGAGCTGGGTCCCGACCCCGTCCTCACCACCATGGTCCGGGACGGCCTCCTCCCGGCCCCGGCGGAGGGAGACGAGGCCGAGCCGGTCGTCGCGGCAGTGCTGCGGGCCGGCCACGACGAGGGGCGCACGCTGCTGAACGCCGTCGCCGCGCTCCACACCGACGGGCAGACGGCCGACTTCACCCCCCTCTTCCCCGCCGATACCGCCCAACTGCCGCTCCCCACCTACCGGTTCCAGCGCCGCCGCTACTGGCGCGTCACCCCCGACGCCGCCGCGCCCGCCCGCGCCGCCGGCCTCCAGGGGACCGGCCACCCGCTGTTGTCCGCCGTCATCCGGCAGGCCGACGGCGGCATCCTGCTCGCGGGCCGCCTGTCCCTGCGTACGCACCCGTGGCTCGCCGACCACGCCATCGCGGGCGGCGTACCGCTCCCCGCCACGGCCTTCGTCGAACTGGCCCTGCTCGCCGGGCGGCACGCCGACTGCGACGTGATCGACGACCTGACGCTGGAGACGCCGCTACTGCTCGACGACACGGGTATGGGCGTGGGCCTCGGCGTCGGTGTCGGTGTCGGCGGCGGCGGCGATGCAGTGGAAGTGCAGGTCGCCCTCGGTGCCCCCGACGAATCCGGCCGCCGCGCTCTCACCGTCCACTCCCGCCCCACCGGCGACGCGCGTGACGCGGATGACGGCGGTGACTCGGGCGGTACGGGCGACAGCAGCGGCTCCCCCGGCTGGCAGCGGCACGCCACCGGCATCCTCAGCACGGGCCCGGCCGCCGAACCGCCCGCCCCCGACGCCGCTCCCTGGCCGCCCGCCGACGCCACCGCCCTGGACGTCGACGCGCTGTACGCCCGCCTCGACGCCCAGGGCTACAGCTACGGGCCCGCCTTCCGTGCCGTCCACGCCGCCTGGCGGCACGGCGACGATCTGTACGCCGACGTCCGCCTCGCCGACGAACAGTGCGCCGACGCCGAGGCATTCGCCCTCCACCCGGCTCTGCTGGACGCCACCCTGCACGCCGTCGACGAGCTGTATCGCGGCAGTGGGGGAGAGGGCGAGGGCCTGGGCCGGGGCGATGATGACCGTGACGGTGGCACGTCCGCCCCGGTACGGCTGCCGTTCTCCTTCACCGACATACGCCAGCACGCCACCGGAGCGACCCGCCTGCGGGCCCGCCTCAGCCCGCAGGGCGACGATCGGCTGCGGCTGGCACTGGCCGACACCGAGGGTGCCCCCGTCGCCACGGTCGACGCCCTCCAGCTGCGGCTCATCCCCGCCGACCGCTGGCGCGCGGCCCGACCCGCCACCACGACCCCCCTGCACCACGTGGAGTGGCAGCAACTTCCGCTGTCCGCCCCGGACACGGCTCCGGCCGCCCACTCCTGGGCCGTACTCGGAGCCCACGGCATGGGCCTCGCCCCTGCCGCGCACCACCCCGACCTGGCGGCCCTGGAAACCGCCGTCGCGCACGGCGAACCCGTACCGGACACCGTCTTCGCGCGCTTCCCCGCGCAGGGACCCACGGAAGACGAAGACGCCGACGTCCCTGCGCAGGTACGAGCCCATGCCCAGCGCGCCCTGGAACTGCTGCGCGCTTGGTTCGCCGCGGATGGCCTCACCGCCGCCCGCCTGGTCATCCTGACCACCGGCGCGGTCACCGCCGGCCCTGACGACGAACCCGCCGACCTGGCCACCGCACCCGTCTGGGGCCTGGTCCGCGCCGCCCAAGCCGAACAGCCCGACCGCGTCCTGCTGGTGGACCTCGACGAGGACGCCGCGTCACGGCACGCCCTGCCCGCCGCCCTGGCCGCGGCGGCCACCCACGCCGAGACACAACTCGCCCTGCGCGCGGGCACCACCCTCGTGCCGCGCCTCGCCGTCACCCCGCCCGGGGACGGCAACGCCACACTCCGCCTCGCCCCCGAAGGCAGGGAAGCCACGGTCGGTACGGCTGGCACGGTCGGTACGGCGGGCAGGGCCGGCATGGCCGACACATCCGGCACGGCGGACACCGTCGATACGGCGGACGTGGCCGACACGGAGGACGCCCGCGCCACAGTGGACGTTCGCGCCACACTCGACGCCGGCTCCACAGCAGGCGCCCTCGACGCAGTCGATGCCTCCGCCACAATGGACGCCCTGGCGACATTGGGCGCCCCCGCCACACTGGGCACCCAAGTGGACGCCCAGGTGGACGCCCAGGTGGACACCCAAGGCACCGTCCTGATCACCGGCGGTACCGGAGGCCTCGGTCAGGCCGTCGCACGCCACCTGGCGACCGCGCACGGCGTCCGCCACCTGCTGCTCGCCAGCCGCCGTGGCGCCGACGCCGAGGGCGTCGCCGAGCTGTGCGAAGACCTCGCGGGCGAGGGCGTCGACGTACGCGTCGCTGCCTGCGACATCACCGACCCCGACGCGCTGGCCGCCCTCCTGGCGGACATCCCCGCCGCACACCCGCTCACCGCGGTCGTGCACACCGCAGGCGTCATCGACGACAGCCTCATCACGGCGATGACCTCCGAACGGCTCGACGCCGTCCTCGCGCCCAAGGTCGACGCCGCCTGGCACCTGCACGAACTCACCCGCGACAAGGACCTGTCGGCCTTCGTCCTCTTCTCCTCCGGCGCCTCCGTCCTCGGCAACGGCGGCCAGTCCAACTACGCCGCCGCCAACACGTTCCTCAACACCCTCGCCGAACACCGCCGCGCGACCGGCCTCGCCGCCACCTCCGTGGCGTGGGGCCTGTGGGAGTCCGCGTCCGGTGGCATGGCCGCCCGGCTCGGCGACACCGACCGCGCCCGCATCCACCGCACCGGAGTGACCGGCCTCACCGACGACCAGGCCCTCGCCCTCTTCGACGCGGCCCTGACCGCCCCGCACCCCACGGTCCTCGCCACCCGCTTCGACCGCGCCGTCCTGCGCGACCAGGCCGCCGCCCGCACCCTGCAACCCGCGCTGCGCGGCCTGGTGCGCACCCCCCGGCCCGCGGCGGCCACCGCGGCCACCACCGAAGAGACCGCGCCCTCCTCGTGGAGCGCCCGGCTCGCCCGGATGTCCGCCGCCGACCGGGACCGGGCCCTGAGCGAACTCATTCGCGAACAGATCGCGACCGTCCTGGCCCACCCCGCACCCGACTCCATCGAACTGGGCCGCGCCTTCCAGGAGTTGGGCTTCGACTCGCTCACCGCCCTGGAACTGCGCAACCGCCTCTCCTCGGCCACCGGCATCAGGCTGCCCGCCACCCTGATCTTCGACCACCCGAGCCCCACCGCCCTCGTACGCCATCTCCGCGGCCACCTCCCGTCCGGCGCCGAACACACGTCCCCGACCGCCCCCGCCACCCCGGCGGGACCGGGCACCGCCACCGCCATCGACGACGACCCCATCGCCATCGTCGGCATGGCGTGCCGCTACCCGGGCGGCGTGACCTCCCCCGAGCAGCTGTGGCAGCTCGTCGCCACCGGCACCGACGCCATCGGACCGTTCCCCGAGGACCGCGGCTGGGACACGGCGGGCCTGTTCGATCCCGACCCCGACCAGGTCGGCCACAGCTACACCCGGGAAGGCGGCTTCCTCTACGACGCCGCCCGGTTCGACGCGGGCTTCTTCGGCATCAGCCCGCGCGAGGCCGCCGCCACCGACCCGCAGCAGCGGCTGCTCCTCGAAACCGCCTGGCAGGCCTTCGAGCACGCCGGCATCGACCCGGCCACCCTGCGCGGCACCCCGGTGGGCGTCATCACCGGGATCATGTACGACGACTACGGCTCCCGCTTCCTCGCCCGCAAACCGGACGGCTTCGAGGGCCGCATCATGACCGGCAGCACGCCGAGCGTGGCCTCCGGCAGGGTCGCGTACACCTTCGGCCTGGAGGGTCCCGCCATCACGGTGGACACCGCGTGCTCCTCCTCGCTGGTCGCGATGCACCTGGCGTCCCAGGCGCTGCGCCAGGGCGAGTGCGAGCTGGCCCTGGCCGGGGGCGTGACCGTGATGGCCACCCCCAACACGTTCGTGGAGTTCTCCCGCCAGCGCGGCCTGGCCCCCGACGGCCGCTGCAAGCCGTTCGCCGCCACCGCGGACGGCACCGGCTGGGGCGAGGGCGCCGGACTCGTCGTCCTGGAGCGTCTCTCCGACGCGCGCCGCAAGGGACACAGGGTCCTTGCCCTGCTGCGCGGCTCGGCCGTGAACCAGGACGGCGCGAGCAACGGCATGACCGCCCCGAACGGCCCCTCCCAAGAACGCGTCATCCGCGCCGCCCTGACCGGCGCCGGCCACAGCCCCCAGGACATCGACGTGGTGGAGGCGCACGGCACGGGCACCACGCTGGGCGACCCCATCGAGGCGCAGGCCCTGCTGGCCACGTACGGACAGGGCCGGCCGGAGGACCGCCCGCTGTGGCTCGGCTCCGTGAAGTCGAACATCGGCCACACACAGGCCGCCGCGGGCGTCGCGGGCGTCATCAAAATGGTGATGGCCCTGCGCCACGAACAACTCCCCACGACCCTGCACGCCGACGAACCGACCCCGCACGTGGAGTGGGACGGCGGTGGCGTACGCCTCCTGACCGAACCGGTCCCGTGGTCGCGCGGCGAACGCACCCGGCGCGCCGGAGTGTCGTCCTTCGGTATCTCGGGGACGAACGCGCACCTGATCCTGGAGGAGGCGCCGTCGGAGGAGAAGCCCGATCCTGTGGTTGCGGAGCCGGGTGGGGTGGTGCCGTGGGTGGTTTCCGGGCGGACGCCGGACGCGTTGCGTGAACAGGCCCGGCGCCTTGGCGAGTTCGTGGCGGGCGACACGGAGACGCTGCCGGCCGAGGTCGGCTGGTCCCTGGCCACGACGCGTTCGGTGTTCGAGCACCGGGCCGTGGTCGTGGGCCGGGACCAGGACGACCTGATGGCCGGTGCGCAGGCGCTGGCCGAGGGGGAGGCCCCCTCGGACGTCATATCTGGCGCGGCGACTTCCATGGGTGCGGGGCCGGTGTTGGTGTTCCCGGGGCAGGGGTCGCAGTGGGTGGGCATGGGTGCCCAGCTGCTGGATGAGTCGCCGGTGTTCGCGGAACGGATTGCTGAGTGTGAGCAGGCACTGTCGGCGTACGTGGACTGGTCGCTGACGGAGGTTCTGCGCGGGGACGGCAGCGAGCTGTCCCGGGTTGAGGTCGTGCAGCCCGTGCTGTGGGCCGTGATGGTGTCGCTCGCTGCCGTGTGGGCCGATTACGGGATCACCCCTGCCGCTGTGGTCGGGCATTCGCAGGGTGAGATGGCTGCCGCGTGTGTCGCGGGGGCCCTGTCCCTTGAGGATGCGGCGCGGATCGTAGCGGTACGCAGTGACGCGCTCCGGCAGTTGCAAGGGCACGGTGACATGGCCTCTCTGGGCACCGGTCCGGAGCAGGCCGCCGAGCTGATTGGCGACCGGCCGGGAGTGGTTGTCGCAGCCGTCAACGGGCCGTCGTCCACGGTGATTTCGGGTCCGCCGGAGCATGTCGCCGCCGTGGTGGCGGATGCGGAGGCGCGTGGTCTGCGCGCCCGGGTCATCGACGTGGGTTACGCCTCCCACGGCCCCCAGATCGACCAACTCCACGACCTCCTCACCGACCGCCTCACCGGCATCCAGCCCGTCACCACCGACGTGGCGTTCTATTCGACGGTCACCGCCGAGCGACTAGCCGACACCACCGCCCTCGACACCGACTACTGGGTCACGAACCTCCGCCAGCCCGTCCGCTTCGCCGACACCATCGAAGCGCTGCTGGCCGACGGCTACCGCCTGTTCATCGAGGCCAGCGCCCACCCCGTGCTGAGCCTCGGCATGGAAGAGACCATCGAGCAGGCCGACGTCTCCGCCACCGTCGTCCCCACTCTCCGCCGCGACCACGGCGACGCCGTCCAGCTCACCCGCGCCGCAGCCCACGCCTTCTGCGCCGGTGCCGAGGTCGACTGGCGGCGCTGGTTCCCGGCCGACCCCACCCCTCGTACCGTCGACCTGCCCACCTACGCCTTCCAGCACCAGCACTACTGGCTGGAGGAGCCCACCGGGCTCACCGGGGATGCCGCCGACCTCGGCATGGTGTCCGCCGGGCATCCGTTGCTCGGTGCCTGCGTTGAACTGGCGGAGAGCGACTCGTACTTGCTCACCGGACGGCTCTCGCGCAAGGCCCCTTCCTGGCTGGCCGAGCACGTCGTGGCCGGGACGGTCCTCGTGCCGGGTGCGGCGATGGTCGAGTGGGTGCTGCGGGCGGCCGATGAGGCGGGTTGCGCGAACCTGGACGACTTGACGTTGCAGGCGCCGCTGGTGCTGCCCGAGGCCGGTGGGATGCAGGTCCAGGTGGCCGTGGGCGCGGCCGACGAGGAGAGCGGCCGTCGCGACGTACGCGTGTACTCGCGTCCGGATCAGGCGGGCGGTGGGGCTTCCGAGTGGCTGTGCCATGCCGTTGGTGTGGTCAGTCCTGAAACTCCCGCGAACGAAGCTGATTTGGGCGGGCAGTGGCCTCCGGCCGGTGCCGAGACCGTCGACGTGGAGGACTTCTACGCGCAGGCCGCGGAGGCCGGCTACGCGTACGGGCCGGCGTTCCAGGGGCTGCGCGCGCTGTGGCGGCACGGGACGGAGCTGCTGGCCGAGGTGGTCCTGCCCGAGCAGGCGGGCGCCCATGACGGTTTCGGTATCCACCCGGCGCTGCTGGATGCCGCCCTGCATCCGCTGATGCTGCTCGACCGGCCCGCGGACGGGCAGATGTGGCTGCCGTTCGCGTGGAGCGGGGTGTCGCTGAGCGCGGACGGGGCGACCCATGTCCGTGTCCGGCTGTCTCCGCGGGGCGAGTCGGCCGAGCGCGACCTCGGACTCGTGATCGCGGACGGTACCGGCGCGCCCGTCCTGACGGTCGACGCCCTGACCTTGCGCGCGGCCGATCCCGGTCAGCTGGCGGCGGCAGCCGCCCGTGACGGTGTAGACGGTCTCTACACGGTGGAGTGGAGCCCCCTCCCCGTGCCGGACACCGACGCCATGGAAGGCGGCGAGTGGGTCGTCCTCGCGGATGGCGCCGGACCGGCCGACGTGGCGTCCGCGGTGGCCGGCGAGGCGCCGTGGGCGGTGTTGGCGCCCATCGAGGCCTCTGCGGGTGACGGGTTGTCGGTCGCTGAGCGTGTGCTGTCGTTGGTGCAGGAGTTCCTTTCCGTACCGGAGTTGGCCGAGTCCCGTCTCCTCGTGGTGACGCGTGGGGCGGTGGCCACGGACGGCGATGACGATGACGCCGTGGACCCGGCCGCGGCCGCCGCCTGGGGTCTCGTCCGCAGTGCCCAGTCGGAGCACCCGGGCCGCTTCGTCCTGCTCGACGTCGACACGGACCTCCACCCGGACGGCGGGGAACTGCCGCAGGCCGCCCTGCGCCACGCCGTCGAGAAGCTTGAGGAAAACCAACTCATCTACCACGCCCGCAAGTTGCGCGTGCCTCGTCTGGTGCCCGCAGGTGCCCCCGAAGAGCTCGTCCCCCCGGTCGGTACGTCCGTCTGGCGCCTCGGCACCTCGGGCACGGCCACTCTGGAGAACCTGTCGGTGATCGGCGCGCCCGAGGCGCTCGCGCCGTTGGAGCCGGGGCAGGTGCGGGTCTCCGTGCGGGCGGCGGGCATGAACTTCCGGGACGTGCTGATCGCGTTGGGCATGTATCCGGACAAGGGCACGTTCGCGGGGAGCGAGGGCGCCGGACATGTGACGGAGGTCGGGCCCGGCGTCACTCATCTGTCGGTCGGTGACCGTGTGATGGGGCTGTTCGAGGGTGCTTTCGCCCCGCTGGCGGTCGCGGACGCCCGGATGGTCGTCCCGGTGCCGGAGGGTTGGAGCCTCCAGGAGGCCGCGGCGGTGCCCGTGGTGTTCCTGACGGCCTGGTACGGCCTGGTGGACCTGGGCCGCCTCCGGGCGGGCGAGTCGCTGCTCATCCACGCCGGAACCGGCGGGGTGGGCATGGCCGCCACCCAGATCGCCCGGCATCTGGGCGCCGAGGTGTACGCCACCGCGAGCCCCGCGAAGCACGGGGTGCTCGACGGCATGGGCATCGACGCGGCCCACCGCGCCTCCTCCCGCGACCTCGACTTCGAGGAAACCCTGCGGGAGGCGACGGGCGGGCGCGGCATGGACGTCGTACTCAACAGTCTGGCGGGGGAGTTCACCGACGCCTCGCTGCGTCTGCTCGCCGAGGGCGGGCGCATGGTGGACATGGGCAAGACCGACAAGCGCGACCCCGGCCAGGTCGCGGCCGACCATGCGGGCGCGTGGTACCGGGCCTTCGACCTCGTACCGCACGCGGGACCCGACCGGATCGGGGAAATGCTGGCGGATATGGGAGAGTTGTTCGCTTCCGGTGTCCTGGCTCCGCTGCCCGTCAAGGTGTGGCCGCTGGGCCGGGCGCGTGAGGCGTTCCGGTTCATGAGCCAGGCGAAGCACACCGGCAAGCTGGTCCTTGAGATCCCGTCCGCCCTCGACCCGGACGGGACGGTGCTCATCACCGGCGGAACCGGGGTCCTCGCCGCCGCGGTGGCCGAACACCTGGTCAGGGAGTGGGGGGTACGACACCTGCTGCTGGCCGGGCGACGCGGCTCCGAGGCCCCCGGATGCGATGAACTGGCGCACACGCTGAGCGAGTTGGGTGCTGAAGTCACCTTCGCCGCTGCCGACGTCAGTGATCCGGACGCCGTGGCGGAGCTCGTCGGCAAGACGGATCCGGCGCACCCGTTGACCGGGGTGATCCACGCGGCCGGCGTGCTGGACGACGCCGTGGTCACCGCGCAGACCCCGGAAAGCCTCGCGCGGGTGTGGGCGGCGAAGGCGACGGCCGCACGGCTGCTGCACGAGGCGACACGGGAGATGCGCCTCGGCCTCTTCGTGGTGTTCTCCTCGGCGGCGGCGACGCTCGGCAGTCCGGGGCAGGCCAACTACGCGGCGGCCAACGCCTATTGCGACGCCCTCGTCAGGCGCCGGCGCGCCGAAGGCCTTGCGGGCCTCTCGATCGGCTGGGGCCTGTGGCAGACGGCGAGCGGCATGACCGGGCACCTCGGCGAGACGGACCTGGCACGCATGAAGCGCACCGGGTTCACCCCGCTGACCACCGAAGGCGGCCTCGCCCTGCTCGACGCCGCCCGCGCCCACGGCAGCCCGTACGTGGTCGCGGTCGACCTCGACGCGCGCACTGTCGCCGCGCAGCCGCCCGCCTCCCGGCCCGCCCTCCTGCGCGCCCTCGCCGCCGGTACGTCCCCGGGTGCCCGCGCCAACCGGCGCACCGCGGCCGCGGGCACCACCGCCCCTGCGGACGGTCTCGCCGACCGGCTCGCCGGACTTCCGCACGCCGAACGACGCCGCCTGCTGCTCGACCTCGTCCGCGGCAACGTCGCCGGCGTCCTCGGACACAGCGACCACGACGCCGTCCGCCCGGACACGTCGTTCAAGGAGCTCGGCTTCGACTCCCTGACCGCCGTGGAACTGCGCAACCGGCTGGCGGCCGCCACCGGCCTGAAGCTGCCCGCGGCACTCGTCTTCGACTACCCCGAGTCCGCCACGCTCGTCGAGCACCTCCTGGAGCGCCTGTCGCCGGACGGCGCGCCGCCGCCCCTCAAGGACGCCGCGGACCCCGTCCTCAACGAACTCGGCAGGATCGAGTCCTCCCTGGACGCCCTCGCCCTCGACGACGACGCGCGCGGCCGGGTCACCAGGCGCCTCAACACCCTGCTGTCGAAGCTGAACGGAGCCGCCGCAGGGCCCCCGGCGGAGGTGGCGGACCTGGACGCGCTGGACGACGTGTCCGACGACGAGATGTTCGCGTTCATCGACCGAGAGCTGTGACCCCCCGTCCTCAACCCCCTGTCTCCCCCCCCTCGTCCCCGTGCCTGCGTGCCCTTCGCTGATGGAGAAGTGACGTTCGATGCCGAGTGCTGAAGAGTCGAGTACTGATGTGTCCGGTACGGGTGTGTCCGGTACGGGAGAGTCCGCTGCGGGTCCCACGAGTACCGAAGCCAAGCTCCGTCAGTACCTGAAGCGGGTCACGGTGGACCTCGGCCAGGCCCGCCGGCGTCTGCGCGAGGTGGAGGAGCGTTCCCAGGAGCCGGTCGCCATCGTCTCCATGGCGTGCCGCTTCCCGGGCGACACGCGTACGCCCGAGGCCCTGTGGGACCTGGTCGCCGAGGGCGGCGACGCCATCGACGACTTCCCCACCAACCGCGGCTGGGACCTGGAGGGCCTCTACCACCCGGACCCCGAGCACCCCGGCACCAGCTACGTGCGCCGCGGCGGATTCCTGCACGACGCCCCCGCCTTCGACGCGTCGTTCTTCGGCATCAGCCCGCGTGAGGCCCTGGCCATGGACCCGCAGCAGCGGGTGCTGATGGAGACGGCCTGGCAGCTGCTGGAGCGGGCCGGCATCGACCCGGCGTCGCTGAAGCTGACCCCCACCGGCGTCTACATCGGCGCGGGCGTGCTCGGATTCGGCGGCGCGCAGCCCGACAGGGCGGTGGAAGGGCACCTCCTGACCGGCAGCGCGCTGAGCGTCCTGTCCGGCCGTATCTCCTTCACGCTCGGCCTGGAGGGGCCGTCGGTCAGTGTCGACACGGCGTGCTCCTCCTCGCTGGTCTCCATGCACCTGGCGGCCCAGGCGCTGCGGCAGGGCGAGTGCGACCTCGCCCTGGCCGGTGGTGTCACCATCATGTCGACGCCCGGCGCGTTCACGGAGTTCTCCCGCCAGGGCGCGCTCTCCCCCGACGGCCGCTCCAAGGCGTTCGCCGCCTCGGCCGACGGCACGGGCTTCTCCGAAGGCGCGGGACTGCTCCTCCTGGAGCGGCTTTCCGACGCGCGCCGCAACGGCCACAAGGTACTCGCGGTGATCCGCGGCTCCGCCGTCAACCAGGACGGCGCGAGCAACGGTCTCACCGCCCCCAACGGCCCCTCCCAGGAACGCGTCATCCGCGCCGCCCTCGCCAACGCGGGCCTGGGCGCAGCCGAGGTCGACGCGGTCGAGGCGCACGGCACCGGCACGAAGCTCGGCGACCCCATCGAGGCCGGGGCCCTGCTCGCCACCTACGGCCGCGACCGGGACGAGGACCGGCCGCTGTGGCTCGGCTCGGTCAAGTCAAACATCGGGCACCCGCAGGGCGCCGCGGGTGTCGCGGGCGTCATCAAGATGGTGATGGCGCTCCAGCGCGAACTGCTCCCCGCCACCCTGTACGTCGACGAACCCACCCCGCACGTCGACTGGTCCTCGGGCTCCGTCCGGCTCCTCACCGAGCCGGTCCCGTGGACCCGCGGCGAACGTCCGCGCCGCGCGGGCGTGTCGGCCTTCGGCATGTCCGGCACGAACGCCCACGTGATCCTGGAAGAAGCACCCGCAGAGGAGACGCCCGCACAGGAGGCGCCCACAGGGAAGGCGCCCGAGCCGGCCGCCGGCACGGTCGTCCCGTGGATCGTCTCCGCCCGGGGCGAGGACGCGCTCCGGGCCCAGGCCGCACAGCTGGCCGACCACGTGAGCGACGACGACCGGCAGCCGGCATCGCCCGTGGAGGTGGGATGGTCGCTGGCCACGACACGGTCGGCGTTCGAGAACCGGGCCGTCGTCGTCGGGAACGACCACGCCGCGCTCGTCGACGGACTGCGGTCACTGGCGGCGGGCGAGGCGTCCCCGGACGTGGTGTCCGGAGCGGTCGGCGCCACCGGACCCGGCCCCGTCATGGTCTTCCCCGGGCAGGGCGGCCAGTGGGTCGGCATGGGCGCCCGGCTCCTCGAGGAGTCCCCGGTGTTCGCGGCCCGGATCGCCGAGTGCGAGCAGGCCCTGTCGGCGTACGTCGACTGGTCCCTGACCGACGTGCTGCGCGGGGACGGGGCCGACCTGGCCCGGATCGACGTCGTCCAGCCCGTGCTGTGGGCCGTCATGGTCGCGCTCGCCGCCGTCTGGGCGGACCAGGGCATCGAACCCGCCGCTGTCGTCGGCCACTCGCAGGGCGAGATAGCCGCGGCGTGCGTCGTCGGCGCCATCACCCTGGACGAGGGGGCGCGCATCGTCTCCGTACGCAGCGTCCTGCTGCGCCAGCTGTCAGGGCGCGGCGGCATGGCATCCCTGGGCATGGGCCAGGAGCAGGCCGCCGGCCTGATCGACGGGCATCCGGGCGTGGTCGTCGCGGCCGTCAACGGGCCGTCGTCCACGGTCATTTCCGGTCCGCCCGAGGGCATCGCCGCGGTCGTCGCCGAGGCTCAGGAGCGCGGGCTGCGGGCCAGGGCCGTCGCCTCCGACGTCGCGGGCCACGGACCGCAGCTGGACGCGATCCTGGACCAGCTCACGGAGGGCCTGGCCGGCATCCGGCCCGCCGCCACCGAGGTCGCGTTCTACTCCACCGTCACCGCCGGGCACCTCACCGACACCACCGGCCTCGACACCGCGTACTGGGTTCGGAACGTGCGCAGGACGGTGCGTTTCGCCGACACGGTCGACGAGCTGCTCGCGGACGGATACCGGCTGTTCATCGAGGTCAGCCCCCACCCCGTCCTCAACCTGGCGCTGGAGGGCCTCATCGAACGGGCGGCGGTGCCCGCCGCGGTGGTGCCGACCCTGCGCCGCGACCACGGCGACACCGCCCAGCTGGTCCGCGCCGCGGCCCAGGCGTTCGCGGCCGGTGCCGAGGTCGACTGGCGGCGCTGGTTCCCGGCCGACCCCACCCCCCGTACCGTCGACCTGCCCACCTACGCCTTCCAGCGCCAGGACTTCTGGCTGGCCCCCGCGGCCGGGCGCTCCGGCGACCCCGCCGGGCTCGGCCTCGCCGCGTCGGGGCACCCGCTCCTGGGCGCCTCCGTCGGCCTCGCGAGCGGGGACGTACACCTGTTGAGCGGCCGGGTGTCCCGGCAGTCCGCCGGCTGGCTGGACGATCACGTCGTCGCGTGCCAGGCGCTCGTGCCGGGCGCGGCACAGGTCGAGTGGGTGCTGCGGGCCGCCGACGAGGCGGGTTGCTCCGCCCTCGAAGAACTGACCTTGCAGACACCGCTCGTCCTGCCCGCCACCGGCGGCCTCCAGATCCAGGTCGTGGTGGAGGCGGCCGACGCGCACGGCCGACGCGACGTCCAGCTGTTCTCCCGCCCCGATGACGACGACGCCTTCGCGTCGACGCGGCCCTGGACCTGCCACGCCACGGGGGTGCTCGCCCCCGACCCGGCGGACGACGCCGCTGCAGGTGACGCCGCTGCAAATGACGCCACCGCGGGTATGGACGGCGCATGGCCCCCGGCCGACGCCGAACCGGTGCCCGTCGAGGACCTCTACGCGCAGGCCGACCGCACCGGATACGGCTACGGCCCCGCCTTCCGGGGCGTACGGGCGCTCTGGCGCCACGGCCGGGACGTCCTGGCCGAGGTGACGCTGCCCGAGGAGGCCGGCGACCCCGACGGCTTCGGCATCCACCCCGCCCTCCTCGACGCGGTCCTGCAGCCCGCCGCACTGCTGCTCCCGCCCCCCGAAGCCGCACAGGTCTGGCTGCCGTTCGCCTGGAACGACGTGGCACTGCACGCCGTACGCGCCACCACGGTCCGGGTGCGCCTCACGCTGCTCGGCGAGCGGGTCGACCAGGGGCTGCGGATCACCGTGGCCGATGCCGTGGGCGCGCCCGTGCTCACCGTCCGCGACCTGCGCCCGCGCCCGACCGACACCGGCCGCCTCGCCGCGGCCGCGACCCGCGACCGCCAGGGGCTGTTCGACCTGGCGTGGACCGCCCCGGAGAGCGCCACCAACGGCTCCCATGGGGCCGAACCCGACGGATGGGTGACGCTTGGTGAGGACGCCGCGAGCCTCACGGACCTGCTCGCGTCCGTCGAGGCGGGCGCTCCGGTGCCGCGCCTGGTGGCCGCGCCCCTCGAACCCGCCCGGGACGACGACGGCCTGGCGCTCGCCACGCACGTCCTCGGCCTCGCACAGACGTGGCTCGCCTCGCCCCTGCACGACTCGCGTCTGGTGCTGGTGACGCGGGGTGCGGTGACGTTCGGCACCGATGTGCCCGGAGACGGCGATGGGGCCGCCGGGGGCGACGTCGACGTCGCGGTGGCGGCCGTATGGGGCCTGGTCCGCAGCGCCCAGTCGGAGAACCCCGACCGCTTCACGCTGATCGACCTCGGCCCCGACGACACGCTCGCCGCGGCCATGGCGGCGGCGGAGCGGCTGGACGAGCCCCAACTGGCCGTGCACGGCGGGGAGATACGAGTCCCCCGGCTCGTCCGCGCCGCGGACGCGACGACGCCGCCGGCGAGTCGGCACACGGCGCCCGGACCGGAAGGCCTTCACCCGAACGGCACGGTCCTCATCACCGGCGGCACCGGCGTACTCGGCCGTCTTGTGGCCGAACACCTGGTCAGGGAGTGGGGCGTACGGCACCTGCTGCTGGCGAGCCGACGCGGCGACCAGGCGCCCGGAAGCGACGAACTCCGCGCACACCTGCGCGAGTTGGGCGCCACGGTCGAGATCGCCGCGGCAGATGTCGGCGACGCGGAAGCGGTCGCCGCGCTGATCGCCTCGGTCGACCCGGCGCACCCGCTGACCGGTGTGATCCACGCGGCCGGTGTCCTGGACGACGCCGTGATCACCGCGCAGACCCCCGAGAGCCTCGCAAGGGTATGGGCGACTAAGGCGACGGCGGCACGCCACCTCCACGAGGCGACACGCGAGACACCCCTCGACTTCTTCGTGGTGTTCTCCTCGGCGGCGGCCTCACTCGGCAGCCCCGGTCAGGCCAACTACGCTGCTGCCAACGCCTATTGCGACGCGCTCGTCCAGCACCGCCGTGCCGAAGGACTCGCGGGCCTCTCCATCGCCTGGGGCCTGTGGCAGGCGACCAGCGGCATGACGGGGCAGCTGAGCGAGACCGACCTGGCACGCATGAAGCGCACCGGGTTCGCCGCGCTGACCGACGAGGGCGGCCTGGCCCTCCTCGACGCCGCACGCGCCCACGACCAGCCGTATGTGGTCGCCGCCGACCTCGACCCGCGCGCCGTGACCGACGGCCTCTCCCCGCTCCTGCGCGCCCTCACCGCCCCGACCTCGCGGCGGCGCGTGGCCTCCGAGGGCCTCGCCGACGGAGCGCTCGCGGCCCGCCTCACCGGCCTCGACGCGGATGGCCGGCTGCGGCTCCTCACCGATGTCGTACGCGAGTACGTCGCCGCCGTCCTCGGCCACGGATCGGCGGCCCGGGTCAGCGTCGACCTCGCCTTCAAGGACCTGGGCTTCGACTCGCTGACAGCGGTGGAGCTCCGCAACAGGCTGTCGGCCGCCTGCGACGTACGGCTGCCCGCCACGCTGATCTTCGACCACCCCACGCCCAAGGCCCTCGCCACGCACCTGGTGGACCGCTTGGCGGGCACGTCGACGACCGCGTCCGCGTCCGCGTCCGCCACGCCGGGTCAGCGGCCGGCAACGCCTGCCCACACCAGCACCAGCACCGGCACCGGCACCGACGACCCGGTGGCGATCGTCGCCATGACCTGCCGGTTCCCGGGCGGCGTCGCGTCCCCCGACGACCTGTGGGACCTGCTCGACGCCCGCAAGGACGCGATGGGCGCGTTCCCCACCGACCGCGGCTGGGACCTGGAACGCCTCTTCCACCCCGACCCGGACCACGCGGGCACCAGCTACACCGACCAGGGCGGGTTCCTTCCCGACGCGGGTGATTTCGACGCGGCGTTCTTCGGGATCAACCGGCGTGAGGCGCTGGCGATGGATCCGCAGCAGCGGTTGCTGCTGGAGGCGTCGTGGGAGGTGTTCGAGCGTGCGGGGATCGACCCGACGACGCTCAAGGGCAGCCCGACCGGCACGTACGTCGGCCTCATGTACCACGACTACGCCAAGTCGTTCCCCACGGCCGACGCCCAACTGGAGGGCTACTCCTACCTGGCGAGCACCGGCAGCATGGTCTCCGGCCGCGTCGCCTACACCCTCGGCCTGGAGGGCCCGGCGGTGACGGTCGACACGGCATGCTCCTCCTCACTGGTCTCCATCCACCTTGCGGCACAGGCGCTGCGCCACGGCGAGTGCGACCTTGCCCTCGCGGGCGGCGTGACCGTCATGGCCGACCCGGACATGTTCGCGGGCTTCTCGCGTCAGCGCGGCCTGTCCCCCGACGGCCGCTGCAAGCCGTACGCCGCCGCGGCGGACGGAGTCGGATTCTCCGAGGGCGTCGGCGTACTCCTCCTGGAGCGACTGTCGGACGCACGCCGCCACGGGCACCGGGTCCTCGCGGTCGTACGGGGTTCGGCGGTGAATCAGGACGGTGCGAGCAATGGTCTGACGGCGCCGAATGGTCCGTCGCAGGAGCGGGTGATCCGTCAGGCGCTGGCCAGTGGTCGGCTTTCGGCGGCGGATGTGGATGTGGTGGAGGGTCACGGTACGGGGACCACGCTGGGCGATCCGATCGAGGCGCAGGCGCTGCTGGCGACGTATGGGCAGGGCCGGCCGGAGGATCGTCCGTTGTGGCTCGGCTCGGTGAAGTCGAACATCGGTCATACGCAGGCTGCTGCGGGTGTTGCGGGTGTCATCAAGATGGTGATGGCGATGCGGCATGGTGTGGTGCCGGCGAGTTTGCATGTGGATGAGCCGTCGCCGCATGTGGACTGGGAGTCGGGTGCGGTTCGGCTGGTGGGGGAGGCGGTGCCGTGGCCGGAGGTGGCGGACCGTCCGCGTCGGGCGGGTGTCTCGTCGTTCGGTGCTTCGGGTACGAATGCGCACCTGATTGTTGAGTACGTTCCCGAGCCGACGACGGGGGAGTCGGCGCCCGTCAGTGGTAGTGCTGGTGAGGCTGAGGGTGGCTCGCTGGTGCCGTGGGTGGTCTCGGCCCGCACTCCGCAGGCCTTGCGCGACCAGGCTCGTCGCCTCCGTGACTTCGCCGGTGACGCGTCCCGCGCGCCGCTCGCCGAGGTGGGCTGGTCGCTGCTGAAGACACGTGCGCTGCACGAGCATCGAGCGGTTGTGGTGGGTGCGGAGCGGCCCGAGTTGGTGGCAGGGCTGGACGCGCTGGCAGCTGGGGAACCGCATCCGGCGCTGATCGGCCCGACCTCCCCGCAGGTTCGCGCGGGCGGGGATGACGTGGTCTGGCTGTTCAGTGGCCAGGGGAGTCAGCTGGTGGGGATGGGCTCTGGGTTGTATGAGCGGTTCCCGGTGTTCGCGGCTGCGTTTGATGAGGTGTGCGGTCTGTTGGAGGGGCCGCTGGGTGTGGCGCCGGGTGAGCTTCGGGAGACCGTGTTCCACGGTCCCAAGGAGCGGTTGGATCACACGATGTGGGCGCAGGCGGGGCTGTTTGCGCTGCAGGTGGGTCTGGCTCGGTTGTGGGAGTCGGTCGGGGTGCGTCCGGATGTGGTGGTCGGGCATTCGATCGGGGAGATCGCTGCCGCGCATGTCGCGGGAGTTTTCGATCTGGCGGATGCGTGTCGGGTGGTGGGTGCGCGGGCTCGGTTGATGGGTGCGTTGCCCGAGGGCGGGGCGATGTGTGCGGTGCAGGCCACGCCCGAGGAGTTGGGCGAGGACCTGGACGGCTCGGATGGTGTGAGTGTGGCGGCGGTCAACACTCCTGATTCCACGGTCATTTCGGGCCCGGCGGATGAGGTGGACCGGGTTGCGGGGCTGTGGCGGGAGCGGGGACGCAAGACGAAGGCGCTGAGCGTCAGTCATGCGTTCCACTCGGCGTTGATGGAGCCGATGCTGGCGGAGTTCACCGAAGCGATACGTGAGGTGGAGTTCCGGGAGCCTTCGATTCCGCTGATGAGTAATGTCTCGGGTCAGGAGGCGGGGGAGGAGATCACGCACCCTGAGTACTGGGCACGGCACGTGCGCCAAACCGTGCTCTTCCAGCCCGCCATCGCCGAAGTGGCGTCCAGCGCCGGAGCGTTCGTCGAGCTCGGCCCGGCCCCCGTACTGACCACCGCCGCCCAGCACACCCTGGACGCGTCGGACAGCCTCGAATCCGTGCTGGTGGCGTCCCTCGCCGGGGAGCGTCCGGAGGAGGAGGCATTTGTTCAGGCCGTGGCTCGTCTGCATACGGCTGGTGTCGCTGTGGACTGGTCGGTGTTGTTCTCGGCTGATCCTGTGCCGGGGGTGGTGGATCTGCCGACGTATGCGTTTCAGCGGGAGCGGTTCTGGCTGTCGGGCCGTGCTGGTGGTGGGGATGCGGCGGGGCTGGGGTTGGTGGCCGCGGGGCATCCGTTGTTGGGTGCGGCGGTGGAGTTCGCCGATCGGGGTGGATGTCTGCTGACCGGGCGTCTGTCGCGTTCGGGAGTCTCGTGGCTTGCGGATCATGCGGTGGCGGGGTCGGTGTTGGTGCCGGGTGCGGCGCTGGTGGAGTGGGCGTTGCGGGCCGGTGATGAAGTGGGCTGCGCGGTGGTGGATGAGTTGATGTTGCAGGCGCCTGTGGTGGTGCCTGAGGCGTCCGGTCTGCGGGTGCAGGTCGTGGTTGATGAGGCGGGTGAGGACGGGCGCCGTGGCGTTCAGATCTACAGCCGTCCTGACACGGGCACCGACGCCGTGGGTGGCGACGACTCTTGGGTCTGCCATGCGGCGGGTGTGCTGTCCGCCGGAACGGACGGCGACGTAGTGGAGCTGGGTGGTGCTTGGCCGCCTGCCGGTGCCGAGCCCGTGGATGTCGCGGACTTTTACGCGCGGGCCTCGGAGGCCGGGTACGGGTACGGTCCGGCGTTCCAGGGCCTGCGGGCCGTGTGGCGGCACGGTCAGGACCTGCTGGCCGAGGTCGCCCTGCCCGAAGCCGCCGGTACCAGCGACGGTTACGGCATCCACCCCGCCCTCCTCGACGCCACCCTCCATCCGCTCCTCGCCGCCCGCTTCAAGGACGGTTCCGAGGACGGGTCCGGGGATGATCAGCTCTACGTGCCGTTCGGGTGGGCCGGGGTGTCTCTGCGTGCAGTGGGAGCCACGACGGTCCGCGTTCGCCTCAGTCCGGCCGGGGAGAGCACTGAGCAGGGGCTGAGTGTGACGGTCACCGACGCGACCGGCGGTCCTGTTCTGAGCGTCGACTCGCTCCAGACACGCCCTGTGAAGCCGGAGCAGCTCGCTGCCGCCCAACAGCGCGACGTACGCGGTCTGTTCGCCGTGGAGTGGACGCCGCTTCCTGCCGCGCGCGTGGGCGAGTCCGGTGGCGGCGGCCGCTGGGTCACGCTCTCGGATGGCACCGGGCTGGCTGATGTGGTGGGGGAGGAGGGTGACGAGGTGCCGTGGGCGGTGCTCGCGCCGGTCGAGAGTCTTGCCGGTGACGGTCTGCCGGTCGTGGCGCGGGTGCTCTCGCTCGTACAGGAGTTCCTGGCGGCGCCGGGGCTGGCCGAGTCCCGTCTTCTCGTGGTGACGCGCGGTGCGGTGGCCACTGACGGTGACGGCGATGTGGACGCGTCCGCCGCCGCCGTATGGGGGCTGGTCCGCAGCGCCCAGTCCGAGAACCCGGGGCGCTTCGCCCTGCTCGACGCCGACGGTGACCTGCAAGCGGGCGCTGCCGCCCAGCTTCCCGAGGGCGAACTCCGCCAGGCCGTCGAGGATCACGACGAACCCCAACTCGCCCTGCGCGAGGGGCATCTCTACGTTCCTCGGCTGACCCAGGCGCGCCGTTCCGCCGAACTCGTCGCACCGCCCGGTGCGCCGGCGTGGCGTCTGCGGATGGTGAACGACGGCTCGCTCGACGACCTGGCGGCAGTTGCCTGTCCGGAGGTCCTGGAGCCCCTGGCGCCGGGGCAGGTGCGTATCTCGGTGCACGCTGCCGGCATCAACTTCCGCGACGTACTGGTCGCGCTGGGGATGGTCCCCGCGTACGGCGCGATGGGTGGTGAAGGCGCAGGTGTCGTGACGGAGGTCGGCGCAGACGTCACCCATGTCTCGGTGGGCGACCACGTGATGGGCGTGTTCGAGGGCGCCTTCGGCCCTGTGGTAATCGCCGAGGCGCGGATGGTCACGCCGGTTCCACAGGGCTGGGACATGCGGGAGGCGGCCGGCGTCCCGGCGGCGTTCCTGACGGCTTGGTACGGGTTGGTGGAGCTGGCGGGTCTGAAGTCGGGCGAGCGCGTCTTGGTTCATGCTGCTACGGGTGGTGTGGGGATGGCTGCGGTGCAGATCGCCCGGCATCTGGGTGCGGAGGTGTTCGCCACTGCCAGTCCGGCCAAGCATGCCGTGCTGGAGGAGATGGGCATCGACGCCGCGCACCGGGCCTCTTCCCGGGACCTCGCCTTCGAGGACGCCTTCCGTGACGTCACGGACGGGCGCGGCATGGACGTCGTACTCAACAGTCTCGCCGGTGAGTTCGTCGATGCCTCCCTGCGGTTGCTGAAGGAGGGCGGCCGGTTCCTGGAGATGGGCAAGACGGATGTGCGGGCCTCCGAGGAGGTGGTCGCGGAGTACTCAGGCGTCACCTACACGGCCTACGAATTGGTCGGCGATGCCGGGCCCGACCGCATCGGCCGGATGCTGGACCAGCTCGTCGAGTTGTTCACCTCAGACCGGCTTAAGCCGTTGCCGGTACGTTCCTGGCCGCTGGACAAGGCGCAGGAGGCGTTCCGGTTCATGAGTCAGGCGAAACACACCGGCAAGCTGGTGCTGGAGGTCCCGCCCTCCCTCAACCCCGACGGCACCGTCCTCATCACCGGAGGCACGGGGGTGCTGGGTCAGGTCGTGGCCGAGCATCTGGTGCGCGAGTGGGGCGTACGGCATCTGCTGCTGGCCAGCCGTCGCGGCCCGGACGCGCCGGGCGCTCAAGAACTGGCCGACTCGCTTGGGCAGTTGGGCGCCGACGTGACCATTGCGGCGGCCGACGTCAGCGACCCGGCGTCGGTGGCGGAGCTGGTCGGAAAGACGGATCCCGCCCACCCGTTGACGGGTGTCGTGCATGCGGCGGGCGTACTGGAGGACGCGGTCGTGACCGCGCAGACCCCGGAGGGGCTGGCACGGGTGTGGGCGGCCAAGGCCGCCGCCGCGGCCAACCTGCACGAGGCGACGCGGGAAGCACGCCTCGGCATGTTCGTGGTGTTCTCCTCGGCCGCCGCCACGCTCGGCAGCCCGGGGCAGGCCAACTACGCCGCCGCCAACGCCTACTGTGACGCGCTGATGCAGCAGCGCCGGGCCCAGGGCGAGGCTGGACTGGCCGTGGGCTGGGGCCTGTGGGAGTCCCCGGACACCAAGTCCAGCGCCAACACCGAAGGCACGACCGCCGGCATGACCGGCGGCCTGAGCAACACCGACATAGCCCGAATGGCACGCATCGGCGTCAAGGGCATGACCAACGAACACGCCCTCGCCCTGCTCGACGCCGCACACCGCCACGGCCGCCCCCACCTGGTGGGATTCAACCTCGACCTGCGCACCCTGGCCACGCACCCCGTGGACACCCGGCCCGCCCTGCTGCGCGGCCTGGCCGCACCCGCCGCGGGAGGCGCGAGCAGGCCGACCGCGACGGCGGGCGGGCAGCCCGCCGACCTGGCCGGCGGGCTGGCCGCCCTGCCGCCGTCCGACCGGCACCACACGCTCGTGCGGCTCATCAAGGAACAGGCCGCCACCGTGCTCGGGCAGCACACCGACAGCCTCACCACGGGCAGCACATTCAAGGAACTCGGATTTGACTCACTCACCGCGGTCGAACTGCGCAACAGGCTGTCCGCCGCCACCGGCCTCCGGCTGCCCGCGGGCCTCGTCTTCGACCACCCGGACGCGGACGTCCTGGCCGAACACCTCGGCGCGCAACTCGCTCCCGACGGCGACACACCCGCCGGCCAGGAAGCCACCGACCCGATCCTCCGCGACCTGGCGAAGCTCGAGAACGCCCTGTCCTCCACCCTCGTCGAGCACCTCGACACCGACGCGGTCACGGCCCGACTCGAAGCACTCCTGTCGAAGTGGAAGTCGGCCGGCGCGTCGCCCGGCACGGGCAGCACGAAGGAGCAGCTGCACATCGCCACGACCGACCAGGTCCTCGACTTCATCGACAAAGAACTGGGTGTGTGAACCGACCGTGCACGGCGCGACAACCACGCTGAAGGCTGGGTGAACTCTCATGGCGAGTGAAGAGGAACTGGTCGACTACCTCAAGCGGGTCGCCGCCGAACTGCACGACACCCGGCAACGCCTGCGCGAGGTGGAGGACCGGCGACAGGAGCCGGTGGCCGTCGTCGGCATGGCCTGCCGCTTCCCCGGCGGCATC
The DNA here is from genome assembly GCF_044903205.1 of Streptomyces sp. NPDC029674. NCBI lineage: Bacteria > Bacillati > Actinomycetota > Actinomycetes > Kitasatosporales > Streptomycetaceae > Streptomyces > Streptomyces sp. NPDC029674. The sequence continues at coordinate 102,153 of NZ_JBJDPY010000016.1, forward strand.
GAAACGCCCGAAGGCCTGTGGGAGCTGGTCGCCGCCGGGAACGACGCGATCGAGCCCTTCCCCACCGACCGCGGCTGGGACCTGGAGGGCATCTACCACCCGGACCCCGACCACCCGGGAACCTGCTACGTCCGCGAAGGCGGTTTTCTCAGCGCCGCCGACGGGTTCGACTCCGACTTCTTCGGCTTCAGCCCCCGCGAGGCCCTGGCCAGCAGCCCGCAACTGCGGCTGCTCCTGGAGACGTCCTGGGAGGCCCTCGAACGGGCGGGCATCAACCCCGTCTCCCTCAAGGGCAGCCCCACCGGCGTCTACGTCGGCGCCGCGACCACCGGCAACCAGACCCAGGGCGACCCCGGGGGCAAGGCGACCGAGGGGTACGCGGGCACCGCGCCCAGCGTCCTGTCGGGCCGCCTCTCCTTCACCCTCGGCCTCGAAGGCCCGGCGGTGACCGTCGAGACCGCGTGCTCCTCCTCGCTGGTGGCGATGCACCTGGCGGCCAACGCCCTGCGCCAGGGCGAGTGCGACCTCGCCCTCGCGGGCGGCGTCACCGTCATGTCCACCCCCGAGGTGTTCACCGGCTTCTCGCGCCAGCGCGGCCTGGCCCCCGACGGCCGCTGCAAGCCGTTCGCCGCCGCGGCCGACGGCACGGGCTGGGGCGAGGGCGCCGGCCTGATCCTCCTGGAGCGCCTCTCCGACGCCCGCCGGAAGGGCCGCAAGGTCCTTGCGGTAATACGGGGTTCGGCCATCAACCAGGACGGCGCGAGCAACGGCTTCACCGCGCCCAACGGCCCCTCGCAGCGCCGCGTCATCCGCCAGGCACTCTCCAGCGCCCACCTCTCCACGTCGGAGATCGACGTGGTCGAGGCGCACGGCACCGGCACGAGACTCGGCGACCCCATCGAGGCCGAGGCCCTGATCGCCACCTACGGCAAGGAGCGCGAGGACGACCGTCCGCTGTGGCTCGGCTCGGTCAAGTCCAACATCGGCCACACGCAGGCCGCCGCGGGCGTCGCCGGCGTCATCAAAATGGTGATGGCTCTCCAGAACGACCTCCTGCCCGCCACCCTGAACGTCGACGAGCCGACCCCGCACGTCCAGTGGGACGGCGGCAGCGTACGCCTCCTGACCGAACCGGTCCCGTGGTCGCGCGGCGAACGCCCGCGCCGCGCCGGAATCTCCTCCTTCGGCATCTCGGGCACGAACGCGCACGTGGTTCTGGAGGAGGCGCCCGAGGAATCGCCTGAAGAGGCTCCCGCCCCGGTGGCTGCTCGGCCGGGTGGTGGGGTGGTGCCGTGGGTGGTTTCCGGGCGGTCTTCGGAGGCGTTGCGTGAACAGGCGCGGCGTTTGGGCGAGTTCGTGTCCGACACGGATTCCTCGCCGGTCGAGGTGGGTTGGTCGCTGGCCACGAGCCGGGCGCTTCTTGAGCACCGGGCTGTGGTGGTGGGGCGTGATCGGGACGGGCTGACGGCCGGACTGGCGGCACTGGCTGCGGGCTCTGGTGAGGCGTCGGCGGATGTGGTGTCCGGGGTTGCCGGGGACGTGGGGCCGGGGCCGGTGTTGGTGTTTCCGGGGCAGGGGTCGCAGTGGGTGGGCATGGGCTCCCACCTCCTTGACGAATCCCCGGTGTTCGCGGAACGGATCGCCGAGTGTGAGCGGGCGCTGTCGGCGTATGTGGACTGGTCGTTGACGGAGGTTCTGCGCGGGGACGGCAGCGAGCTGTCCCGGGTCGAAGTCGTCCAGCCCGTGCTGTGGGCGCTGATGGTCTCGCTGGCTGCCGTGTGGGCTGACTACGGGATCACCCCGGCCGCCGTGGTGGGGCACTCGCAGGGTGAGATGGCTGCCGCGTGTGTGGCTGGAGCACTGTCCCTTGAGGATGCGGCACGGATCGTAGCCGTACGCAGTGACGCGCTCCGGCAGCTGATGGGGCAGGGCGACATGGCCTCGCTGGGCACCGGAGCCGAGCAGGCCGCCGAGCTCATCGGTGACCGGCCGGGAGTGGTTGTCGCAGCCGTCAACGGGCCTGCCTCGACAGTCATCTCAGGACCACCCGAACACGTCGCCGCGGTGGTGGCCGACGCGGAGGCGCGTGGTCTGCGCGCCCGGGTCATCGACGTGGGTTACGCCTCCCACGGTCCCCAGATCGACCAACTCCAGGACCTCCTCACCGACCGCCTCACCGGCATCCAGCCCGTCACCACCGACGTGGCCTTCTACTCCACCGTCACCGCCGAGCGCCTCGACGACACCACCGCCCTCGACACCGACTACTGGGTCACCAATCTCCGCCAGCCCGTCCGCTTCGCCGACACCATCGAAGCGCTGCTGGCCGACGGCTACCGTCTCTTCATCGAGGCCAGCGCCCACCCGGTGCTGGGCCTCGGCATGGAAGAGACCATCGAGCGGGCGGACGTCTCCGCCACCGTCGTCCCCACCCTGCGCCGCGACCACGGGGACGCCGTCCAGCTCACCCGGGCCGCAGCCCACGCCTTCTGCGCCGGTGCCGAGGTCGACTGGCGGCGCTGGTTCCCGGGCGACCCCACCCCTCGTACCGTCGACCTGCCCACCTACGCCTTCCAGCGCCGCAGTTACTGGCTGCCGGTCGACGGTGTCGGCGATGTGCGGTCGGCAGGGTTGCGGCGGCTGGAGCATTCACTGTTGCCCGCGGCGCTCGGTCTCGCCGATGGTGCGCTCGTGCTGACCGGGCGGCTCGCGGCGTCCGGTGGTGGCGGTTGGCTCGCCGACCACGCGGTGGCGGGTACGACGCTCGTTCCCGGCGCGGCTCTGGTGGAGTGGGCGTTGCAGGCCGCCGACGAGGCGGGCTGCTCCACCCTTGAAGAACTGACGCTGAACGCGCCCCTCGTGCTGCCCGCCTCCGGGGGCCTACAGGTCCAGGTGGTCGTGGGCGCGGCCGACGGGCAGGGCGGCCGGCGTGAGGTGCGCATCTTCTCCCGCGTCGACTCCGGCGACGAGGAGCCGGCCCAGGACGAGGGCTGGTCGTGTCATGCGACCGGTGTGCTGAGCCCCGAGTCCGGGGCGGTGCCGGACGGGCTGAGCGGACAGTGGCCGCCGACAGGGGCCGAGCCGCTGGAGATCGGTGACCTGTACGAGCAGGCCGCGTCGGCGGGTTACGAGTACGGCCCGTCGTTCCGGGGCCTGCGCGCCGTGTGGCGGCACGGTCGGGACCTGCTGGCCGAGGTGGAGCTGCCGGAGCGGGCGGGTGCCCACGACGGCTTCGGCATCCATCCCGTACTGCTGGACGCCGCGCTGCACCCGGCGCTGCTGCTCGACCGGAACGCTCCCGGCGAAGAGGGCGCCCTCCGCCTGCCGTTCGCGTGGAACGGCGTGTCCCTGTGGGCGACCGGAGCCGCCACCGTGCGGGTGCGTCTCACCCCGCACGGGGAGACGGAGACGGACGGCGCCGGCGCAGGGCTGCGCGTGACGGTCGCCGACGCCACGGGAGCGCCGGTTCTGAGCGTGGACTCCCTGGCTCTGCGGTCCGCCGATCCCGAGCTGCTGCGCTCGGCCGGCCGGGCGGGCAGCGGTACCAACGGCTTGTTCACGGTGGAGTGGACCGCTCTGCCCCCGGTGGCCGTGGCAGAGCGCGACGACGACTGGGCGGTGCTCGGTCAGGACGTACCCGACTGGGCCGCCGGGCCGGGCGTATCCCAGTACCCGGACCTGCCTGCCCTGCTGGCCGCGCTGGACGCCGGGACGCAGGCCGCCACAACAGTCCTCGTCGAGACCGGCACCACACTCGACATCACACCTGATGTCACGGCGAACGCGACGCTCGACGCGTCCGGCCGGGACGTCGCCGAGCGCACCCTGCGCCTCCTCCGCGACTGGCTCGCCGAACCGCGCCTCGCCGAGACCCGGCTCGTACTGATCACCCACCACGCGGTGGCGACCCCGGCGGACGGCGACGGCGACGACCGGAACCCTGTACCCGTCGACGTCCCCGCAGCCGCCCTGTGGGGCCTGATACGCAGCGCACAGGCCGAACACCCGGACCGCTTCGTCCTGTTGGACACCGACCGCGCGACGGCCTCGGGAACGGACCGTGCCGCCGTCGAGCGTGCCCTCGCCACCGGCGAGCCGCAGCTGGCCGTGCGCGCCGGAGAGCCACTGGCCCCCCGCCTCGCCCGCGCCGCCACCCCGACACCCACACGTGACACCCGGGCCGACACCGGATCCCCGGCCGCGCTCGACCCCGACGGCACCGTCCTCATCGCCGGCGGCACCGGCATGATGGGCGGTCTCGTCGCCGAACACCTCGTACGCACCTGGTCGGTGCGGCACCTGCTGCTCGTCAGCCGGCAAGGGCCCGACGCGCCGGACGCCCGCGACCTCGCCGAGCGGCTGACCGGCCTGGGCGCGGCGGTGCGGATCGTCGCGGCCGACCTCACGGACGGGCGGGCCACGGCCGACCTCGTCGCGTCGGTCGACCCGGCGCACCCGCTGACCGGTGTGATCCACGCGGCCGGTGTCCTGGACGACGCCGTGGTCACCGCGCAGACGCCCGACCGGCTCGCCAGGGTGTGGGCGGCCAAGGCGTCCGTGGCCGCCAACCTGGACGCGGCCACGTCGGAACTGCCGCTGGGCCTGTTCCTGATGTTCTCGTCCGCCGCCGGTGTCCTCGGCAACGCGGGCCAGGCCGGCTACGCGGCCGCCAACGCCTTCGTCGACGCTCTGGTCACCCGCCGTCGCCGCGCCGGCCTGCCCGGCCTGTCGATCGCCTGGGGCCTGTGGGCCCGCGGCAGCGCCATGACCCGGCACCTGGACGACGCCGACCTGGCACGGCTGCGCGCGGGCGGCGTGAAGCCGCTGCTCGACGAGCAGGGCCTCGCCCTCCTCGACGCGGCGCGCACCGTCGCCGCGCACAGCTCACCGGTGGTCGCGGCCGGAATCGACGTACGCGATATGAGCGGGGACGACGTGCCCGCGATCCTGCGCAACCTGGCGGGCCGGACCCGTCGCAGGACGGCCGCCGACTCCGCCGTCGACCAGGCCGCGCTGGAACGGCGGCTCGCCGGTCTGGACGAGGCGGAGCGCCGGGCCGTCGTCGCCGACGTCGTACGCGAATGCGTGGCGGCCGTGCTCGGCCACAGGTCGGCGGCCGACGTACGCACCGAGGCCAACTTCAAGGACCTCGGCTTCGACTCGCTCACGGCGGTGCAGCTGCGCAACCGCCTCTCGGCGGCGAGCGGCCTCCGCCTGCCCGCCACGCTGGCCTTCGACCACCCCACTCCCCAGGCCCTCGCGACGTACCTCTGCACACGTCTCAGCGGCCGGACCACCACCCCCGCCGCTCCGGCCACACCCGCCGCCCCCGCCACGGCCGCGACGGACGACCCGATAGCGATCGTCGCGATGGCCTGCAAGTACCCCGGCGGAGTGACCTCACCGGAAGGACTCTGGGACCTGGTCGCGGCGGGCGTGGACACGGTCGGAGAATTCCCGGCCGACCGCGGCTGGGACCTGGAACGCCTCTTCCACCCCGACCCCGACCACCCCGGCACCAGCTACGCCGACGAAGGGGCCTTCCTCCCCGACGCGGGTGATTTCGACGCGGCGTTCTTCGGGATCAACCGGCGTGAGGCGCTGGCGATGGATCCGCAGCAGCGGTTGCTGCTGGAGGCGTCGTGGGAGGTGTTCGAGCGTGCGGGGATCGACCCGACGACGCTCAAGGGCAGCCCGACCGGCACGTACGTCGGCGTGATGTACCACGACTACGCGGCAGGCCTGGCCCAGGACGCCCAGCTGGAGGGCTACTCCATGCTGGCCGGTTCCGGCAGCGTGGTCTCCGGCCGCGTGTCCTACACCCTCGGCCTCGAAGGCCCGGCGGTGACGGTCGACACCGCATGCTCCTCCTCACTGGTCTCCATCCACCTTGCGGCCAACGCCCTGCGCCAGGGCGAGTGCACGCTTGCCCTCGCGGGCGGCGTCACCGTCATGGCCACACCCGAGGTGTTCACCGGCTTCTCGCGCCAGCGCGGCCTGGCCCCCGACGGCCGCTGCAAGCCGTTCGCCGCAGCGGCCGACGGCACGGGCTGGGGCGAAGGCGTGGGCGTACTCATCCTGGAGCGACTGTCGGACGCCCGACGTAACGGACATCAAGTGCTGGGCCTGGTACGGGGTTCGGCGGTGAATCAGGACGGTGCGAGCAATGGTCTGACGGCGCCGAATGGTCCGTCGCAGGAGCGGGTGATCCGTCAGGCGCTGGCGAGCGGTCGGCTTTCTGCGGCGGATGTGGATGTGGTGGAGGGTCACGGTACGGGGACCACGTTGGGCGATCCGATCGAGGCGCAGGCGTTGCTGGCGACGTATGGGCAGGGCCGGCCGGAGGATCGTCCGTTGTGGCTCGGCTCGGTGAAGTCGAACATTGGTCATACGCAGGCTGCTGCGGGTGTTGCGGGTGTCATCAAGATGGTGATGGCGATGCGGCATGGTGTGGTGCCGGCGAGTTTGCATGTGGATGAGCCGTCGCCGCATGTGGACTGGGAGTCGGGTGCGGTTCGGCTGGTGGGTGAGGCGGTGCCGTGGCCGGAGGTGGCGGACCGTCCGCGTCGGGCGGGGGTCTCGTCGTTCGGTGCTTCGGGGACGAATGCGCATCTGATTGTTGAGTACGCCCCCGAGCCGGCGGAGAAGTCGCCGGAGGAGTCGACGCCCGTCAGCGGCAGTGCTCCCGAGGTCGACGGTTCCCTCGTGCCGTGGGTGGTCTCGGCTCGTACCCCGCAGGCCTTGCGCGACCAGGCGGCCCGTCTGCGCGACGCGGTGTCGGCCGACTCGACCGTGCCGGTGCAGGACGTGGGCTGGTCCCTGCTGCACTCACGCTCACTGTTCGAGCAGCGCGCGGTGGTGGCGGGGCGCGAGCGGGCCGAACTACTGGCCGGGCTCGATGCGTTGGCCGCCGGAGAGGCACACCCGACCCTCACACAGTCCTGCGACAGTGCGACGGCTCCGAGTGGTGATGTGGTGTGGCTGTTCAGTGGCCAGGGGAGTCAGTTGGTGGGTATGGGGGCCGGGTTGTATGAGCGGTTCCCGGTGTTCGCGGCTGCGTTTGATGAGGTGTGTGGCCTGCTGGACGTGGAGTTGGGCGTGGCGCCGGGTGAGCTTCGGGAGACCGTGTTCCACGGTCCCAAGGAGCGGTTGGATCACACGATGTGGGCGCAGGCGGGGCTGTTTGCGCTGCAGGTGGGTCTGGCTCGGTTGTGGGAGTCGGTCGGGGTGCGTCCGGATGTGGTGGTCGGGCATTCGATCGGGGAGATCGCTGCCGCGCATGTGGCGGGAGTTTTCGATCTGGCGGATGCGTGTCGGGTGGTGGGTGCGCGGGCTCGGTTGATGGGTGCGTTGCCCGAGGGCGGGGCGATGTGTGCGGTGCAGGCCACGCCCGAGGAGCTTGCCGCTGACGTGGAGGGCTCGGGTGGTGTGAGTGTGGCGGCGGTCAACACGCCTGATTCCACGGTTATTTCGGGCCCGACGGGCGAGGTGGACCGGGTTGCGGGGCTGTGGCGGGAGCGCGGTCGTAAGACCAAGTCCCTGTCGGTCAGTCATGCGTTCCACTCGGTGTTGATGGAGCCGATGCTGGCGGAGTTCACCGAAGCGATACGTGAGGTGAAGTTCGCGCGACCGAAGCTGCCGCTGATGAGCAATGTCTCGGGTCAGGAGGCGGGGGAGGAGATCACGAAGCCGGAATACTGGGCACGTCATGTCCGCCAAGCCGTGCTGTTCCAGCCCGCGATCGCTCGAGTGGCGGCGAAGGCGGGCCTGTTCGTCGAGCTCGGCCCCGCCCCCGTACTGTCCACCGCTGCCCAGCACACCCTGGACGACCTCGCCGAACCGCAAGGCCCCGAGCCGGTTCTCGTATCCTCACTGGCCGGTGAACGCCCCCAAGAGCAGGCGTTCGTGGAGGCGATGGCTCGTCTGCATACGGCTGGTGTCGCTGTGGACTGGTCGGTGTTGTTCTCGGCTGATCCTGTGCCGGGGGTGGTGGATCTTCCGACGTATGCGTTTCAGCGGGAGCGGTTCTGGCTGTCCGGTCGGTCTGGTGGTGGGGATGCGGCGGGGCTGGGGTTGGTGGCCGCGGGGCATCCGTTGTTGGGTGCGGCGGTGGAGTTCGCTGATCGGGGTGGGTGTCTGCTGACCGGGCGTCTGTCGCGTTCGGGAGTCTCGTGGCTTGCGGATCATGCGGTGGCCGGAGCGGTGTTGGTGCCGGGTGCGGCGCTGGTGGAGTGGGCGTTGCGGGCCGGTGATGAAGTGGGCTGCGCGGTGGTGGATGAGTTGATGTTGCAGGCGCCGGTGGTGGTGTCTGAGGCGTCCGGTCTGCGGGTGCAGGTCGTGGTTGATGAGGCGGGTGAGGGCGGGCGCCGTGGCGTTCAGGTCTACAGCCGTCCTGACACGGGCACCGACACCGTGAGCGGTGACGACTCGTGGGTCTGCCACGCGACCGGCGTACTCGGCCCCGAGCCCCAGGGTGCTGCGCGCGACGGACTAGACGGAGCGTGGCCCGCAGCGGGCGCCGAACCCGTTGACCTGGCGGATTTCTACGAGCGCGTGGCCGACGCGGGCTATGCGTACGGTCCGGCGTTCCAGGGCCTGCGGGCCGTGTGGCGGCAGGGTCAGGACCTGCTGGCCGAGGTCGTCCTGCCCGAAGCCGCCGGTACCAGCGACGGTTACGGCATCCACCCCGCCCTCCTCGACGCCACCCTCCACCCGGCCCTGCTCCTCGACTGGCCCGGGCAGGCGCAGGACGATGACGGGAAGGTCTGGCTGCCGTTCAGCTGGAACCAGGTCTCCTTGTGGGCCGCGGGAGCCGGCACCGTACGCGTACGTCTGTCGCCCGGCGAGCACGACGAGGCCGAGCGGGAAGTGCGGGTACTGGTATCCGACGCCACCGGCACCGAAGTCCTGACCGTCGGCTCGGTGACGTTGCGCCCCGCCGACATCCGGCAACTCCAGTCGGTGCAGGGCCAGGGCGGCGATGACGGGCTGTTCACGGTGGACTGGACGCCGCTTCCGCTTCCGCTGTCGCCGACGACGGATGCCGGTGACGGTCGCGGCTGGGTCACGCTCTCGGACGGCACCCGGCTGGCTGATGTGGTGGGGGAGGAGGGTGACGAAGTGCCGTGGGCGGTGGTCGCCCCTGTCGTCGCCTCTGCTGGTGACGGTCTGCCGGTCGTGGAGGGGGTGCTCTCGCTCGTACAGGAGTTCCTGGCCGTGCCGGAGCTGGCCGAGTCTCGTCTCCTGGTGGTGACGCGGGGTGCGGTGGCCGACGACGGGGAGGGGGACGTGGATGCGTCCGCCGCGGCTGTATGGGGGCTGGTCCGCAGCGCCCAGTCCGAGAACCCGGGCCGCTTCGCCCTGCTCGACATCGACGACGACCCGCAAGCCGCCGCCCGGCTTCCCCAGGGCGAACTCCGCCAGGCCATCGAAGACCTCGACGAACCCCAACTCGCCCTGTGCGACGGCAAGCTGCTGGTCCCGAGGCTGGTCCGCGCGACCGGCGGTGGGATCGTCGCAGCGCCCACCGAGCGTGCCTGGCGCCTGGACAAGGGAAGCGCCGAGACGCTGGAGAGCGTGGCCCCAGTCGCGTATCCCGAGGTCATGGAGCCCTTGGCACCCGGCCAGGTCCGCCTCGATATCCATGCCGCGGGCATCAACTTCCGCGACGTCCTGGTCAGCCTCGGCATGGTGCCGGGCCAGATCGGTCTGGGCGGCGAAGGCGCCGGTGTCGTGACGGAGACAGGTCCCGGTGTCACGCATCTGTCGGTCGGTGACCGCGTGATGGGCGTACTGCATGGTTCCTTCGGCCCGACGGCCGTGGCGGACACGCGGATGGTCGCGCCGGTTCCGCAGGGCTGGGACATGCGCCAGGCGGCCGCGATGCCCGTCGCGTATTTGACGGCCTGGTACGGGTTGGTGGAGCTGGCGGGTCTGAAGTCGGGCGAGCGGGTCCTGGTCCATGCCGCTACGGGTGGTGTGGGGATGGCTGCGGTGCAGATCGCTCGGCATCTGGGTGCGGAGGTGTTCGCGACTGCCAGTCCGGCCAAGCATGCCGTGCTGGAGGAGATGGGCATCGACGCCGCCCATCGGGCCTCCTCCCGTGACGTCGCGTTCGAGGACGCGTTCCGTGACGCCACGGACGGGCGCGGCATGGACGTCGTACTCAACAGCCTCACCGGTGAGTTCATCGACGCCTCCCTGCGGTTGCTGGGGGAAGGCGGCCGGTTCCTGGAGATGGGCAAGACTGATCTCCGCACGGCGGAGGAGGTGGCCGCGGCGTACCCGGGGATCACCTACACCGTGTACGACCTGGTCACCGACGCGGGGCCGGACCGTATCGCGGTCATGATGCGGGAGCTGGGCGAGAGGTTCGCGTCCGGTGCCCTTGAGCCGTTGCCGGTGCGTTCCTGGCCGCTGGACAAGGCGCGGGACGCTTTCCGGTTCATGAGTCAGGCGAAACACACCGGCAAACTCGTACTAGACGTGCCCGCGCCGCTCGACCCCGACGGCACCGTCCTCATCACCGGAGGCACGGGGGCGCTGGGTCAGGTCGTGGCCGAGCATCTGGTGCGCGAGTGGGGCGTACGGCATCTGCTGCTGGCCAGCCGTCGCGGCCCGGACGCACCGGGTGCGCAGGAACTGGCCGACGATCTTCGCCAGGTGGGTGCCGACGTGACCCTGGCGGCGGCCGATGTCAGCGATCCGGCGTCGGTGGCGGAGCTGGTCGGAAAGACGGATCCCGCCCACCCGTTGACAGGTGTCGTGCATGCGGCAGGTGTGCTGGAGGACGCGGTGGTGACCGCGCAGACGCCGGAGGGTCTGGCGCGGGTGTGGGCGGCCAAGGCCGCCGCCGCGGCGAACCTGCACGAGGCGACGCGCGGAGCACGCCTCGGCATGTTCGTGGTGTTCTCCTCGGCCGCCGCTACGCTCGGCAGCCCGGGGCAGGCCAACTACGCCGCTGCCAACGCCTATTGCGACGCGCTGATGCAGCACCGCAGGGCGCAGGGCGAGGCTGGACTGGCCGTGGGCTGGGGCCTGTGGGAGTCCCCAGAGGGCACCAAGACCAGCACGAACACCGACGAGACCAGCACCAACACCGAAGGCGCGACAGCCTCCACGACCACCGGCCCGACCGCCGGCATGACCGGCACCCTCAGCAACACCGACATAGCCCGAATGGCACGCATCGGCGTGAAGGCGATGACCAACGAACACGCCCTCACCCTGCTCGACGCCGCGCACCGCCACGGCCGCCCCCACCTGGTGGCCGCCGACCTCGACACCCGCGTCCTGGCGAGCAAACCCGCCACGGCCCTGCCCGCCCTCCTGCGCGCCTTCGCCGGAGGCAGGCGCGGCGGCACCGAACGGCCGGCGGCCGCCGCCGCCCGGCAGAACGTCGACTGGACCGCGAAGCTGTCCGCGCTGACCGCCGACGAACAGCACCGCATCCTGCTCGACCTGGTGCGGACGCACGCGGCGGCCGTCCTAGGACACGTCGGCACCGACGCCGTACGCGCCGACGCCGCCTTCCAGGACCTCGGCTTCGACTCGCTCACCGCGGTCGAACTGCGCAACCGCCTCACGGCCGCCACCGGCCTGCGCCTGCCCGCCACGTTCATCTTCCGGCACCCGACCCCGTCGGCCATCGCCGGCGAACTGCGCGCACAGCTGTGCCCCGCCGGGGCCGACCCGGCGGCGCCGCTCTTCGGTGAACTGGACAAGCTGGAGACGGTGATCACCGGGCACGCGCACGACGCGAACACCCGGAGCCGTCTTGCGGCGCGCCTGCAGAGTCTGCTGTGGCGCCTGGACGACACCTCGGTCCGCGCGGAGGACGCCGACGGCGACGCCGTCGTGAACGAAGACCTCGCATCCGCGTCGGACGACGAGCTCTTCGAGCTGATCGACCGAGAACTGCCTTCTTGATCAGGAGTGGAGAAGACATGCCGGGTACGAACGACATGCCGGGTACCAACGACATGCCTCGTACGGAGGACAAGCTCCGCCACTACCTGAAGCGAGTGACGGCGGATCTCGGACAGACCCGCCAGCGCCTGCGCGATGTGGAGGAGCGGCAGCGGGAACCGATCGCCGTCGTCGCGATGGCCTGCCGTTACCCGGGCGGGGTCGCCTCGCCCGAGCAGCTGTGGGACTTGGTCGCCTCGCGGGGCGACGCCATCGAGGAGTTCCCCACCGACCGCGGCTGGGACGTGGCCGGCCTCTACCACCCCGACCCGGACCACCCGGGCACGACCTACGTACAGGAAGCCGGATTCCTGCGGGACGCCGCACGCTTCGACGCCGACTTCTTCGGCATCAACCCGCGCGAGGCGCTCGCCGCCGACCCGCAGCAGCGGGTGCTCCTCGAAGTGGCCTGGGAACTGTTCGAGCGGGCGGGCATCGACCCGGCCACCCTCAAGGACACCCTCACCGGCGTGTACGCGGGGGTGTCGAGCCAGGACCACATGTCCGGGGGCCGGGTGCCGCCGGAGGTCGAGGGATACGCCACCACGGGCACCCTGTCCAGCGTCATCTCCGGCCGCATCGCCTACACCTTCGGCCTCGAAGGCCCTGCGGTGACGCTGGACACGGCGTGCTCGGCGTCGCTGGTGGCCATCCACCTCGCCTGCCAGGCGCTGCGCCAGGGCGACTGCGGCCTGGCGCTGGCGGGAGGCGTAACCGTGCTGTCCACACCCACGGCGTTCGTGGAGTTCTCGCGCCAGCGCGGCCTGGCACCGGACGGCCGCTGCAAGCCGTTCGCCGAGGCCGCCGACGGCACCGGATTCTCCGAGGGCGTCGGCCTGATCCTCCTGGAGCGGCTGTCCGACGCCCGCCGCAACGGGCACCGGATCCTCGGTGTCGTACGCGGATCAGCCGTCAACCAGGACGGCGCGAGCAACGGCCTGACCGCCCCGAACGACGTCGCCCAGGAACGCGTGATCCGCCAGGCACTGACCAACGCCCGCGTCACTCCGGACACCGTCGACGCCGTGGAGGCGCACGGCACCGGCACCACACTCGGAGACCCGATCGAGGGAAACGCGCTCCTCGCGACGTACGGCAAGGACCGCCCCGCGGACCGGCCGCTCTGGCTCGGCTCGGTCAAGTCCAACATCGGCCACACGCAGGCCGCCGCGGGAGTCGCCGGCGTCATCAAAATGGTGATGGCGATGCGCCACGGCGAGCTGCCCGCCTCCCTCCACATCGACCGGCCCACGCCCCACGTGGACTGGGAGGACGGGGGAGTACGACTGCTCACCGACCCCGTGCCGTGGCCCAGGACCGACCGCCCCCGCCGCGCGGGCGTCTCCTCCTTCGGCATCAGCGGCACCAACGCCCACCTGATCGTGGAACAGGCCCCCGACCCGTCCGACACGGACGGTGACACAGAAGCACCGGAACCCCTCGAAGCCTCCGGCACCTCCGACGGCCTCGCGGTGCCCTGGCTGGTCTCGGCACGCGGCCACGACGCACTGCGGGCCCAGGCCCGCACCCTGGCCGAACGGGCGGCCAGCGGCCACCAGTTGAAGAACCCCGTAGAGGTCGGCTGGTCGCTCCTCAGCACGCGAGCGCTGCATGAGCGCAGGGCCGTGGTGATCGGTACGGAGCAGGCCGGGCTCGTCGCAGGCCTGGAGGCACTGGCGGCCGGCGAGCCGCATCCGGCGCTGATCGCCCCATCCTCACCGCAGACGCAGACGGCTCCGAGTGGTGATGTGGTGTGGCTGTTCAGTGGCCAGGGGAGTCAGTTGGTGGGGATGGGGGCCGGGTTGTATGAGCGGTTCCCGGTGTTCGCGGCTGCGTTTGATGAGGTGTGTGGCCTGCTGGACGTGGAGTTGGGCGTGGTGCCCGGTGAGCTTCGGGAGACGGTGTTCCACGGTCCCAAGGAGCGGTTGGATCACACGATGTGGGCGCAGGCGGGGTTGTTTGCGTTGCAGGTGGGTCTGGCTCGGTTGTGGGAGTCGGTCGGTGTGCGTCCGGGTGTGGTGGTCGGGCATTCGATCGGGGAGATCGCTGCCGCGCATGTGGCGGGGGTCTTCGGTCTGGCGGATGCGTGTCGGGTGGTGGGTGCGCGTGCTCGGTTGATGGGTGCGTTGCCCGAGGGCGGGGCGATGTGTGCGGTGCAGGCCACGCCCGAGGAGCTTGCCGCTGACGTGGAGGGCTCGGGTGGTGTGAGTGTGGCGGCGGTCAACACGCCTGATTCCACGGTTATTTCGGGTCCGGCGGATGAGGTGGACCGGGTTGCGGGGCTGTGGCGGGAGCGCGGTCGTAAGACCAAGTCCCTGTCGGTCAGTCATGCGTTTCACTCGGTGTTGATGGAGCCGATGCTGGCGGAGTTCACCGAAGCGATACGTGAGGTGAAGTTCGCGCGACCGAAGTTGCCGCTGATGAGCAATGTGTCGGGTCAGGAGGCGGGGGAGGAGATCACGGAGCCGGAGTACTGGGCACGTCATGTCCGCCAAGCCGTGCTGTTCCAGCCCGCGATCGCTCGAGTGGCGGCGAAGGCGGGCCTGTTCGTTGAGCTCGGCCCCGCTCCCGTACTGTCCACCGCTGCCCAGCACACCCTGGACGACCTCGCCGAACCGCAGGGCCCCGAGCCCGTCGTCACCGCGTCCCTCCTCCCGGACCGGCCGGACGACGAGGCCTTCGCGCACGCCATGGCCCGCCTCCACGTCGCCGGTATCACCGTGGACTGGTCCGCGTACTTCCCGGCCGACCCCGCGCCCCGCACCGTGGACCTGCCCACCTACGCCTTCCAGGGGCGGCGGTTCTGGCTGGCGGACAGCGCGGTGCCCGAAGCCGTGGCCTCGGCGGACGGGGAGGAGGCCGGGTTCTGGGCCGCCGTCGAAGGCGCGGACTTCCAGGCGCTCTGCGACACCCTGCACCTCAAGGACGACGAGCACAGGACGGCTCTGGAGACGGTGTTCCCGGCGCTTTCCGCGTGGCGGCGCGAACGGCGTGAGCGGTCGGTCGTCGATGCCTGGCGGTACCGGGTCGACTGGCGGCGCGTCGACCCACCTGCCCCCGCCGCGGGCGCCAGGGCCGGGGCCTGGCTGATCGTGGTTCCCGAGCGCGGGGCGGGGGCCTGGACGCAGGTCTGCGCCCGGGCGCTGGAGGAGGCGGGCGCGCCGGTACGTCTCGTCGAGGTCGGCCCCCGCGCCGACCGGACGGAGATCGCGGACCTCGTCCGGGAATGGCGGGCGAGGTGTTCACACGACGCCGACGCCAACGCCAACCCCGGCGCGGACGTGGACGCCGACGCCGACACCACGCCGGTCGGCGGAGTGCTCTCCTTGCTGGCCCTCGACGAAGGACCGGGTACCGAACCCGACACCAGCCGCCCCCTCGCGCCCCCCGGCCTCACCGGCACCCTGACGCTCCTGCACGGCCTGCTCGACGCCGGCATCGAGGCGCCGCTCTGGTGCGCCACCCGCGGTGCCGTCTCGTGCGGCGACACCGATCCGGTCGTCTCGCCGTCGCAGGCCACTGTCTGGGGACTCGGACGCGTGGCCGCCCTGGAACACCCGGAGCTGTGGGGCGGCCTGATCGATCTGCCCGCCGACGCGGCGACGCTCGACCCGAGCGCCCTGTACGCGGTGTTGTCCGGTGGCGGTGCAGGTAGCGAGAGCGGGCGCGAGGACCAGGTCGCGCTGCGGCGGGGCGGGATCCTCGGCCGCCGCCTGGTGCCCGACGCGGCCCCGGACTCGGACCCCGGCGCGCCCTCCGGAAGCCTCCAGCCCCACGGTGCCGTCCTCGTCACCGGAAGCGTCGGCCACCTGGCCGATCAGGTCGTACGGTGGCTGGCCGCGTCCGGCGCCGAACACGTCGTACTCCTGGACACGGGCCCCGCCGACAACCGCCACCCCGACCGGGACAGCGACCTCGTGACGGAAGTCGCGGAACACGGGACCGAATTGACGCTCCTGCGCGCGCTCCCTGAGTCGACAGCCGCCCCCACGCTGCCCGAGCTGACGGACGTACACATACGGACCGTCATCCACACCTCGCTGCCCGGCGAGCTCGCGCCGCTCGCCGAGGTCACCCCCGACGCGCTCGGCGCGGCCGTGTCCGCCGCCGTGCGGCTGAGCGGACTCGCCGGCACCGGCTCGGTGGAGACCGTGCTGTTCTTCTCCTCCGTGACCGCTTCGCTCGGCAGCAGGGAGCACGGCGCGTACGCCGCCGCCAACGCCTACCTCGACGCGCTGGCGCAACGGAACCGTGCCGATGCCGAGGGCCCGCGGACCGTCTCGGTGGGGTGGGGCATCTGGGATCTGCCGGACGACGGGGAGCTGGCGCGCGGCGCCGCCGGACTGTCCCGGCGGCAGGGACTGCCGCCGCTGGATCCGCGGCTGGCACTCGGCGCGCTGCACACGGTGCTCGACGGCGGCAAGGGGCACACGCTGGTCGCCGACATCGAATGGGAGCGGTTCGCGCCGCTGTTCACGCTGGCCCGCCCCACTCGCCTGCTCGACGGCATCCCCGCGGCCCGACGCGTACTCGACGCCTCCTCGGAGAGCGCCGAGGCATCGGAGAGCGCCTCGGCACTGCGCCGCGAACTGACGGCCCTGCCCGTGCGGGAACGGACCGGCCTGCTTCTCGACCTGGTCCGCAAACAGGTGGCCGCCGTCCTGCGCTACGAACCCGGCCAGGACGTGGAGCCGGAGAAGGCCTTCAAGGATCTGGGCTTCGACTCCCTCGTGGTGGTGGAGCTGCGCAACCGGCTGCGCGCCGCCACCGGGCTCCGGCTCCCCGCCACACTGGTCTACGACTACCCCACACCCCGCGCCCTCGCCGAACACCTGCTGGACAGGGTGCTGCCCGACGGCGGCGCGGGAGAGCTTCCGGTCGCCGCCCACCTGGACGACCTGGAGGCGGCCCTCGCCGGTCTCCCGGCCGACGATCCACGCCGCAAGGGCCTGGTCCGGCGCTTGCAGGCGTTGCTGTGGAAGCAGCACGACACCGCGGGGACGGCGGAGCCCGGCGACGAGGAGGAGCAGGGCGGCGCGCCGGAGGACCTGTCGACCGCGAGCGCCGACGACATGTTCGCGCTGATCGACCGGGAGTGGGGCACGCGGTGAAGCTCGTGGAACGGGCCGAGGAGCTGGCCGCTCTTCAGGACGCCTTCGACGGCTCCCCGGAACACGGTGGCAGCCTCGTGGTGCTCAGCGGCGCGGTCGGCACCGGCAAGACCGCGCTGCTCCGGGCGTGGGCGGACCGCCTCGGCGCCGACGCCCTCGTCCTGACCGCCACCGCCTGCCGGGCCGAGCGCGAGCTGCCGCTGGGTGTCCTGGAGCAGCTCATGCACAGCCCCGGCCTGCCCGCGCCGAGCGCCCACCGTGTGGCGGCGTGGTTCGCCGAGACGGCCTCCGTGCACCCGGGAAAGGCGGGCTGGGAGGACGGGGCGCATGCGGGAGGGGTGGCTGCGGAAGCGGCGAGCGCGGGCGGGGGAGACGCGGGCAGTGAGCGGCCCGTCCTCCCCCCGCATGCCCTGCGCGCCCTGTGCGAGATCCTGCGGGACCTGCTCGCCGAGCGGCCCGTCGTGCTCGCCGTCGACGACGCCCACCACGCCGACGCGGCATCCCTGCAGTGCCTGCTCTCGGCGGTGCGCAGGCTGCGGTCGGCACGGCTCCATGTGCTGTTCACCGAGTACGCCCATCAGAAAGCGGCGAACGCCCTGCTGAGCAGCGAGTTCGCGCACGAGCCCGCCCTGCGGCGGATCCACCTGCAACCGCTGTCGAAGGCCGGCGTGGAGGCCGTGCTCGCCCGGTACCTCGACGAGCGGACGGCCCAGGACCTCACGCCCGTCGTCCACGGCATGAGCGCGGGATACCCGCTCCTCGTGCGGGCACTGGCCGACGACCACCGTACGGCGGGCGGCGCCGGGGAGGCGTACGGCCGCGCCGTCCTCAGCTTCCTGTACCGGCACGAGGCACCGGTCACCCAAGTGGCCCGTGCTGTCGCCGTGTTGGGCCAGCATGCCGATCCCACCCTGGTCGGGCGGCTCCTGGACGTCGATACGGCGTCCGTCGCGCGGGCCGTGCGCCGGCTGGCCGTCGCGGAGGTGCTGCACGAGGGCCGCCTGTGCCATCCGGCGTTCGCCGCGGCGGTCCTGGACGGCATGCCGCCCGAGGAGCGCCGCGCCCTGCACGGCCGGGTCGCGGACCTGTTGCACGAGGAGGGGGCGCCGGCCACCGAAGTGGCCGCCCACCTGCTGGCCGCCGACCGGTCGGACACCCCGTGGGCGGTACCCGTCTTGCAGGAAGCGGCCCAACTCGCCCTGGACGGCGACGAGGTGGAGGCAGGCGTCGGATACCTGCGCGCGGCCCACCAGCGGTGCCGGGACGCCGGGCGGCGCGACGCGACCGTCGGCGTGATCGTCGGCGCGCTCGCGGACGCCGAGTGGCGTCTGGACCCCGCGAAGGTCCTGCGGCACCTGCCCGACCCCGCCACCGCGTCCACCGGGGCGGCAGCCCCCGCCCCCACCCCCGCATGTGCCGCCCCGCCCCTCCCCTCCCATCTGCTCTGGCACGGGCGGGTCGAGGACGGCCTGGACGCAATCGGCACGCTCACCGGCCCGAGCCCGGCCGGAGCGCCGCCGATGAACCCCGCGGACCTGGACACCCCATGGCTGTGGGGCGCCTATCTCTACCCCGGCCACGTGAAGGAGCGCCTGGGCTCGGGCATCCAGTCCCCGCAGGGTTCCGTCCCGCCGGCGGTCACGCCGGAGCTGCAGGGCGCGGGCACACTGATGAACGATCTGCTGCACGGCCGCGAGGCCGGCGCCACCGAGTCCGCCGAGCGCGCCCTGAACCGCTACCGCCTCGGCCCCCGCACCGTCGCGGTCCAGACGGCCGCCCTGGCAGCCCTCACCTACCGCGACCGGCCGCACCGTGCGGCAGCCTGGTGCGACGGACTCATCGCCCAGGCAGGTGAGCGCAACAGCCCCACCTGGCAGGCGCTGTTCCACGCGTGGCGCGCCCTGATCCACCTGCGGCAGGGCGACCCCGCCGCGGCGGACCAGCGCGCCGCGACCGCGCTCGCCCTGCTCGGGCCGAAGGGCTGGGGCGCCGCGATCGGCCTCCCCCTGGCGGCCGCCGTACAGGCCAAGGCGGCCCTCGGCGATGTCGACGGAGCGGCGGCGCTCCTGGAACGGCCCGTACCGCAGGCGGTGTTCCAGACCCGCACCGGACTGCACTACCTGGCGGCCCGGGGCCGGTACCACCTGGCCACCGGCTGCCACTACGCGGCCCTGTGCGACTTCTACGCCTGCGGGACGCGCATGAGCAGCTGGGGCGTCGACCTGCCCGCGCTGGAAGCGTGGCGTCTCGGCGCGGCGGAAGCGTACCTGGCCCTCGGCGAGTCGCTGCTCGCCCGTCAACTCGTCGACGGGCAAGTGGCGTTGCCGCTCCCGGTCGAGGGCCGCACCCGTGGCATGACGCTGCGGCTGCGGGCGGCGACGTCCCCCGCGCCGGCGCGGGCCGAACTCCTCGACGAGGCCGTGGCGGTGCTGAGGGAGAGCGGCGACACCTTCGAGCTGGCGCGGGCCGTGGCCGACCAGAGCGTGGCCGTACGCGAAGGGGGCGAGGCGGAACGTGCCCGGCTGCTGGCCCGCAAGGCGGAGCTCCTGGCCCGGCGCTGGGGCAGCGCGCCCGCACCCGTCACCGTCCCCGAGCCGTCGCAGCAGCCGGGCCGGGGCGAGCCGGACGCCGAACTGACCGGCGCCGAACGGCGGGTGGCCGAGCTGGCCGCCGAAGGGCTCACCAACCGGCAGATCTCCCGGAAGCTGTGCGTCACGGTCAGCACCGTGGAACAGCACCTGACCCGGATCTACCGGAAGCTCGACGTCAGGCGACCGGACCTGCAAGCGGTCTTCGGCTGACCGCAGGGCGGATGCACGGCTGACCACGGGGAGCCCGCGGTCAGCCGTGCACCTGTACCGGCGGCAGGTCAGGAACGTACGGCGGCCTCCGGTGTGATCGCCGCCGCGTCCAGGCCCACCACGGCCAGCTCCTCCGGAAGGAACGGCGGAGCGGTCAGCTCCGGCAGGCGTTCGTCGGCGCGCATCGCCATCAGGAAGCGGTTGGAGCCCAGTTCGGTCTGCGGCGCGTTGAGGCTCATCACGTCCGTGACGATCTCGGAGGCCTTCGGGGAGCGGATCGACGCCGCGGTGATGGCCTCGGCGAACCGCAGACGCTGCTCGGTGTCCACCCCGATGAGGCGCGGATCGGTCGCCGCGACCCGGCAGTTGACGTAATCGATGTCCTTGGTCGCGGCCAGGATCCACGGGTCGTCGACGGCCGCGCCGATCGCCTTCTGCAGGGCACGGGTGAATCCCGCACCTTCCTGTGTGCCCTGTGTGCCCTGTGTGCCCTGTGCGAACTCGCGGTCGATCGTGGCGGCACAGCGCGCGGCGGAGCTCATGCCGTGGCCGTAGATCGGGTTGAACGCGGTCAGCGAGTCACCGATGACGAGCAGGCCGTCGGGCCACTCCGCGAGCCGCTCCGGATACAGCCGGCGGTTCGCGCCGGAGCGGGAGCCGAAGACGGGGGTGAGGGGTTCGGCGTCCCGGAGCAGGTCGGCGAGGATCGGATGGTTCAGGTTCTCCGCGAACGGCAGGAACTCGTCCTCGGTGCTGGGCAGTTGGGCGCCACGCGTGCAGGAGAGCGTCGCGAGCCAGCGGCCGCCCTCGATGGGGTAGACCACGCCGAAGCGGCCGGGCTCGCGGACCCGGTCGTCGGCGGCGATGTTCACGGCAGGGAAGTGGGTCGTCGCGCCGGGCGGCGCCTTGAAGAGCCGGGTGGCGTAGGCGACGCCCGCGTCCACGACGTCTTCCTGGAGCGCCGGTACGCCGAGGGCGGCGAGCCACGGCTTGAGACGGGAGCCGCGGCCGGTGGCGTCGACCACCAGATCGGCTTCGAGGATCTCCTGCGTGCCGCTCTCCAGGTCGCGCACGACGACGCCGGTGACGCGGGTGCCGCTGCCGCCGCCCGTCAGCTCGACGGCCTCGGTGCGCTGTCGGACGGTTATGTTCGGCGCGGCCAATGCCTGTTGACGTACCGTCAAGTCGAGCAGCGGGCGGCTTGCGACCAGCGCGAACTGGGTGGCGGGGAAGCGGTGCTGCCAGCCCTGCCCGGTCAGCGTCACCAGATCCTCGGGGAAGCCGAGACGGCGCGCGCCGGCCGCGAGGAGGCGGTCGGTGGTGCCGGGCAGCATCTCCTCGATGAGCCGGGCGCCGTTGGACCACAGCAGGTGCGCATGGCGGCCCTGCGGGACCCCCTTGCGGTGCTGGGGCTCCTCGGGCAGCGCGTCGCGTTCCACGACGGTGACGGCGTCGACGTGCCGGGCCAGGACATGGGCCGCCAGGGTGCCTGCCATGCTGGCGCCCAGTACGACGGCGTGGGCGGGTCGGGTGGTGGTCACGCGCGTATCCCTTCGGGGTGAGTGGTGCCGGCGGGCCCGGCGGGGTCGTCCATGGTCACGTCCGTGACGCCCCAGAACGCCTGGACCCGGCGGCCGAGCCCGTTCTCGTCGAGCTCGACGATGCCGACGATGCGGAAGGTCATCGGCCGCGGCCGCTGCACGGTGACCGTGGTCGGCGTCACCACGAAACGGTCGTCCATCGACGTCATCGGCGGGTCCGGCACCTCGTGCGTACCGCAGGAGACGGCCAGTTCGAGATGTCTGCGGAGATCGTCCTTGCCCACCATCGGCGGCCGCCCCACGGGATCCTCGAAGACGATGTCGTCGGTGAACAGGTCGAGGACGCCTTCGATGTCGCCGGCGTTGATCCGCTGGGCGTAGTCGACGGCCATCTGCTTGCGCGCGGCCTCGTCGGGCATTGCACACCTCCAGGAAGGGTGGCGGGTCCGGGCCGCCGGTTCAGCCGAGGACCGTGAGATCGGATGTGCCCCAGTACGACTTCAGATGCCGGATGAGGCCGGACGGGTCCATGCGGATCACGAGCATCGCCGTGCGCCGCAGCCGCGCCGTCTCCGGGGAGCCGGGGGCCTTGAGCCAGCCCCGCTCCGCGTACAGCGGGCCCGCGGGCAGGTAGTCCATGACGGACGTGATCTGGATCAGCGCGTGCGTGGCGTCCTGACCGGCGACCGGCTCCGCCGCCTCCTCGCGCAGGCGCGCGGCGAGGAGCGGTTCGTAGTGGGCACGCACCGCGGCGTGCCCGGTGACGGGCGGGAGGCCGACCGGGTCCTCGAGGACCGCGTCGGGCGCGTACAGCTCGACGATCGCGTCCAGGTCCCCGGCGTTGACCCGCCGGCTGAGCTCCAGGGCGCGCTTCTTGCGGGCGAACTCGTTCATCGCTGTCCCTCCACCGCGTGTCCGTTGCCGTTGCCGCTGTCACTGCCGCTGTCCTTGCCGAGGTCCCGGTCGATGAACGCGAAGATCTCGTCCGCCGACGCGTCCTGGATACGGGTACGGGTGGCCACCGCGCCCTCGCCCTCGCCGCCCGCGGACTCCGGCACGTCGAGCCGGGCCAGCGTGGCCCGCAGCCGCCCGGCGAGTTCGGCCCGTGCCGAGCCGTCCTTCGAGGAGACCGAGAGGAGCGAGCCCTCGAGGCGCTCGAACTCCGCCAGGACGTCGGCGAGCGGATCCGCCGCGCGCGGCGCCAGCTCCTGCCGCAGCTGCGCGGCGAGCTCCGCCGGGTTGGGGTGGTCGAAGACGAACGTGGCGGGCAGCTTCAACCCGGTCGCGGCCGAGAGCCGGTTGCGCAGCTCGACCGCCGTCAGGGAGTCGAAGCCGAGTTCCCGCAGACCCTGCGTCGCGTTGACGGGCGTGGCCGCGTCGTATCCGAGGACGGCCGCGATGTGCGTGCACACCAGGTCGAGCAGCGCCTCTTCCCGCTCGGGGTCGGACATAGTGCCGAGCGCCTTGAGCAGCGCGGCCGCCCCCGCCGATACGCCGCCGCCACCGCTGCCGCTCCTGCTCCCACCACTCACCAGGTCCTGCAGCAGTGCGGGGGCAGGGTGGCTCTGGGCCTGCCTGCGCATCCGGGCCAGGTCGAGACGGACCGGCGCGTAGAGCGGCAGGCCGCCGGCCCACGCCGCGTCGAGGAGGGCGAGTCCCTCGTCGGCGCCGAGCCCGACCACACCGGCGCGGGCGTGACGCGCCCGGTCGGCGTCGGTGAGCCGCCCGGACATCCCGCTCTCCAGATCCCAGTAGCCCCAGGCCAGGGACGTCGCCGCCGCGCCGCCGTCGTGCCGGTGCCGGGCCAGCGCGTCCAGGAACGCGTTGGCGGCCGTGTAGCTGCCCTGGCCGGGACCGCCGAGCAGCCCGGCGACCGAGGAGTAGAGGACGAACGCGGACAGGTCCGCGTCCCGCGTCAGCTCGTGCAGGTGCCACGCGGCGTCCGCCTTCACGCGCATCACCTCCTCGACCTGCTCGGCCGTGAGGTTCTGCACCACCGCGTCGTTCACGGTGCCGGCGCAGTGGAAGACGGCGGTCAGCGGGTGCTCCGCGGGCACCGCCTCCAGGAGGGCGACGGCCGCGTCCCGGTCACCCGGATCGCAGGCAGCGAAGGTGACCCGCGCGCCGAGCGCGGAAAGGTCGGCGGCCAGCTCGAGGGCGCCCGGGGCGTCGGCTCCCCGCCTGCTGGACAGCACCAGATGCCGGGCTCCGTACCGCGCCACGAGGTGCCGGGCCGTCAGCGCACCGAGCGCTCCGGTGCCGCCGGTGATCAGCACGGTGCCCTCGGGGTCGAAGGCGGGGGGCAGCGTGAACACGGTCGTGCCGGAGGCGGGCGGGGCCGCCACCGCGGCGGGTGCCTGCCGGATGTCCCATACGGTGACGTCGAGCGGCGCCAGAGCGGGATCGTGACTGCGGGACGCCGCCTCGGCCGCCTCGCCGTGCTGTGCCGCCTCGGCCGCCTCGCCGTGCTGTGCCGCCTCGGCCGCCTCGCCGTGCTGTGCCGCCTCGGCCGCCTCGCCCGGCTGCGTCATCTTGGCCGCTTCGTCGCGTTGCGTCACCTCGGCTGCCTCGCCTGGCTGTGCCGTCTGGCCCGCCTCGCCTGGTTGCGCCGCCTTGGCCGCCTTGCCTGGCTGTGCCGTCTGGCCCGCCTCGCCCGGCTGCGTCATCTTGGCCGCTTCGTCGCGTTGCGTCGCCTCGGCTGCCTCGCCTAGCTGCGCCGCCTCGGCCAACCCACCCAGCTGCACCGCCTCGGCCAACCCACCCAGCTGCGCCGCCTCCGCCAACCCGCCCAGCTCCGCGAGGATTTCGCGTACGCGGCCGGGCTCGGGCGGCACGACGGCCTGCACCTCCTCCGAACCGCCCGCACGGTGGACCACCAGGTCCCCCTCATCGCGGAGGGCGCGGAGAGTGACGTCGGGTTCGCGCTCGTCACCCGCCCCGGGTACGCCCTGCGCCCCGCCCACGACCTCCACGCCCCAGCGTCCGGCGAGACGCAGCACGGCGCGGCCGACGGAGCCGGTGCCCTCCTCGATGAGCAGAGACTCGCCGCCGCGCGGCGAGACGACATCCGCCAGCAGGTGATACGCGGTGACATAGGACCCCAAGGACCCGGCGGCCTGCGCCCAGCTCCAGCCCGAGGGAATCCGCGTGAGCAGCGCGGCATCGGTGACGGCCACCGGACCCACCGCATCGAACAACCCCATCACCCGGTCGCCCACGGCCACCGCGCCGGCCTCGGCACCGGCCTCCGTCACCACACCGGCACCCTCGACGTGGCCCGCGTCGGCCGGGTCCGCCCCCGGCGCCACGGCCCGCACCGCCACCCGCACCTCGTGCGGCGCCAGCGCTCGCCCGGCCTCGGGAGCGTCGACGAGAGCCAACTGCCCGCCCCCGCCCGCGGCTTCGGACCGCGCCAGCCGCCACGTGAGCGACCCGACCGGCGGCACCAGACGCGCCGACGCGTCATCGCGTACGAGCCGCGGCACGTAGGCACGCCCGTCCCGCAGCGCCATCTCGGGTTCCACGGAGCCAAGTACGTCGGGCAGTGCGGCCGGCGAAGAGTCCGACGCGTCCACGTCGAGCAGCGTCAGACGACCCGGGTTCTCGGCCTGCGCGCTGCGCACCAGACCCCACAGCGAGGCGCCCGCCAGATCACCGGCGGTCTCGCCGGGCCGCGCGGCGACCGCGTCCCGGGTGACGACGACGAGGCGGCTCGACGCGAACGCCGCGTCGTCCACCCACTCCTTGAGCAGCGACAGAAGGGACACGGCAGCCAGCCGCGCATACCCGGCCGCGTCGCCGCCCGCACCCGTGTCAGGGGCGGTGCACACGGCGAGTACGACATCGGGCGCCTCGCCACCGGCCACCACATCGTCACGCAGCGCGCCGAACGTGTCCCGTACGGGAGCTCCGGCCAGCGCACCGGCCAGCTCCCCGGCCAGCGTGGCGCCCTGCGGATCCCCGCCGAGCGCGACGATCGCCGGACGTACAGCGCCACCGCCCTGCTCGGCCCGCGCGGCCGTCTCCTTCCACACGAGCCGGAACAGCGCGTCACGGTCCGCCGTACGGGCGCCCGCGATCTGGTGCGCGGCCACCGGCCGCACGGTGAGCGACTCCAGCGTCAGCACAGGCACGCCACCGCTGACCCCACCGCTGTCCCCGCCGCCGTCCACGGCCGTCAGGGCCAGCTGGTCGGGCGCGGTGCGCGCGATACGTACCCGGAGCTTCTCCGCACCCGGCGCATGCACCCGCAGCCCGCTCCACGAGAACGGCAGCAACACCTGATCGGTGTCGGCGGACGACGTGACCGCGTCCAGGATCAGCGCGTGCAGCGTGGCGTCGAGCAGCACGGGATGCACCTGATAGCGGTCGGCTTTGCCGCTCTCCGTCTCGGGGAGCGCCACCTCGGCGAAGATGTCGTCACCGAGCCGCCACGCGCTCACCAGACCCTGCGAGCCGGGCCCGAAGTCATAGCCGTACGAGGCGAGTTCACCGTATGGGTCCTGCCCGCCGACCGGTGTGGCACCCGGCGGCGGCCACGTCCCGCCGAACGAGGCGTCCCCGGCGTCGGCCCCCGCCGGGGCGACCACCCCTGCGGCATGCCGGGTCCACACGGCGTCCTCACCCTCACCCGTGGGCCGCGAGTGGACGGTCACGGGACGCCGCCCGTCCTCGGCCACCGGGCCGACCGCCACTTGCAGGTCGACCGCGGCGTCGTTCCCGAAGGCCAGCGGCGTGTGCAGCGTCAGCTCCGCCAACTCCGCGCAGCCGGCCCGCACCGCCGCCTGCAACGCGAGCTCCACGAACGCCGAGCCGGGCAGCAGCACCGTGTCCATGACCCGGTGCTCGGCCAGCCACGCCTGGTCCCGCGGAGAGATCCGGCCGGTCAGCAGGTGACTGCTGCTGTCCGCGAGTTCCACGGCGGCCCCGAGCAGCGGATGCCCCGCCGAGGCGAGCCCGAGCCCCGCCGGATCCCCGGCGAGCCCCCTGCGGCCCTCGAGCCAGAACCGCTCCCGCTGAAAGGCGTACGTCGGCAGATCCACCACCCGCGGCAGCGGAACGGCCGGGAACCAGCCCGTCCAGTCGACCTCCGCCCCCGCGCCGAATGCCTGGGCGGCGGCACGCGTCAGCTGGACGGCGTCGCCGTGACCGCGACGCAGGGTGGGGACGACGGTCGCGGGCATGTCGGCCCGCTCGATGGTCTCCTCCATGCCGAGGTTGAGGACGGGGTGGGGGCTGGCCTCGATGAACAGCCGATACCCGTCGGCCAGCAGCGCCTCGATGGTGTCGGCGAAACGGACCGGCTGACGGAGATTGGTCACCCAGTAGTCGGTGTCGAGGGCGGTGGTGTCGTCGAGGCGTTCTGCGGTGACGGTGGAGTAGAAGGCCACGTCGGTGGCGACGGGCCGGATGTCGGCCAGGCGTTCCGTCAGCAGGTCGTGGAGCTGGTCGATCTGGGGGCCGTGGGAGGCGTAACCCACGTCGATCACTCGGGCGCGCAGACCGCGGGCCTCCGCATCCGCCACCACAGCCGCGACATGCTCCGGCGGCCCCGAAATGACCGTGGACGACGGCCCGTTGACTGCCGCGACGCATACACCCGGCCGGTCGCCGATCAGCTCGGCGGCCTGCTCGGCTCCGGTACCCAGCGAGGCCATGTCGCCCTGCCCCATGAGCTGACGGAGTGCGTCACTGCGTACGGCCACGATCCGCGCCGCATCCTCAAGGGACAGTGCTCCCGCCACACACGCGGCAGCCATCTCACCCTGCGAGTGTCCGACCACGGCGGCCGGAGTGATCCCGTAGTCGGCCCACACGGCAGCCAGCGAGACCATCACCGCCCACAGCACGGGCTGCACAACCTCGACCCGGGACAGCTCGCTGCCGTCCCCGCGCAGAACCTCCGTCAACGACCAGTCCACGTACGCCGACAGCGCCCGCTCACACTCAGCGATGCGCGCCGCGAACACCGGCGACTCGTCCAGCAGTTGAGCACCCATGCCCACCCACTGCGACCCCTGCCCCGGGAACACCAACACCGGCCCCGCGCCGGAGGCGCCCTGCACGGTGCCCTCGACGACGTCCGGGGACGGTTCGCCCGCCGCCAGAGACCGGAGTCCGGCAAGGAGGGCCTCGCGGTCCTCACCCACGACGACGGCGCGGTTCTCGAACGTCGACCGGCTCTTGACCAGGGACCAGCCGACGTCCAGCGGCGACGCGAGCCGCGGGTCCTTCGCGGCGCGCTCGGCCAGGAGGCCGGCCTGGGCCCGCAGCGCCTCCTCGCCGCGCGCCGACACCACCCACGGCACCACTCCGGCCGGCGCCTCGGCCACCTCCGCCGGGGCGTTCGCGGGCTCCGGCGCGTCCGGGGCCTGTTCGAGGATGAGGTGCGCGTTGGTGCCGGAGATGCCGAAGGCGGAGACTCCGGCGCGGCGCGGGCGTTCGCCGCGCGGCCAGGCGACCGGCCCGGAGAGGAGGCGGACGCCGCTGCCGTCCCAGTCCACGTGCGGCGTGGGCGCGTCGATGTGCAGGGAGGCGGGCAGCTGTTCGTTGCGCAGCGCCATGACCATCTTGATCACACCGGCGACGCCGGCGGACGCCTGCGCGTGCCCGATGTTCGACTTGATGGAGCCGAGCCACAGCGGCCGGTCGGCGGGCCGCTCCTTGCCGTACGTGGCCACGAGCGCACTGGCCTCGATGGGGTCTCCGAGCATGGTGCCTGTGCCGTGCGCCTCCACCGCGTCGACGTCCTCGGCGGAGAGCCGCGCGTTGGCGAGGGCCTGCCGGATCACGCGCTGTTGCGCCTGCCCGTTGGGTGCCGTGAGCCCGTTGCTCGTACCGTCCTGGTTGATCGCCGAACCCCGGATGACCGCAAGGACGTTGTGGCCGTTGCGCCGGGCCTCCGAAAGCCGTTCGAGGACGACGAGGCCGACTCCCTCGGCCCAGCCCGTGCCGTCGGCGGCGGCCGCGAACGGCTTGCACCGGCCGTCCTTGGCGAGGCCGCGCTGCAGCGAGAATTCCACGAACGCGCCCGGCGTGGCCATCACGGTCGCGCCGCCCGCGAGGGCGAGCGAGCACTCGCCCTGCCGCAGCGCGTGCGCCGCCTGGTGGATCGCCACCAGGGACGACGAGCATCCGGTGTCGATCGTCATCGCGGGGCCTTCGAGGCCGAGTACGTACGACACGCGGCCGGAGGCGACACAGCCCAGGTTGCCGGTGCCGATGTAGCCCTCCACTTCGGTGGGCCGTTCGCCGACGAGTGCGAGGTAGTCGAAGATGGTCAGGCCCGTGTAGACGCCGGCGTTGCTGCCCTTGAGCGTCTCCCGGTCGAGGCCCGCGCGTTCGATCGCCTCCCAGGCGGTCTCCAGGAGCAGCCGCTGCTGCGGGTCCATCGCGATGGCCTCGCGGGGGCTGATGCCGAAGAAGCCCGCGTCGAAGTCGCCCGCGTCGTAAAGGAATCCGCCCTCGCGCACATAGCTGGTGCCGCGGCTCTCCGGGTCCGGATCGTACAGCGTCTCCAGGTCCCAGCCCCGGTCGTCGGGGAAGTCCCCCATGGCGTCCTTGCGGGCCATGACCAGGTCCCACAGTTCCTCGGCGGAACGGACGTCGCCCGGATAGCGGCAGGCCATGCCGACGATGGCGATCGGCTCGTCGTCGGTGGCGGCCCCGGCAGGTCCGGCCGCCCGCACCGGGTCCGCGGCGGCCGCCGCGTCACCGGACAGCTCGGCCTGCAGGACGTCGGTGAGCGCGTCGGGGGTGGGGTGGTCGAAGACGACCGTGGTGGGCAGCGTCAGACCGGTGCTCTTGTTCAGCCTGTTGCGCAGCTCCACCGCGGTCAGCGAGTCGAAGCCCAGCTCCTGGAACGGCTTGGTGGCGGGCACGGCGTCGACGTCCGAGTGTCCCAGCGTGGCCGCGGCCTGGGAGCGCACGTGCTGGAGCAGCAACTGCCGCTGCTGCGCGGGCTTCGCCTCCGTCAGCTCCCGCTGCAGCGACGACGCCTCCGCGGCGGCGTCCTCCTGCGCCACGGGCGCGCTCGCCCGCCTGTTCTCCGGCAGGTCGGCGAGGAGCGGGCTGGGCCGCTGGGCGGTGAACGTCGACGTGAACTGCGCCCAGTCGAAGTTCGCCACGGTCAGCGTCGTCTCGCCCGCGTCCAGTGCCTGTTGCAGCGCCTTGACGCACAGGTCCGGACTGAGCGGATGCAGACCGAAACGGCTGAAGAACGTCAACGCGGCCTGATCGGCGGCCATTCCGGCCTCGGCCCAGGGGCCCCAGGCGATGGAAGTGGCGGGCAGCCCCTGGGAGCGGCGGTGCTCGGCGAGGGCGTCGAGGAAGTGGTTGGCCGCGCCGTAGGCGCCCTGCTGGCCGCTGCCCCACACGCCGGCGCCGGACGAGAACATCACGAACGCCGTGAGGTCCAACTCCCGTGTCAGCTCGTGCAGATGGTGCGCGGCGAGCGCCTTCGGCCGCAGTACCTCGTCCAGCTCGGCGCCCGACACCTCACCGAGCCCGATGTAGTTCGGCACGCCTGCCGCGTGAATGACGGCGGTCAGCGGGTGCTCGGCGGGGACGCCGTCGATGAGGTGACGCAGCTGCTCGCGGTCGCCGACGTCGCAGGCGGTGATGGTGACGGCTGCACCCAACGCTCGCAACTCGTCCGCGAGTTCCTGCGCCCCTGGCGCCTCGGGACCGCGGCGGCTGGTCAGGAGGAGATGCGGCGCGCCCGCACGGGCGAGCCACCGCGCGAGTACGGCACCGATGCCGCCGGTGCCACCGGTGATGAGGGTGGTGCCTTCCGGCCGCCAACCCGGCTGGTTCGTCGGCCCGTTGGCGGGAGCGTGCGCGAGGCGACGGGCGTGGGTGCCGGACGGCCGGATGGAGATCTGGTCCTCGTCCTGCGGGACCAGGGCGGCCGCGAGACGGGTGAGCGTCTGGTGGTCGACACGGGCGGGCAGATCGATGAGCCCGCCCCACAGCCGCGGGTACTCCAGGGCCGCGACGCGCCCCAGCCCCCACACCTGGGCCTGCACCGGGTTGGTGAGGGCGTCCGTGGCGCTCGTGGAGACGGCGCCCTGCGTGAGCGTGCGTACGGGGGTGTCGGCGCCGTTGTCGCCCAGGGCCTGGATGAGCACGGTGGTCGCCGCGAGTCCGGCGGGCACGGCCGAGTGCTCGGGGTGCGGCTCCTCGTCCAGGGCCAGCAGATTGACGATCCCGGCGTAGGCGCCCGCGCCTGCGCCCGCGTCCCCGGCCCCACCCCCGTCCCCGTCCGTCAGGGAACGCAGCTCCCGCGCCATCTCCGCACGCTCCACGGCACGCGTGTCGACCACGTGCCGCCGCACCTCGCCACCATGGGCGGTCAGCGTCTGCGCGGTCGCCAGGACGGCCGGGTGGTCGGCGTGCGCTGCGGGCACGAGGAGCAGCCAGGCGCCGCTGAGGTCCGGCGCCGGGCCGTCGGGCAGGTGCTTCCAGGTGACGTGGTAGCGCCAGGAGTCGACCGTGGTCTGCTCCCGGTGCCGGCGCCGCCAGGACGAAAGGACCGGCAGCGCGGGCTCCAGCGCTCCGACGCTCTCCGCCTGCCCCTCGATCTCCAGACTGCCGGCGAGGGCCTCCATGTCCAGGTCCTCGATGGCCTGCCACACCCGGGCCTCGACCGGATCGTGCCCGCTCCCCACGGCTGCCACCGCCGCGGGCGGCTCCACCCAGTAGTGCTTGTGCTGGAAGGCGTAGGTGGGCAGGTCGACGGTACGAGGAGCGGGGTCGGCCGGGAACCAGCGCCGCCAGTCGACCTCGGCCCCCGCCGCGAACGCCTGCGCCGCGGCGAGCGTGAGCTGAGCGCGGTCCCCGTGGTCGCGGCGCAGGGTAGGAACAGTGACGGCCGTCCCTGCGGCACCGGTCTGCTGCTCGATGGTCTCCTGGATGCCGAGGTTGAGGACGGGGTGGGGGCTGGCCTCGATGAACAACCGATACCCGTCGGCGAGCAGCGCCTCGATGGTGTCGGCGAAGCGGACGGGCTGGCGGAGGTTGGTCACCCAGTAGTCGGTGTCGAGGGCGGTGGTGTCGTCGAGGCGTTCTGCGGTGACGGTGGAGTAGAAGGCGACGTCGGTGGTGACGGGCTGGATGTCGGCCAGGCGTTCCGTCAGCAGGTCGTGGAGCTGGTCGATCTGGGGGCCGTGGGAGGCGTAACCCACGTCGATGACCCGGGCACGCAGACCACGGGCCTCGGCGTCGGCCACCACGGCCGCGACATT
The DNA here is from genome assembly GCF_044903205.1 of Streptomyces sp. NPDC029674. Classification (NCBI taxonomy): domain Bacteria; kingdom Bacillati; phylum Actinomycetota; class Actinomycetes; order Kitasatosporales; family Streptomycetaceae; genus Streptomyces; species Streptomyces sp. NPDC029674. The sequence goes on from NZ_JBJDPY010000016.1 coordinate 133,817, forward strand.
CTCCGGCGCCCCCGAAATGACTGTTGAACTAGGCCCGTTGACGGCTGCGACGACCACTCCCGGCCGGTCACCAATCAGCTCGGCGGCCTGCTCCGCGCCGGTGCCCAGGGAGGCCATGTCGCCGTGGCCTTGCAACTGACGGAGTGCGTCACTGCGTACGGCCACGATCCGTGCCGCATCCTCCAGCGACAGTGCTCCCGCCACACACGCGGCAGCCATCTCACCCTGGGAGTGCCCGATCACAGCGGCAGGGGTGATCCCGTAATCGGCCCACACAGCCGCCAGCGACACCATGACCGCCCACAGCACGGGCTGCACAACCTCGACCCGGGACAGCTGGGAACCGTCCCCGCGCAGGACCTCGGTCAGTGACCAGTCCACGTACGCCGACAGCGCCCGCTCACACTCAGCAATCCGCTCCGCGAACACCGGCGACTCATCCAGCAGCTGGGCACCCATGCCCACCCACTGCGACCCCTGCCCCGGAAACACCAGCACCGGCCCCGGCCCTACGTCCCCGACAACCCCGGACACCACATCCGCCGAAGCTTCGCTCGAGCCCGCGGCCAGTGCCGCCAGTCCGGCCGTCAGCCCGTCCCGATCACGCCCCACCACCACAGCCCGGTGCTCAAGAAGCGCCCGGCTCGTGGCCAGCGACCAACCCACCTCGACCGGCGAGGAATCCGTGCCGGACACGGACTCGCCCAACCGTCGCGCCTGTTCACGCAACGCATCCGAGGACCGCCCGGAAACCACCCACGGCACCACCCCACCCGACTCCGCAACCACAGGATCCGGCGCCTCCTCCGGAGGTGCCTCCTCCAGGATCAGGTGCGCGTTCGTCCCCGAGATCCCGAACGCCGAGATGCCCGCCCGCCGCGTCCGCTCCGCCGGCCAGTCCACGGGCTCGGCGAGCAGTCGTACGCTGCCCTGCTCCCACTGGACGTGCGGTGAAGGTGTGTCGATGTGCAGAGAGGCGGGGAGGAGGCCGTTGCGCATCGCCATGACCATCTTGATCACGCCGGCGACTCCGGCGGCGGCCTGCGTGTGGCCGATGTTCGACTTGACCGAGCCGAGCCACAGCGGCCGGCCCTCCGGCCGCCCCTGCCCGTAGGTGGCGAGGAGGGCGTTGGCTTCGATGGGGTCGCCGAGCGTGGTGCCGGTGCCGTGGGCCTCCACGGCGTCGATGTCCTCGGCGGACAGGCGGGCGTTGGCGAGGGCGGCGCGGATGACGCGCTCCTGCGAGGGGCCGTTGGGGGCGGCGAGTCCGTTGCTCATGCCGTCCTGGTTGATGGCCGAACCCCGTATCACCGCAAGGACCTTGTGGCCGCGGCGCCGCGCCTCGGAGAGCAGCTCAAGCGCCACCACCCCGGCGCCCTCGCCCCAGCCCGTGCCGTCGGCGGCGGCCGCGAACGGCTTGCACCGCCCGTCGGGCGCGAGCCCCCGCTGCCGGGAGAACTCGGTGAACGAACCCGGAGTGGCCATCACCGTCGAGCCGCCGGCCAGCGCGAGCGAGCACTCGCCCTGACGCAGCGCCTGGCTCGCCAGATGGAGGGCGACCAGGGACGACGAGCAGGCCGTGTCGACGGTGACCGCGGGGCCCTCGAGCCCCAGCGTGTAGGAGATCCGGCCGGACACGACACTGCCGAGATTGCCGGTGCCGATGTACCCCTCGACGTCACTGGCCGTCTGGCTGATCAGTGTCAGGTAGTCGTGGGCGCTCACTCCGGTGAAGACGCCGGTGTCGCTGCCCTTCAGCGCCTGCGGGTTCAGCCCCGCGTGCTCGATCGCCTCCCACGCGGTCTCCAGGAGCAGCCGCTGCTGGGGGTCCATCGCCACGGCCTCACGCGGGCTGATGCCGAAGAACTCGGCGTCGAAGTGCCCGGCGTCGTACAGGAAGGCGCCGTCCCGGACATAGCTGGTCCCCGGGTGCTCCGGGTCCGGGTGGTACAGGGACTCCAGGTCCCAGCCCCGGTCGTCGGGGAACGCCGCCACCGCGTCGCCCCCGTCGCGCACGAGCTCCCACAGGTCGTCCGCCGACCGGGTGCCGCCCGGATAGCGGCACGCCATGCCGACGATGGCGACCGGCTCGGTCGATTCCTTGTCGTGGAGCCGTTGGCGGGCCTCGCGCAGCTCCGCGGTGACCCACTTGAGGTGATCGAGAAGCTTCTCCTCGTTCGACATCTGACCCAGGCTCCTTGGCGCTACGTGGTGATCGGGGCGTATGAGGTTGGGGAGGGCAAGGGGAGTGCGACCGGGGCTGCTCAGGACTTCCCGAACTCGCTGGAGATGAGGTCGAAGATGTCGTCCGCGCTCGCCGCCTCCAGATCGGCATGGGCGGAGTCGGCCTCCGGTCCGTCCTGGGCCGGGCTCCACTTGGAGACCAGCACCTGCAGCCGGCCCACGATGCGACGCCGGGCCGCCTCGTCCACCTCGGCCGCGCCGAACGTCGTGTCCCACTTGTCGAGCGCGGCGAGCACGTCGCCCTCGCCGGCGGCCCCGGCGCCGTCGCCGAGCTGTCCGCGCAGGTGTGTGGCGAGCGCCTCGGACGTGGGATGGTCGAAGATCACGGTGGCGGGCAGCGAGAGACCGGTCGTGGTGTTGAGCTGGTTGCGCAGCTGGACCGCGGTCAGCGAGTCGAAGCCCAGCTCCTGGAACGGTTTCGCCGCGGGAATGTCCTCCACCGTGCGGCCGAGCGTCGCGGCGGCGTACGTCCGCACGTGCTGGACCAGGAAGCCGAGCCGCTGGGACGCGGGCGTCTTCGCCAGCTCCGCACGGAACGCGCTGGTCTCGGCGGCGGACCCGGCCTGCTGCTCGGCCTCCCGCTGGTTCTCCGGTAGGTCGTCGAGGAACGGGCTGGGCCGCTGGGCGGTGAACGTCGGCGTGAACTTCGCCCAGTCGAAGTTCGCCACGGTCAGCGTGGCGTCGCCCGCGCCGACCGCCTGGTGCAGTGCCTTGACACACAGGTCGGGGCTGATCGGAAGCAGACCGAACCGCTTGAAGTACGTCAGTGACTCCGGGTCCGCGGACATGCCCGCCTCGGCCCAGGGGCCCCAGGCGATGGAGGTGGCGGGCAGGCCCTGGGAGCGGCGGTGCTCGGCGAGGGCGTCGAGGAAGTGGTTGGCCGCGCCGTAGGCGCCCTGCTGGCCGCTGCCCCACACCCCGGCGCCGGACGAGAACATCACGAACGCCGACAGATCCAGCTCCCGCGTCAGCTCGTGCAGGGTCCAGGCCGCGTCGGACTTGGATCCCAGCACTTGGTTCAGGCGCGCGGTCGTCAGATCGCCGATCGAGGTGAGGTCGGTCATGCCCGCCGCGTGCACGACGGCCGTGAGGGGATGTTCGGACGGTATCCCGTCCAGCAGGCCGCGGAGTTGGCAGCGATCACTGACGTCGCAGGCGGTGATGGTGACGGCCGCGCCCAACTCCCGCAACTCGCACGCGAGTTCCTGCGCGCCGGGTGCGTCGGGACCGCGACGGCTGGTGAGGTGCAGGTGCGGGGCGCCCCGACGGGCGAGCCAGCGCGCCAGGACGGCACCGATGCCACCGGTTCCGCCGGTGATGAGGGTGGTGCCGCGTGGCCGCCAGGCGTCTTCGGTGTTCAGGGGAGTCGGGGCGTCGGCGGCGGCGTGGGTGAGGCGTCGGCTGTGGGTTCCGGTGGGGCGGATGGCGGTCTGGTCCTCGTCCTGGGGGAGGAGGGCGGCGGCGAGGCGGGGGAGGGTGTGGCGGTCGATGCGGGCGGGGAGGTCGACGAGCCCCGCCCACAGGCGCGGGTGTTCGAGGGCGGCGACGCGTCCGAGCCCCCAGACGTGGGCCTGGAGGGGGTGGGTGAGGGGGTCGGTGGCGCCCGTGGAGACGGCACCCTGGGTGACCGTGTGCAGGGGCGCGGTCGTGCCGTTGTCGCCGAGGGCCTGGATGAGGGCGGTCGTCGCGGCGAGACCCGCCGGCACGGCCGGGTGCTCGGGGTGCGGCTCCTCGTCGAGCGCCAGCAGGTTGACGATCCCGGCAAGACCGGCCGTGTCCACCGCGGCCAGCGCCTCGCGCCCGGCCCGCCCGGTCTCGACCGCATGCAGGCGGACAGCGGCCGCCCCATGCTCGCTCAACGCGTCGGCCGTGGCGCGTACGGCGGGGTGCTCCACCTTGTCCGCGGGGACGAACAACAGCCAGTCTCCGCCCAGTTCCGCCACCGGCCCGTCAGGCCGGTGCTTCCACGTGACGCGGTACCGCCAGGAGTCGATGGTCGCCTGCTCCCGGTGCCGCCGCCGCCAGCCCTGAAGCACGGGCAGCGCGGGCTCCAGCGCCCGGACCGCCTCCTCGCTGCCCTCCTCCGACCCCAACGTCTCGGCAAGCAGCCCGAGATCGAGCTCCTCGACGGCCTGCCACAGTCGCGCCTCGGCCGCCCCCTGCACACCGGCGACGGCACGCGGCGCGGACGTGGAAGGGTCGAGCCAGTAGTGCTGGTGCTGGAAGGCGTAGGTGGGGAGGTCGACGGTACGGGGGGTGGGGTCGGCCGGGAACCAGCGCCGCCAGTCGACCTCGGCACCGGCGGTGAAGGCATGGGCTGCGGCTCGGGTGAGCTGGAGGGCGTCGCCGTGGTCGCGGCGGAGGGTGGGGACGACGGTGGCGGAGACGTCGGCCTGCTCGATGGTCTCTTCCATGCCGAGGTTGAGGACGGGGTGGGGGCTGGCCTCGATGAACAGGCGGTATCCGTCGGCCAGCAGCGCTTCGATGGTGTCGGCGAAGCGGACGGGTTGGCGGAGATTGGTCACCCAGTAGTCGGTGTCCAGCGCCGTCGTATCCGTCAGTCGCTCGGCGGTGACCGTGGAGTAGAACGCCACGTCCGTGGCAACGGGTCGGATGCCGGCCAGGCGGTCGGTGAGGAGATCGTGCAGCTGGTCGATCTGGGGGCCGTGGGAGGCGTAACCCACGTCGATGACCCGGGCGCGCAGACCACGCGCCTCCGCATCCGCCACCACTGCGGCGACATGCTCCGGCGGCCCAGAAATGACCCTGGAAGAGGGCCCGTTGACGGCCGCCACGCATACACCCGGCCGGTCCCCGATGAGCTCGGCGGCCTGCTCGGCTCCGGTGCCCAGCGAGGCCATGTCACCGTGCCCTTGCAGCTGCCGGAGCGCGTCACTGCGTACCGCTACGATCCGCGCCGCATCCTCCAGCGACAACGCGCCCGCGACACACGCGGCGGCCATCTCACCCTGTGAGTGTCCGACCACGGCGGCCGGGGTGATCCCGTAATCAGCCCACACAGCAGCCAGCGACACCATCACCGCCCACAGCACGGGCTGGACGACCTCGACACGGGACAGTTCGGAACCGCCCCCGCGCAGAACCTCCGTCAACGACCAGTCCACGTACGCCGACAGAGCACGCTCACACTCAGCAATCCGCTCCGAGAACACCGGCGACTCATCCAGCAGCTGGGCACCCATACCCACCCACTGCGACCCCTGCCCCGGAAACACCAACACCGGCCCCGCACCCACATCACCGGCAACCCCGGACACCACGTCCGCCGAAGCCGCACCAGAGCCCGCAGCCAGCGCGCCGAGGCCAGCGGTCAGCGCATCCCGATCACGCCCCACCACAACGCCCCGGTGCTCGAACACCGACCGCGTCGTGGCCAGCGACCAACCCACCTCGGGCACGGCCACATCCGCGTCCCCGGCCACGAACTCACCGAGCCGCCGCGCCTGTTCACGCAACGCGTCCGGTGTTCGCCCGGACACCACCCACGGCACCACCCCACCCGGCTGAGCGGCCACCGGAACGGGAGCCTCCCCAGGCGGTTCTTCCGGTGCCTCCTCCAGGATCAGGTGCGCGTTCGTCCCGGAGAAGCCGAACGACGACACACCGGCCCGGCGCGGGCGCTCGCCGCGAGGCCACTTCACCGGGTCGGTGAGCAGGCGCAGCCCGCTGCCGTCCCACTCCACGTGGGGCGAGGGCGCGTCGACGTGCAGGATGGCGGGCAGCAGGTCGTTCCGCAGGGCCAGGACCATCTTGATGACGCCGGCCACGCCCGCGGCGATCTGCGTGTGGCCGATGTTGGATTTCACCGCTCCGACCCACAGCGGCCGGTCCGCGGGGCGTTCCTGGCCGTAGGCGGAGATAAGGGCCCCGGCTTCGATGGGGTCGCCGAGCGTCGTGCCGGTGCCGTGCGCCTCCACGGCGTCGATGTCCTCGGGGGTGAGGCGGGCGTTGGCGAGGGCGGCGCGGATGACGCGTTCCTGGGAGGGGCCGTTGGGGGCGGTCAGGCCGTTGCTCGCGCCGTCCTGGTTGACGGCGGAGCCGCGAATCACCGCGAGTACCTTGTGGCCGTTGCGGCGCGCGTCGGAGAGGCGCTCCAGGAGGACCACGCCCGTGCCCTCGGCCATGCCCATGCCGTCGCTGCTCGCCGAGAACGGCTTGCAGCGGCCGTCGGGTGCCAGGCCGCGCAGTTCGCTGAAGCCGATGAGCGGGGCGGGCGACGACATCACGTACGTACCGCCCGCCAGGGCCAGCGAGCACTCCTGCGTGCGCAGCGCCTGGGCGGCGAGGTGCAGGGAGACGAGCGACGAGGAGCACGCGGTGTCGACCGTCACCGCTGGGCCTTCGAGGCCGAGGGTGTAGGCGACGCGTCCGGAGGTGACGCTGCCGGAGTTGCCGATGGTGAAGTACCCGGCGGTGCCCTCGGGGACCTCGGAGGCGCCGAGGGCGTAGTCGAGTCCGTCACAGCCGATGAAGGTGCTGGTGTCGCTGGAGCGGAGGGTGAGCGGGTCGATGCCGGCGCGTTCGATGGCCTCCCACGCCGTCTCCAGGGCGAGCCGCTGCTGCGGCGCCATCGCCGCGGCCTCGGTCGGCCCGATGCCGAAGAAGGTGGGGTCGAAGTCACCGGCGTCGTAGACGAAGCCGCCCTCGCGGACGTAACTGGTGCCGGTGCTCTCGGGATCGGGGTCGTAGAGGGAGTCGAGGTCCCAGTTGCGGTTGCCGGGCAGGGGTGCCACGGCGTCGCCGCCCGTGGAGATCAGCTCCCAGAACTCTTCGGGAGACCGGACCCCGCCGGGCAGCCGGCAGGCCATGCCGATGACCGCGATCGGCTCGTGGCCCGCCGACTCGACGTCCTGCAGCCGGCGTTCCGTCTGGCGCAGGTCCGCGGTGACACGCTTGAGGTATTCAAGAAGCTTCTCTTCGGTGTGCGCCATCCCGGTGACAACCGCCCCTCTCCGCGAGAACGGCAGAACCCCGGGGGCCCCGCCGGACCGCAGACTCGTCGACGCCGCTAAAGCCCTCCTAATACTTGGCTGTGTACGCCGCGCCGCCGGGACTCCTCGGCACTGGTCGGGGCGTCGGAGGGTCCGCGGGCGAAGCAGGAGCCTCTTAGGGACGCTTAAGCGGTGCCTGCCAGGGTGTGGGCCGATGTCAGGCCGTCACGCCCTGATCAGCGGCGTCGCCCCGTGCCGTGCCCGTGCGGCCGGCGGGCCTGACCGTCGGTCCGGACCAACGCGAAGCGAGGCATCGTGTCCATCACGGATAGCAAGCCGGCCGCCACACTCCCCGACCTGGTCGACCCGTCCTTCTGGGCGCGGCCGCACGAGGAACGCGTGGCACTGTTCGAGGAGATGCGCGGGCTGCCGCATCCGGCGTTCATCCGGCAGAACATGCCCGGCGTGCCCTGGACGTTCGGCTACCACGCGCTGGTCAAGTACGCGGACATCGTGGAGGTGAGCCGCAGGCCGCAGGACTTCTCCTCGAACGGCGCGACCACGATCATCGGCCTGCCGCCCGAGCTGGACGAGTACTACGGCTCGATGATCAACATGGACAACCCGGACCACTCCCGGCTGCGCCGCATCGTCTCGCGCTCCTTCGGCCGCAACATGATCCCCGAGTTCGAAGCCGTGGCGACCCGCACCGCCCGCCGCATCATCGACGAGCTGATCGCGCGGGGACCCGGCGACTTCATCAGGCCGGTCGCCGCGGAGATGCCCATCGCCGTGCTCAGCGACATGATGGGCATTCCGGAGTCGGATTACGACTTCCTCTTCGACCGGTCCAACACGATCGTGGGGCCCCTCGACCCGGACTACGTGCCCGACCGGGCGGACTCCGAGCGCGCGGTGATCGAGGCGTCGCGCGAACTCGGCGACTACATCGCGGGCCTCCGTGCGGAACGGCTCGCCGCCCCCGGCGACGACCTGATCACCAAGCTGGTCAAAGTGCAGGCGGACGGCGAGCAGTTGACGCGTCAGGAGCTCGTCTCGTTCTTCATCCTGCTCGTCATCGCCGGGATGGAGACGACCCGCAACGCCATCTCGCACGCCCTGGTGCTGCTGACCGAGCACCCCGAGCAGAAGCAGCTGCTGCTCTCGGACTTCGACACGTACGCGCCGGGCGCGGTGGAGGAGATCCTCCGGGTCTCCACGCCCATCAACTGGATGCGCCGCGTCGCCACCCGCGACTGCGACATGAACGGCCACAGGTTCCGCAGGGGCGACCGGATGTTCCTGTTCTACTGGTCGGGCAACCGCGACGAGGCCGTCTTCCCCGACCCGTACCGGTTCGACATCACGCGCGGAACGAACGCGCACGTCACGTTCGGCGCGGTGGGCCCCCACGTCTGTCTCGGGGCCCACCTCGCCCGGATGGAGATCACCGTCCTGTACCGGGAGCTCCTCGCGGCGCTGCCCCAGATCCACGCCGTGGGGCAGCCCCGCAGGCTGGACTCCAGCTTCATCGAAGGCATCAAGCACTTGCACTGCGCCTTCTGAGCCTTCTCACACTGCTGAGCACGAGCGCCTCGTCCTGCGCACATACGCTTCCCTCTGCGCAAGTGCGCCGCACGACGCTCCGGTCAGCGACCGGACATGACGAGGGGCGGGGCCGGAGACATCAGGTGCATGTCACCCGTGAGTATGGCCCGCTGCAGATCCTGGAGCGGGCGCCCGGGCTCGAGCCCCAGCTCGTCGTTGAGCGTCTTGCGCACCGACTGGTACACCTTCAGCGCGTCCGCCTGCCGCTCGGAGCGGTAGAGCGCCAGCATGAGCTGGCGGTAGAACGCCTCGCACATCGGGTTCTCCGCGGTGAGGGCGTACAGCATGCCCACGGCCTCGCGGTGCCGGCCGAGCTGGAGCTGGCACTCGACCAGCATCTCCTGGCACTCCAGGCGGATCTCGCTCAGCCAGGTCGAGAAGCCGTCGATGATCGGGCCGTTGGCGCCAGGACCGTTCCCGCCCTGCCCGAGGATCGGCCCGCGCCACAGCGCGAGCGCCCGGCCGAAACAGGAAGCCGCCTCCTCGAAGCGGTCCTCCCTGAGCAACGCCCGCCCCGCGTCGACCAGTTCGGGGAACTCCTGGGCGTCGATCTCGTCGTCGTCCTTCTTGCGCAGGACGTACCCCGGCGCCCGGGTCTCCACCGGGTTGCCGGGCGAGCCCGGCACCTTCAGGAACTTGCGGAGCTGGGATATGTACACGTGTAGCCCCGCAGTCGCGCGCCGGGGCAGATCCTCGCCCCAGATCTCCCGCATCAGCTGCTCCAGCGAGACCAGCTGGTCGGCGCGGATGAGGAGCACGGTGAGGACGATCTCCACCTTCTGGGCGTTGATGGTGGCGTAGTTGTTTCCGTCCTTGATGCGGAGTGGGCCCAGCATTTCGTATCTCACCGAGCGTTCCCCCTTGCCGTCACGGGCTGCTGCGCACCGTCCGCCAGGGCTTTGGAGATGACGTCCGCGACGCCCCGCTGGTGCGTGTTCAGATAGAAGTGGCCCCCGGAGAAGACCTTGAGGTCGAAGGGCCCGTCCGTGTGCTGCCGCCAGGCTTCCACGTCGTCCACCGGGGCCTGCGGGTCCCGGTCGCCCACCAGGGCGGTGACCGGGCAGGCCAGCGGAGGCGACGGATTCCACCGGTACAGCTCGACCGCCCGGTAGTCGTTGCGGACGACCGGGATGATCTCCGCGAGCAGCTCCTCGTCGTCCAGGAACCGAGGGTCCGTGCCGCCGGCCCGGCGCAGCTCGGCGACCAGCTCGGCGTCGTTCAGGAGGTGTACGGTGCCGGGCCGGAAGCGCGACGGTGCCCGGCGTCCCGAGACGAACAGCCGGCAGGGCTCCTTGCCCGTACGCCTGCCGAGCCGCTGTGCGACTTCGTAGGCGAGGACGGCACCCATGCTGTGGCCGAAGAAGGCCAACGGGCGGTCGTCGAACGGGCCGAGCGCCTCGGTGATGAGATCGGCGAGCTCGGGGACGTCGTCCACGAGCCGCTCTCTGCGGCGGTCCTGCCGTCCGGGGTACTGGACCGCGAGGACTTCGGTTTCGGGCAGGAGGGTGGGGGATTGCGCGAGGGGGTGGTAGTAGGAGGCCGAGCCGCCCGCGTGGGGGAAGCAGACCAGGCGGACAGCGGCTTCCGGCCGGGGCCGAAAGCGACGTATCCAGGGGTCCGACATATCGGGTGGGGGGGAGGCAGACAAGATCTTTCCCTTCGCCAGGATCGCTGACAACGGTGTCGCCGCATCACATAGCCGGTCCTGATCATGCGCAGCTCGAAGTTTAAAGGGCAACGTCGCTAACGCGGCAGCGGGGCGGAATAAGACATTCCCTATCGTTTATGAAGGGATTCTCGCTCGAGCCGATCACGGCTCGCAAGGCGGGGTAAATTTCAATATGAATGCTTAACAACGCCCCCCTTGGCCGGGTGCTCTCGCGGCGGCAAGCCCCCCTCCGGCCAGGGATGATGGTCCCCCGGCCGCCGCAGTCGCCGCCCTCCCGTGATCGCGGCGGTCTTTGCGGGATTATTACGCTGTGCTGGTTTGATGCCCTGCCCCGGCCCTGGCCTGCGCCACTTCTCGACCCTTCTCCCATACAGGGTAAAAGATCCGCTGTCTCCACGCGGCCGGCGGGCGGGCTCGCCCGGACTCCGATTGTGGCTTGTTGTTTTCTTGCGGTGCCGGCCGGTCGGGAGCGGTCTTGATTTTGCCGCCGCGCGGCGTCCGGGGCCCGGAGGCTCCGGCGGTGGCTGGCCGGATCCGGCCGCGTGTGAATCCGCGGCAGCTGGCCACTCGCTCTACAGGCTCCGGAGACGGGGTTGTCACCTTTTGGGGTGACTGTGCCCCGTCCGAGGTGTCCTGCCCCATGGCGCATCCGCGATCGTCGTGCCATGGGGGGAAGTGCGGAGGCGCAAGCCGGCCGCGCGGGCCGGACCTGCCACCGAAGGAGCACGGAACGATGAGCGAGAGCACGGCGTGGCTGACGCGGGACGTCCGCAAGGCACGCAAGCAGGGCCCCGACGGGACCGCGCGGCGCCGAGCCGACCGACTGGCGGACCTGGTCGCCTACGCACGCTCGGCGTCGCCGTACTACCGGGAGCTCTACCGGGACCTGCCCGAGCGGATCGAGGACTCCGCGCTGCTGCCGGTCACGGACAAGAAGCAGCTGATGGACCGCTTCGACGACTGGGCGACGGACCGTGACATCACCCTGGAGAAGGTCCGCGCGTTCACCGACGACCCCGACCTGATCGGCCGGCGCTTCCTCGGCCGCTATCTGGTGGCCACCACGTCCGGCACCAGCGGCAGGCGCGGCCTGTTCGTGCTCGACGACCGGTACATGAACGTGTCCTCCGCCGTGACCTCCCGTGCGCTCGCCTCCTGGCTGGGCCCCCTCGGCGTCGCCCGGGCCGTCGTCCACGGCGGCCGGTTCGCCCAACTCGTCGCCACCGAGGGACACTACGTCGGCTTCGCCGGATACTCCCGCCTGCTCCAGGAGGGCGGGGCACGCAGCAAACTGATCCGGGCCTTCTCCGTGCACGAACCGATGTCACGCCTGGTCGCCCGACTCAACGAGTACCGCCCGTCGTTCCTCATCGGCTACACCAGCACGATCATGCTGCTCACCGCCGAACAGGAAGCGGGCCGGCTGCACATCGACCCGGTGCTGATCGAGCCCGCGGGCGAGACGATGACCCAGAGCGACACCGACCGCATCGCGGCGGCCTTCGGCGCCAAGGTGCGCACGATGTACAGCGCGACGGAGTGCACCTACCTCAGCCACGGCTGCGCCGAGGGCTGGTACCACGTCAACGACGACTGGGCCGTGCTCGAACCGGTCGACGCCGACCACCGGCCCACCCCGCCGGGGGAGTTCTCGCACACGGTCCTGATCACCAACCTCGCCAACCGCGTACAGCCGTTCCTCCGCTACGACTTGGGGGACAGCGTCATGCTCCGCCCCGACCCCTGCCCCTGCGGCACCCCGACGCCCGCGATCCGCGTCCAGGGCAGGGCGGGCGACATCCTCACCTTCCCCTCCGGCCGCGGCGAGGACATCAGCCTCGCCCCGCTCGCCTTCAGCAGCCTCTTCGACCGCATGCCCGGAGTCGAGCTCTTCCAGATCGAGCAGACCGCGCCGTCGACCCTGCGGGTCCGCGTGGCCGCGTCTCCCGGCGCCGACGCGGACCGCGTGTGGCAGCAAGCCCACGACGGCCTGACCCGTCTCCTCGCCGACAACAAGCTCGACAACGTGACCGTCGAACGGGGCGAGGAGCCGCCGCGGCAGACGTCCGGCGGCAAGCACCGGACGATCATCCCGCTCGCGGACTGAGCGGGACTGAGCGGGACTGAGCCGGTCTGAGCTGATTGAGCCGGACTCGCCGCGTGGGCGCGCCTACTGCGCGTATGCGCGCAGGGGCGGCTCCTCCTTGGCCCACGGCTGGCTGTGGATCAGCAGCTCCACCGGGGAGTTCAGCAGTCCGGGCAGGGCGTTGACGGCCTCCTCGCTGTTGAGCGGCATGACCGGCTTGAGGCAGTGCGCGCCGTCGACGCGGCTCGTGTCGGCGGGGCCGGGGTGCTCGATGGCGTCGGCGACCAGGTCGTAGGTGACCTGGTCGACGACCATGGCGATGTGGGTGGGCCACGGCCGCCCCGGGCAGACGTCCTGGACGCCGACCCGGTGGGCGCCCGGCAGCGACGGCGCCGTGCCGTCCGCCACCACCGACTCGTCGGCGTACGAGAAGATCGTGGTGTACGAAGGACCGGCGGGCATGGGCGTGCCGCCGGCGGCGAGCGCCTTCGACCAGTTCGAGTCGCGGGCGAACTGCAGGACCGAGGCCGGGCAGCCCGCGACCTCGGCGATCGGCCGGCACGGGCTCGCCAGCCGGGTCCCCTGGAACGGGGAGCCCAAGGTCACCATGTCGTCGACCTTCCCCAGCAGATCCGGCCAGAAGCGCAGAGCCCAGGCCGTGAGCAGCCCGCCCTGGCTGTGCCCGACGAGGTCGACCTTGCGGCCGGTGGCCTCCTCAATCGCGCGGGTCGCGTACACCACGTACTCGACGGACTCCTGCATGTCGCGCAGCCCGCGCCCGGGCGAATCCACCCAGCAGGACTGGTAGCCCTTCTTCTTCAGCTCGGCCATGTAGTTCCAGGCGTAGTTCTCCTCGCCCTTCAGGCCGGTCCCGGGGACGAAGAGGACGGTCGGCTTGTCGCCGGCTTCCCGCATGTCCGCCAGGTCCGTCCCACAGTGCAGAGCCTTGGCGAGCTCGGCCGCCGGGAGCTCCAGCGGCGGCGAGGGATCGGCGGCCGCCCGGGCTCCGGAGACCGGAACGGCGGTCAGGGCCAGCACGACCGCGGCGACGCCGCCGAGCCATGAGGGTAAGCGCACAGTGACCTCCACAGAGAGAGTGACGGCTCCCTCCAGAGGGAGCCCCTCATCGTGATCCGACGTCACGCTGGACGTCAACAACCCCAGGTTGCACATCAGTTGACGGTGGCATGCTGGTGAAGCGACCGGATGATTGGACATCCCGGGGAGGCGTCTGGCATGGTCGCCCGTCCGTCCCCCTCCAGAACCGAAGGGTTCCAGAACCGAAGGGAGAGCCACGATCACGATGATCGAAGTGAGCACGCGCAGCATGAAGGAAGCGGCTGCCGCGGAGCAGCTCCGCGCGGAGACCACGACACTGGACATTCCGAAGGGCTTCGACCTGTATACGGCCGAGGAGATCGCGGAGTGGCTCGACGGCGTCGAGGACGACCCCGGAGTCTCCGACGCCGACTTCTACGCGGCCCAGCAGGCGGTACGGCGGGTCCTCGGCACCGACGGCGCCTGACCCGCGAGGCCCGCACCCGTCGCCGGCGCCGGCCCTACGTGTGCAGCGCCCCGTCCTCCTCCACATGCCCCTCCGGCTCCAGCTGGATCGTCGAGTGGGCCACGTCGAAGTGACCCCCGACACACCGCTGGAGGCGGCCCAGGAGCTCCCCGTACGCGTCCGTCCCGCCCGCGAGGGCCGCGTCCGTGACCACCACGTGGGCGGTGAGCACCGGCATCCCCGAGGTGACCGTCCAGCCGTGCAGGTCGTGCACGGCGACCACGCCCCGCTCGGCCAGCAGATGCCGGCGCACCTCGCCGAGGTCGACGTCCTGCGGGGTCGCCTCCAGCAGGACGTGTACGGAGTCCCGCAGCAGCCCGTACGCGCGCGGCACGATCAGCAGGCCGATCACGATCGACGCGATGGGGTCGGCGGCCTGCCACCCCGTGAGCAGGATGACGAGGCCGCCCACGATCACCGCGACCGAGCCGAGCGCGTCCCCCAGGACCTCCAGGTACGCGCCCCGCAGGTTGAGGCTCTTCTCCTTGGCGTCCCGCAGCAGCCACAGGCCCACCAGATTGGCGGCGAGCCCGCCCACCGCGACCACGAACATCAGGCCGCCCTTGACCTCCACCGGCTCGCTGAACCGGCCGATCGCCGACCACAGGACCCAGCAGAAGATGGCCACCAGGAGCAGCGCGTTGAGGACCGCGGAGAAGATCTCCACCCGGTAGAACCCGAAGGTGCGCCGCGGTGTCGGTGCCCGCTGGGCGAGGGTGATGGCGCCGAGCGCGAGTGACACGCCGACCGCGTCGGTCAGGCTGTGCGCGGCGTCGGCGAGCAGCGCGAGGCTGCCGGACAGGAGCGCGCCGACCACCTGGATGACGGTGATCGAGCCGCTGATGCCGATGGTCCACAGCAGCCGGTTGCGGTACGTCCCGCTGAGAGTGCCGCCCGCCGCCCCGGCGGACGGGCCGTGGTCGTGCCCCATGCCCGCGAGTGGAACACGCGGTCCGGGAGGCCGCCACCGAGCGGTCGGCCACTCGGCTCAGCCCGGCGGCGTCCCGGGGGTCTCAGTGGAGCTGCGAGGGTACCGACGCGTCGCGGTCGCGCTGGTGCGGGATGCCGAGCGGCGGCGGCAGCTCGCCCTGCTGCACCCGGACCGTGCGCACGGGGGCGGGAACCCGGATGCCCTCGGCGCGGTAGCGCTGGTGCAGGCGCTTGATGAACTCGTGCTTGATGCGGTACTGGTCGCTGAACTCGCCGACGCCGAGGATCACCGTGAAGCTGATCCGCGAGTCGCCGAAGGTGTGGAAGCGGATCGCCGCCTCGTGGTCGGGGACCGCGCCGGTGATGTCGGCCATCACCTCGTCCACGACCTCGGTCGTCACCTTCTCGACGTGCTCCAGGTCGCTGTCGTAGCTGACCCCGACCTGCACCATGATCGACAGCTCCTGCTCGGGGCGGCTGTAGTTGGTCATGTTGGTGCCGGCGAGCTTCGCGTTGGGGATGATGACGAGGTTGTTGGAGAGCTGGCGGACCGTGGTGTTGCGCCAGTTGATGTCGACGACGTAGCCCTCCTCGCCGCTGCTGAGCTGGATGTAGTCGCCGGGCTGCACGGTCTTCGCGGCGAGGATGTGCACGCCCGCGAAGAGGTTGGCGAGCGTGTCCTGGAGCGCGAGGGCGACCGCAAGGCCTCCCACGCCGAGCGCGGTGAGCAGCGGCGCGATGGAGATGCCGAGGGTCTGCAGGACGATGAGGAAGCCCATCGCGAGGACCACGACACGCGTGATGTTCACGAAGATGGTGGCCGACCCGGCCACTCCGGAGCGGGACTGCGCCACGGCCTTGACCAGGCCGGTGGCGATCCGGGCCGCGGTGAGGGTGGCGGCGAAGATGAGCAGCGCGGTCAGCGTCATGGTGACGTTGCGTCCGGTGCGCGGCGTCAGCGGCAGCGCGCCCGCGGCGGCGGCGAGCCCTGCGGTGATGGCCGCGCACGGGACGAGGGTGCGCAGGGCGTCGACGATGACGTCGTCACCGCTCCACCGGGTCCTGCTCGCCCGTTCGCCCAGCCATTTCAGGAGGGTGCGCAGGAGCAGCCCGGCGACGATGCCGGCGACGACCGCGATCCCGGCCGCGATCCAGTCGTGCAGTGTGAGCGCTCGGGTCATCAGTTCGCTCCCGTCGTTCGGGGGGAGTGCGCCTGGGTGGGGCGTATGTGATGTGACGTCACCTTGTGATACCTGCTTGGTTCCGGGGAGTGCGGTCACGCCGGGACGGGGGCTCGGTTCCGGCGCGGACGTCATCCTGCCCCATCCGCTCACGACAGGCGCGCGTACCCCCACCTGGATCTTCACAGAGCGGCCACGTCTGTCCATACGCAGATGAGCGCGCGGTCCGTGGTAAAGCATTGAGTCAGCCGATTTGGCCACCCGGGATCCAGCGGACCGGTCGAGCCGGTCGATCGATGTGAGCGGAGGCGGTTGATCATGGCGTCAATGGGCAGACCCGGGACTTCACCCGTCGAATCCCACAACGAGTGGGACCCGCTGGAGGAGGTCGTCGTCGGCCGCCTCGAGGGCGCGACCATCCCCTCCAGCCACCCCGTCGTGGCCTGCAACATCCCGCCCTGGGCGGCGCGGCTGCAGGGCCTCGCCGCGGGCTTCGAGTACCCGCAGCGGCTGATCGAGCCGGCGCAGCAGGAACTCGACCAGTTCATCGCTCTGCTGGAATCCCTCGACATCACGGTGACGCGGCCGGCCGCCGTCGACCACAAGCACCGCTTCGGCACCCCCGACTGGCAGTCGCGCGGATTCTGCAACACCTGTCCGCGGGACAGCATGCTCGTCGTCGGCGACGAGATCATCGAGACCCCGATGGCCTGGCCGTGCCGGTACTTCGAGACGCACTCGTACCGCGAACTCCTCAAGGACTACTTCCGGCGCGGCGCGCGCTGGACGGCGGCGCCGAAGCCCCAACTCACCGACGACCTCTACGAGAAGGACTTCCGCCCTCCCCAGGAGGACGAGCCGATGCGCTACATCCTCACCGAGTTCGAGCCGGTGTTCGACGCGGCGGACTTCGTGCGGGCGGGCCGGGACCTCTTCGTGACGCGCAGCAACGTCACGAACCTCATGGGCATCGAATGGCTGCGCCGCCACCTCGGCCCCGAATACCGCGTCCACGAGATCGAGAGCCGCTGCCGTGTGCCCATGCACATCGACACCACGTTCATGCCGCTCGCGCCGGGCAAGGTGCTCATCAACCCCGAGTACGTCGATGCCGACCGGCTGCCCGACGTGCTGAGCTCGTGGGACGTGCTGGTCGCCCCGGAACCCGACCCCATCGACGAGCGGCTGCTCAAGATGACCTCGATGTGCGGCAAGTGGCTCAGCATGAACGTGCTGATGATCGACGAGAAGCGGGTGATCGCGGAGCGGCACCACACGGGCATGCTGCGCGCCCTCGAAGGGTGGGGGTTCGAGCCGATCCCGTGCGACCTGCTCCACTACGCGCCGTTCGGCGGGGCGTTCCACTGCGCGACGCTCGACGTCCGGCGCCGCGGCACGCTCGAAACGTACTTCGACTGACGGCCTGACCGACTGACCGTCGCCGGAGGGGTTCCCCGACCGCGACAGTTATGCAAGTCTCCTCCCTAATTCCGCGAGCCGGTGGGCATCGCAGCCCGTCAAGTGGGCTGCCGCCGCGCGGACTTGGGGTGAAGCACTGATGCGGAACGGGGCTCGTGGGCACGACCTGATCGCGCTGCGGCGGCTCAACACCACCGTCGTGCTGCGCGCCCTGCACCACCGCAGCCCCCGCACCCTCGCCGAACTCGCCGCGAGTACCGGCCTCTCCCGGCCCACCGTGGAAGCCGCCGTGGAAGAACTGGCCGAGCGCGGCCTCGTCGGCGAGTCCGCCGAGGAGCCCGGCGAGCGCACACCGGGCAGACCCGCGCGCCGCTTCCGCTTCCGCACCGAGGCCGGGTACGTGCTCGGCGCCGACATAGGCCTGCACAAAATGGTGCTGCTCCTCGCCGACCTCGGCGGCACCGTGCTGGCCGCACACCGCCGCGACATCGACCCGGAGCTCGGCGGCGGCGCCCGCCTCGACCTGCTGCGCCACGGCACGGAGGCCTTCCTCGACGCCCACATCCCGCCCCGTGCCGCCGTCCTCGCCCGCTGTGTCGGTGTGCCCGGCGTGGTGGACACGGGCGGCGTCGTGACCACGGTGGTGGTCCCCGAGTGGTCCGGCGTCGACCTCGGGCGGCTGCTCCAGGACGACCGGCCGGGCCACACCCTCGTCGAGAACGACGTGAACCTCGCCGTCCTCGCCGAGCGCTGGCAGGGCGCCGCCACCCTCGCGGGCGACGTCGTCTGCGTCCTCACCGGACACCGCGTCTCGTGCAGCCTCACCATCGGCGGCCGGCTGCACCGGGGCAGGCGCGGCGGCGCGGGCGAGCTCGGCATGCTGCCGCCGCTCGGTATGAGCACCGCGCAGGAAGCCCTGAAGTGGCCGGGTGCGCGGCGCGCCGGCGAGTCCGAGGTAGCCGCCCTCGCGCGGGCGGCGGACACCGGGGACCCGCGCGCCCGGGCCGCCGTCGCGGACTTCGCCGACCGCATCGCCCCGGGCATCGCGGCCCTCGCCCTCGCCGTCGACCCGGAACTCATCGTGCTGACCGGCGGGGCGACACCGGTCGGCCGGCACCTGGTGCCGCTGCTCGAGGAGCGGCTGCGCCCCATGACCCTGCACGTCCCGCGCATCGCGCTGAGCTCGCTCGGCGAGCGGGGCGTGGCCATCGGCGCCGTACGCAAGGCGCTCGACCGGGTGGAGGAGGACCTGCTGGCGGACAAGGCGTCGTAGCGGCGGCCCGCCCAGCGCGGGTGGCCGTGGGACGTCCGGCGACTCATCGGGAGGCGAAGACGCACATGCGCAGAAGGACTCTGCTCGGCGGGGTGTTGGCGGCCCCCTTGCTCGCCGCCTGCTCCGGAGGGAGCGACGGCACGGACAGCGGTGGCAGGACGACGCTGTCGTACGGGATGTGGGATCCGGCGCAGGTGCCGGGCATGGAGAAGATCATCGCCGCGTTCGAGAAGCGCAACCCGCGGATCTCCGTGCGGATCCAGCTGACGCCCTGGACGAGCTACTGGACCACCCTCAAGACGTCGATGCGCGGCGGCACCGCCCCCGACGTGTTCTGGATGAACGCCGTCAACTTCCAGCTGTACGCGTCCAACGGCGTCCTGGAACCGCTCTCCGGGCACATCAAGGCCGATGCCACCCCCGTGGACCGCCACCCGGAGGCCCTGGTGAAGCTCTACTCCCACCGGGGCACGCAGTACGGCCTGCCGAAAGACTTCGACACCATCGGCCTCTGGTACAACAAACAGTTGTTCGACAAGGCGGGCATCAAGTACCCGGACGAGAGCTGGACCTGGGACGACGTGCGCGACGCGGCGGCCGAACTCACCGATCCCGGCCGGGGCGTGCACGGCTTCGCCGCCGAGATGCAGCGGCAGATCAAGATCTACCCGGCGGTCGTCGGCGCCGACGGCTTCATCCTGCGGGACGGCCGCTCCGGCTTCGGCGACGACCGCACCATCGAGGGCCTGCGCTTCCTGACCGACATGGTCGACCGGGGCTGGTCGCCCCCGCAGAGCGCCATGACCGAGTCCGTCGGGCGCGTGCGCTACTGGTCGGAGAAGGTCGCCATGAACTACGACCTCTCCGCGATGGCCGGGCAGATGTACGCCGTGCCCGCGCTGAAGGACCACGGCGGCATCACCGTCCTGCCCAAGGGCCGCCGCAGGGCCACCATCATCCACGGCCTCGCGAACGTCATCTCCGCCAAGAGCGACAAGAAAGCGGCCGCCTGGAAATTCGTGCACTTCATGGCGGGCCGCGAAGCCGCCGAGATCCAGGCGAAGGCGGGCGTCACCATCTCCTCGTACGAGGGCACCCAGGACGCCTGGCTCAAGTCGATGCCCGAATTCGACCTCAAGCACTTCATCGACATGCAGAAGTACGCGGTGCCCTATCCGAGCTCCGAGAACACCGCCGTCTGGGAGAACCTCCAATACCCGCTGCTCGGCGCCGCTTTCAGCGGCAAGGGCGGCATCGAGAGCGCGGCTCGCACCCTGGGCGAGCAGATGGACCGGGCCCTGAAGGAGGAACGCGCCTCATGAGTGTCTTTCCCGCCACCGCGGCCGCGAAGTCGGCCGGCCGCAACCGTGCCTCCGCGTCCGGCGCCCGGCCCGGATTCCGCAACCAACGGGTGGCCTACTGGTACATCGCGCCGCTCGGCATCGGCTTCGCCGTCTTCTACTTCTGGCCGCTCCTTCAGACCTTCTACTACAGCTTCACCGAATTCGGCGCGTTCGGCGGCCACACCTTCATCGGCACCGACAACTACGTACGCGTCGTCAAGGACGTCACCGTCTGGCAGGCCCTCGGCAACACCCTCATCTACAGCGTCATCGGGCTGATGGCGCTACCGGTCGCCATCGTCGTCGCATCCCTCCTGAACCGGCGCGGCCTGCGCGGCGTCTCCGTCTACCGCGCCCTGTACTTCGTGCCCTTCGTGACGCTGCCCGTCGCCGTCGGCCTCGTCTGGAACTGGCTCTACAACGGCGACTTCGGCCTCATCAACGAAATCCTCAGCTGGATCGGCGTCGACGGCCGCTACTGGGTGTCCGACCCCTCCACCGCCGTCTACGCCATCGGCGCGGTGATCGTCTGGTCGACCACCGGCTACTACCTGGTCATCTTCATGGCGGGCATCAAGGGAATTCCCCGGGACTACTACGAAGCCGCGGAACTCGACGGGGCCGGGGCGCTGCGCCGGTTCTTCACCATCACGCTCCCGCTGCTCAGCCCGACCATCTTCTTCGCCTCCGTCATCTGCATGATCAATTCCCTGCAGACCTTCGACCTGATCTACATCATGATGGGCGAGTCGAATCCCGCGATCGGCGATACGCAGTCGGTCGTCGGCCTCTTCTACAAATGGGCGTTCGTCGAGAACGCCCAGGGCGCGGCCGCCGCGCTCGCCTTCCTGCTGATGCTGGTCATCGCGGCCCTGACGTACCTCCAGTTCCGGATCCAGAAGAGGTGGGTGCACTATGCCTAAGCGCATCAGTCCCGGATCCGTCGCCACTCACGCCGCGCTCTCCCTCGGCGCGCTCGTCATGGTCTTCCCGTTCCTGTGGCAGCTGCTCACCGCGCTCAAAACCCTGGCGGAGACCTCGCGGGTACCGCCCACCTTCCTCCCCGACGACTGGAACTGGGCGAGCTTCGAAGAAGTCTTCACCGCGCTGCCGTTCCGCGAAATGCTCACCAACAGCCTGCTCAACACCGTCGGGCGCACCCTCGGCCAGCTCGTGTTCTGCTCGCTCGCCGCCTATGCGTTCGCGCGCATGCAGTTCCGCGGCCGCAACGTCCTGTTCGCGCTCTTCCTGTCCGTCCTGATGGTCCCGAGCTCCCTGCTCGTCCTGCCGCAGTACGACATCATCCAGTCGCTCGGCCTGCTCAACAGCGCGCCCGCGCTCTTCCTGCCCGGCATGTTCAGCGCGTTCGGCACCTTCATGCTCCGCCAGTTCTTCCTGACGCTCCCCAAGGAGCTGGAGGAGGCCGCCCGCATCGACGGCGCGGGCTCCTTCCGCATCTTCTGGTCGATCATGCTGCCGCTGATCCGGCCCGCGCTGGCCGCGCTCGCCGTCATCACCGCCATGTGGTCCTGGAACGACCTCCTGTGGCCCCTGATCGTCAACACCGACCCGGAGCAGATGCCGATCAGCGCCGGACTGACCTCCCTGGAGGGCCAGTTCGAGACCAACTACCCGGTCATGATGGCCGGTTCGCTCGTCGCGAGCCTGCCGATGCTGCTCGTCTACGTCTTCCTCCAGCGGCACTTCGTCCAGAGCGTGGCCCTCTCCGGCTCCAAGAACTGACCGGCCCGGGCCCCGCCGCCCCCCCCACGGAAAGGCAGCCCTTCTTCATGGCACCGCTTCACATCGGCCTGCTCGGCGCCGGCGGCATCGCACGCGCCCACCTGCCCGGCTGGCTGGCGCTCGGCGCCCGGGTGAGCGTGTACACCGTCGACGGCTCCGCGGAGAAGCTCGCGTCGGAGTACGCCGGACGCGGGCACGACATCCGTGCCGTCGACAGCCTGGACGCGCTCCTCACGGACGCGTACGCCGTCGACGTCTGCACCCCCACCCCCACCCACAAGGCACTCGTCCTCGCGGCCGTCGCCGCGGGCCGGCACGTCGTCTGCGAGAAACCGCTCGCCCTCACCGCCCGCGACGCCGAGGAGCTCGCGGCCGCGGCCGACGCGGCGGGCGTACGGCTCCACCCCGCCCACGTGGTCCGCTACTTCCCGGCCTACGCCGCCCTGCACCGGGCCGTCAGCCGCGGCGACCTCGGCGCGCTCGCCGTGCTGCGCTTCACGCGCGGCGGGGCCAGGCCCCAGTGGGCGCCGTGGTTCGGCGATCCGGCCCAGTCCGGCGGTGTCATCATGGACCTGATGGTGCACGACATCGACATCGCGCGCTGGCTCGCGGGCGACGTGGTCCGCGTGCACGCGCGGACCCGCGGCGTCGAGCATGCCACCGGGGCCCCGCCCGAAGTCGTCACCGCGTCCGCCGTCCTCACCCACGCGTCGGGCGCCGTCAGCCACATCAACGGGCTGTGGGGCCTGCCCGACCAGCGGTTCCGTACGACGTTCCGGGTCGCGGGCGCCGACGGCCTGCTGCACCACGACTCGACCGCCGTGCCCGGCTTCCGGATCACCGCGCAGGGCGTGCGCGCCGCCAACGAGGGCATCCCGTCCAGCCCCATGACCGAGAGCCCCTTCCTCACCGAACTCCGCGAGTTCGCCGCGTCCTGGCGGGACGGCGGACCCGAACCGCGCGTCAGCACCCGCGACGGCGTCGAAGCGGTGCGGATAGCAGAGGCCGCCGCGGAATCCAGCCGCACCGGCCGCGTCGTCGAGATGGCCACGCCCACAGTCGGGATGGCCACGTCCACACTTTCCGACCGGACCGAGGAGGCAGCGCGATGAGGGTCGCCGTCCTGTCGTTCGCCCACGTCCACGCGGCGGGCTACCTGAGGCTCCTGGACCGTATGCCCGGCATCGAGGTCCTGGGCAGCGACCCGGACACGGACCTCGCGGCGCCCGGCGAGGTGCGGGGCCGCGCGCTCGCCGACGCGGTGGGCGTCGCGTACGCGGACACGTACGAGGAAGCCTTCGCCCGGCAACCGGACGCGGTGATCGTCTGCTCCGAGAACGCCCGCCACCGCCCCCTGGTCGAACTCGCCGCCGCCCACGGCGTGGACGTCCTGTGCGAGAAGCCGCTGGCGGCCTCCGTCGAGGACGGCGAAGTGATGGTCGCCGCCTGCCGCGCCGCCGGAGTACGGCTCGCGGTCGCCTACCCCGTGCGGTTCAGCCCCGCGTACGCGGCCGTGAAGGCCACCGTCGACTCGGGCGAGGCGGGACGCGTCCTCGCGGTGTCGGGCGCCAACAACGGCGCCATGCCGACCCGCGACCGCCGCTGGTTCGCCGAGCCCGAACTCTCCGGCGGCGGCGCCCTGATGGACCACACCGTGCACATCGCCGACCTGCTCGACGACCTCTTCGGAGAGGCCGGGCCCGTCGAGGTGTACGCGCAGACCAACAACCTCCTCTACGCCGACGAGGTCGCCGCCGAGACCAGCGGCCTGGTCAGCGTCACCTACTCCAACGGCGCCGTCGCCACCATCGACTGCAGCTGGTCCCACCCCCGCTCCCACCACTCCTGGGGCGGCCTGGAACTCACCGTCGTCGGCGAGCACGCCACCCTGGAGATGGACGCCTTCGACCAGAAGGTGCACGGCTTCAGCGAACGTCGGGGGCGCGGCACCGAGGTGCCGTTCGGCGTCGACCTGGACGAACTGATGCTGCGCGCCTTCCTCTACGGCCCTGGCGAGGGCGGCATGCCCGTCGCGGACGGTGAGGGCGGCCTGCGCACGCTGCGCGTCGTGGCGGCGGGTTACGCGTCCGCCCGCAGCGGAGTACCGGTCACGCTGGGCCGGGACACCTAGAGTTGGGGCCGTGGACGAACGGACGCGGAACAGTGTGAGCGGGCAGGCGCAGGTCGGGACGGCCGTCCAGACGGGCCCTGTGGAGGTGCTGCATGTGTACGGCGCCCCGGGCGGGCCCGAGGACCCACCGCCGTCGCACCAGATGCCGCCGGACATCCGGCACTTCGAGGACCGTGACCCCCAGCGCGCCCACGTGCTGGACGCCGCCGCACGCCCCAGGGCCACCGGGCGTCCACTGGTCGTCTCGGTCACCGGCGTGCACGGCGTCGGCAAGACCGCGCTCGCCGTGCACCTCGCCCACCGCCTCGCCGACGAGCACGGCTACGTGGTGCGCTACGTCGACCTCGACGACCACCGGCCCGACGGCGGCGCCGACCTGGCCGACGTCATGGGCGAGCTGCTGCGCTCCTTCGAGGTCACCGACCTCCTCGAAGGGAGCCCGGCGCGGCGCCGCAAGCAGTACTGGGAGCAGACCGGCAGGCGCCGCCTCGTCCTGGTCCTCGACAACGCCCGCTCCGGCACCGAGATCACCGAGCTCCTCCCGTCGTCGGCGGAGAGCGTCGTGGTCGCCGCCAGCCGCCAGACCCTGTACGACGTCGAAGGCGGCGTCGACCTGGAACTCCCCGTCGGGCCGCTCGAA
Source organism: Streptomyces sp. NPDC029674 (assembly GCF_044903205.1). Classification (NCBI taxonomy): domain Bacteria; kingdom Bacillati; phylum Actinomycetota; class Actinomycetes; order Kitasatosporales; family Streptomycetaceae; genus Streptomyces; species Streptomyces sp. NPDC029674. The sequence goes on from NZ_JBJDPY010000016.1 coordinate 158,600, forward strand.
GAGCCGCACGCCGAACGGCTGTTGAGCCGCATCGTCGACGACCCCCGGCTCGCCGCCGACCCCGCGTCGGCCGCCGAGCTCACCCGCATCTGCGGCGGCCTGCCCGCCGCCCTCCACGTGGCCGCCGAATGGCTGCGCAAGCACCGCACCCGCAGACTCACCCGCCTCACCGCCCAGCTCGCCGCCGAACTCGACGCGAAGGGGGTGCCCACGGTGGAGGCCGTGTGGGACGCCGCGTACCAGGACCTCACCCCGGGCGCCGCCACGCTCTACCGCCTGCTCGTCGGGCACCCCGGCCCCTGGATCGACCCGGAGGCGGCCACCGCGCTGCTCGGCAGGGGAGAGGACGAGGCCGAGGACGCCCTGGACGAACTGGTGCGGGCGAGCCTCCTGGCCCGGGAACGGGACGGGCGGCTGCGCCTGCACGACCTGCTGCGCGCCCACGCGGCACGCCGGGCGGACCGGGTGCGCGGGGACGGCGACGGCACCGAGGCGGACGAGGCCGGGCAGCGCGTCATCCGCTGGTACCTCCGCCAGGCCCAGCGCGCCGACGCACTGCGCGCCGGCCCGCGCATGACCTTCGCCGAACAGGTGCCGCCCCTCCCCGGCGCCCCCGACACGGACTTCGGCATCACCGCCGCCGACAGCGACAAGCAGCAAAAGGCGAAGGCCCTGCACTGGCTGGAGGCCCAACGGCTCGCGCTCCACGACTGCGTACGCGTCGCCCACGCGCGCGGACTCGACGACGAGGCCTGGTCGCTCTGCGAACCCCTGTGGACCCACTACCTCGACCACCCCCGCCTCACCCAGGTCATCGAGACGTTCAGCAGAGGACGGGACGCCGCGCTGCGCGCCGGGCGCCCGCTCACCGCGCTCATCCGCATGCGCTGCCAGCTCGCACGCCCGCTGTGGGAGCGGGGCCGCTTCGACGACGCGGCGACGGAACTGCGCCTCGCCTCGGCGGCCGCGGAGACGCTGGGCGACGGCGCCCGGGAGAGGAAGCTGCGCGCCTCGGTCATCGAGTTCCGCGGGCTGCTCGGCTCCGCCCGCGGCGAATGGGCGGCAGCGGCGGCGGACTTCGAGGCGTCGGGCCGCATCCACACGGAGATCGGCAACGCGTACGGGGCCATGCTCCAGACCTACCTGCTCGGCAAGGCCCTCACCGAGCTCGGCGAACTCGGCCGCGCCGCCCAGCTGTTGACGGCCGCGCACGCGCAGGCGGAGGAGCTGGGACGAGCCCGCCTGACCGCCCGCACCGGCTTCGCGCTCGCCCGGGTGCTGCGGTCCCTCGGGCGACCCGACGAGGCGAGGGCGCTCTACGACGAGTCGCTGCGGGAGGCCCGCCTCAGCGCATCCCTCCGCGAGGAACTGCGGGCCCTGGACGCCCTGGCCGAACTGGCCTCCGAGACCGGGGACACGGCCGCCGCCACGGAGTTCCGCACGGCGGCGCGCGCGGTGCGGGAGCGGGGCGGCGGCCTGGACGACTCCGGTGAGGCGTCAGCTCAGCACTCGTAGTCGCTGCCGCCGTTCGTGAGGTTGCCGTCGTACACCCAGCCCTTGGCTCCGGTGGCACGGACCGTCACATAGGTCCACGTGTTGCTGGACTCGTTCACCGTGTAGCAGTGGTAGTCGACCGCCGTGCTGTGGACCGGATTGCTGCCGCAGGTGTTGTGGGGACCGCTCCGGCGCAGCGTCTGGGTACTGACCGTCTGTCCGCCGCCGGGGTCGATGTCCCGGTGGGAGTGGGAGGAGCAGCTCTGCACGCCGTCGGGGCTCCAGCCGGGCGGCGCCCCGATGCCGGCGTCGGCGGCAGGGGCCGTCGCCTGTGCGGTGGTGACCGAACCGCCGGCCAGCAGAGCGGCTCCCGCCGCGAGACCGGCGAACCATGTGCGAGTACGCATGATGCTCCTTGGAGATCGATGTGCCGGACGATGACAAATGACTGGATGCGACCTGCCGACCGGGAGCGGTGGTGCGTATGTTGGCCGCTGGCCTGAGCTCAGGCGTCGAAGGGGGCGGCAGCGTGACGGTCGGGACTGGTCGGGGCAGACGCTGCCCGCTGCGCGCCGCGTCGACAAGGCCGAATGATGTTCGAGCTTGTTCGGAACGGTGCTCATCGTGTTCCGGACACGGCCGAACACCGGCGGACCGGCTGATTCCGATGGCCGCCCGGTGGCTCCGGCCGGCGCCGTGACGAGCCGGGCAGAGGGCGTTCCGGCCGGGCAGCCGGCACAAGCGCCGCAGCCGGCACGGCTCGGCACCCCGGCCGAGTTCGCCGCGGCGCTACGCACCCTGCGGACGTGGTCCGGACTGACCTACCGTCAGCTGGAGAGCAAGGCGACCGCACACGGCGACACCCTGCCCGCCAGTACGATCGCGACCACCCTCGGCCGTGTCACCCTGCCTCGGGACCGGTTCGTCGAGGCCTTCACCCGGGCGTGCGGCCTCGGCGACGAGGAAGTGCGTCAGCGGCTGGAGGCCCGCCGACGCCTGGCCACCGACGAGCCCGCAGCGGTCATCGGCGACGACGGCGGCGACAGCGAGTCACCCGCTCCCGTCCCGGCGCGTGCCCGGTGGTGGCGCGGAGCGGTGGGCCTGGTCGTCGCCGCGGGTCTCGGAGTCGCCGGCACCCTCCGCGTCGGTAGCCTCTTCGACTCTTCGGTGCCGACGGCCGTGTCGGCCGCCTCGTCCGCGATGCCGGTGCACGGGGCGCGCATCCCGGCCGTGGGCAGCTGGGCCCGTATCCACCCCGCCCGGACGCCGGAGCTCTGCGTCACCGAAGGCCGGGACCGCACCGGCGACTACAGAACAGCCGTCGCCGCCCAGCGCCCTTGCGCGAAGGCGGTACAGCCCAGGGTCTTCCTGGAACCCCTGGGCAGGAACATCGTGCAGATCCAGTGGCACCACCCGAAGTACGGCATCGGCTGCCTGACGGTCCTGCTGAAGGGGCCGGGCCGCGACCTCCTCGAACCCCGCGACGACTGCGCCGACGACAACGAGGCTCAGCAGTTCCGCGTCAGCCCCCTCGGCCCGGCCGCCGCCGCCCACTTCCGCCTGCGCCCCGTCGCCACCGGCCGGTGCCTGAGCCTGCGCGACCAGGGCACCGAAGCCGGCACGGAAATCGTCCAGGGCCGCTGCTCCGGCGCCGCCGACCAGGAGTTCCTGATCAAACTGCTTCCGCCTCCGTGAGAGCGGACCTAGATCTCCTGGCGCCCCTCCGCCGGGGCGGCGCGGGTCAGCGTCGCCCGGTGCGTGCGGTTCGCGATGACGCAAGGGATCGTCACCGGGGCGGAGAGCGGCTCGGGGTGGTCCACGAGCCACGCGTGGACACCGGACAGCACGGCCGCCGGGTCCGCGCGCAGCACGCGGCCGTCCGGCTCCCGGTGCGGTTCGATGCGGACGGAGCAGAGCGGGCTACCGGTCCGGCGCAGTACGCAGTACGAGGCGTCCAGCGCGACGGCGGCCGTGCGCACGCCGCCGTGCTCGGCGAGCACGTGTCGCGTCCAGCCGTCGACGGTCCAGGTCTCGCCCCGCACGGGGCCGGCGGCGGGGCGCCCCGCGCGACGGAACAGCAGCCCGGCGCTCTGCACCTGGGTGTCCGACGCCTCGCCGACCTCGGCGGCCAGGTGATGTGCGGGGGAGTCGGAGCGGGCGGGCCGACGCGAGACGTGGGTGTCCGGGCCCCGCCGGTCGACCTGGACGGCGAAAGCCGCGAGGGCGCGGGCCGGGGGCGCGGGATCGGGCAGGAGGCGCGGCTCGGCGGGCCCGTCCGGAGGAGTCAGGCCGAGGACGCGGTACAGCTCCTCGCGCAGCCGGCGTACGGCGTGGCCGCGCTCGGCGAACGCCTGCCCGGCCGCCGCGGCCGCGATGCCGGGGCTGTGCGCGGCGATTGCGCGTTCGAGGTCGGCGGCGGTCGGCCGGTCCGCAGGCGTCAACGCCGGTACGTGGGCCAGGAGTTGAGCCATCGGCGTGCCCGGTATCAGCTCGCCGCCGCCGTCCCCCGCCGCGACCACCGGAACGTCGCGCGCCGCCACCGCGTACAGCGCCGCCGAGCCGTGGTCGGTGACCACCACGTCGGCGGCGATGAGCAGCGCGGCCCACTCCTCGTACGGGCGGGCCAGGACCATGCCCGCGTCGAGGGCGGGCGCGAGGTCCTGCGCGAGGTCGAACCCGCCGGTCCTGCTGTGTTCGTTGGGGTGCAGGACGAGGCCCAGCTGGTACGTGTCGTGGGGGAGCTCGGCGGCCAGCCGGGCGGGGAGGCCCGGGTGGCGCCGGATCAGGGAGTTCGGGCCCCACGTGGAGGTGAGGACGACGAGCCTCCGGCCGTGGGTGCGGAGCGCGGACCGGTAGCGCTCGCGCAGCGGCAGGGAGGCGAGGACCCGGTCGAGCGTGGGGTCGCCGGTCACCGTGGCGTGCGCCGCGGCGGGCGGGCACTCGGTGGCGAGGCGGGCGACCTGGGAGGGGTGGGCCAGGGCGTGGAGGTGGGCCACGGGGTGGCCGCCCGGCATCAGGAGCGCCGGGGCCATGCCGGACGCGGAGTCGCCGGAGCCGCCCTCGCCCGTCTCTTCTCCGAGGGCCTTGTTGTAGCCCGCGCCGTGCGGCAGCAGGACGCGCGGGCCGCGGAGCTCGGCGAGGCCGCCCTTGGGGCTGGCGGCCAGGATCAGGTCGTGGGGGTGGGCGAGGGCCTCGGCCCACGGGACGGTGCGGCCGCCCGCCCGCTCGACGGCCGCGAGGGCTTCGGTACCGAAGTCGGAGCCGGGGACGAGGGTGAAGCGGCGGCGGATCCGGTCGTCGCCGGCGAAGACGGGGAGGACGTCGAGGAGCCGGTGCAGGGCGGTCGCCGACCGGGCGGCGAAGAGCACGCGCTTCTCGCCGCGGCTGCTCGCCACGGAAGCCACCCGCGACGGGACCCGCTGCCCGCTGCCCGCTGCCCGCTGCCCGCTGCCCGCTGCCCGCTGCCCGCTGCCCGCTGCCCGCTTCGGGAGTGTTCATCCTAGTTTGCGGCGGCGTGGCATGTGGCCCGTTTCCGCACTTCGGGGCGGGTATGTGAGGGTCGGCGGGCGGCATGCCGGAGATCGTACCCGGACCGGCCGTCCGGCCCCGCCGGTCGGAGACCCGGCGCCGGAACGGATCGGCAGGGTATTAGCGTGGACAAAACAGATCGACCGACAGGATCCGAGGTGCCCGGCCCATGCCAAGCAGCAGCGAGAGCCGTACCGAGAGCCGTACACAGCTCATCGAGTCACTCATGGAGCGGTTCCCGCACGTCCCGCGGGAAGCCGTGATCAAGGAAGACCTGCTGCGCGGCGGCATCGCCTTCGACGAGTCCGCGCTGAGCGACAATGAGGACGGCGACGTCAAGCCGAAGTCGTACTTCATCTTCTCCTTCGACCACGGCACGCTCCCCGAGCTGGGCGCCGCCGCGCTGCGCCGCCCGCCGGAGGAGATCGTCCTCACCGGCGGCCCGTACGAGCTGCGCCGCACCGTCGTCTCGGTCCGCGTGAACCCGGCGTCGCCGTACCGCGTGGCCGCCGACGACCACGGCGTGCTGGGCCTCTACCTGGACGGCGTACGGATCTCCGACGTCGGCCTGCCCCCGATGCCGGACTACTACCGGCACACGCTGGAGAACGGCAAGTCGGTGATGGAGGTGGCGCCCACCATCCAGTGGGGCTACCTCATCTACCTGACGGTCTTCCGGGTCTGCCAGTACTTCGGCGCCAAGGAGGAGTGCCAGTACTGCGACATCAACCACAACTGGCGCCAGCACAAGGCGGCGGGCCGTCCGTACACCGGTGTGAAGCCCGTCGAGGAGGTCCTCGAGGCCCTCGCCATCATCGACAAGTACGACACCAACAAGTCCTCCACCGCGTACACGCTGACCGGTGGCGCCGTCACCTCGAAGGTCGGCGGCAAGGACGAGGCCGACTTCTACGGGCAGTACGCGAAGGCCATCGAGGAGCGCTTCCCCGGCCGCTGGATCGGCAAGGTCGTCGCCCAGGCCCTGCCCAAGGCGGACGTGCAGCGCTTCCACGACTACGGCGTGCGGATCTACCACCCCAACTACGAGGTGTGGGACCCGTACCTCTTCGAGCGGTACTGCCCCGGCAAGGAGCGGTACGTCGGCCGGGACGAGTGGCACCGCCGCATCCTGGACTCCGCCGAGGTGTTCGGGCCGCGCAACGTGATCCCCAACTTCGTGGCGGGCGTGGAGATGGCGGAGCCGTTCGGCTTCAAGACCGTCGACGAGGCCATCGACTCGACCGTCGAGGGCCTGCAGTACTTCATGTCGCGCGGCATCACGCCCCGCTTCACCACCTGGTGCCCGGAGCCCACGACCCCGCTCGGCAAGGCGAACCCGCAGGGTGCGCCGCTGGAGTACCACGTGCGGCTCCTAGAGGCCTACCGCGCGACGATGGAGGCGAACGGCCTGACGTCCCCGCCCGGTTACGGCCCGGCGGGCCCCGGCAACGCGGTCTTCTCGGTCAGCTCCTTCATGGACAGCCTGCCCGCGGAGAAGGCGGCCCCGGAGGACGCCGTCGCCCCGGCGGTGACCTCGGGCAACTGACCCGGCGTGGCCGGGGACCGGGGTCGGTGATGTAGATCACCGCTGCTTAGGATGGCCCCCGATCCGGACGCGGGCGACCCCCGCGTCCGGGCGGGCGCGACAGTCAGCCACCCACAGCCGGAGGTCTCCCGTGCAGCACCACCCCGTCACCGTCGTCACCGGCGGCAGCCGCGGTATCGGCGCCGCTGTCAGCGCCCGTCTCGCCGGGGACGGCCATGACGTCGTCATCGGCTACCGGTCGAACGCGGCGGCCGCGGAAGAGACCGCCGAGGCGGTCCGCGCGGCCGGCCGCCGCTGCGTCACCGTCCAGGCCGACACCGCCGACGAGGCCGACGTCGACCGCCTCTTCGACACCGCCGCCGCCGAGCTGGGCCCGGTCACCGGACTGGTCAACAACGCCGGGGTGAGCGGCCCCGTCGGACCCCTCGCCGACGCCGACGCCGAGGGCATGCGCCGGGCGCTCGACGTGAACGTACTCGGATACCTGCTCTGCGCGCGGCGCGCGGTGCGGGACATGAAGGCCCACGGCGGCGGCGCGATCGTGAACCTCTCGTCCGCCGCCGCCACCCTCGGCGCACCCGGCGAGTACGTCCACTACGCGGCGGCCAAGGGCGCGGTCGACACGATGACGGTCGGCCTGTCCAAGGAGGTCGCGGCGGACGGCATCCGCGTCAACGCCGTCGCCCCCGGCGTCATCTGGACCGAGTTCCACGCCGACCCCGAGCGCCCCGCGAAGCTCGCGTCGGGCATCCCGCTGGGCCGCGCCGGCCGGCCGTCGGAGATCGCGGCCGCCGTCTCCTGGCTGCTCTCGGACGACGCCTCCTACACGACAGGGACGGTGCTGAGGGTCGCGGGCGGCCGCTGACGCTCCCGCGCCGGGCTCTCTCGTACGCTGGTTCGCATGATCGGCGGAGAGACAGTACTCACGGCAGGCGTCCTGATGCGGGCCGTCACGTTCGACGACGCGGAGGCGCTGGCCCGCTCCTACCGGCGCAACCGCGCCCACCTCGCACCCTGGGACCCCATCAGGCCCGAGGCCTTCTACACCGTGGAGGGCCAGGCCGACCGGGTCCGGGGGCAGTTGGAGGAGATGCGGGTGGGCCGGGCGGCGCACTGGGTGTTCGTCGAGGGCGGCGAGATCGTCGGTCACGCCGCCCTGTCGAACATCGTGCTCGGCCCGGCCCGCAGCGCGGCCCTCGGCTACTGGACCGACGCGGAACTGGTCGGCAGGGGCATCGCCTCCGCCGCCACGCGCCACGCCTGCGAGGTGGCCGACACCCGGCTCGGCCTGCACCGCGTCGAGGCGGGCACCCTGCTCCACAACACCGCCTCGCAGCGCGTGCTCACCAAGTGCGGCTTCGAGGAGTACGGGATCGCACCGAAGTTCCTCCACATCAACGGAGCCTGGCGCGATCACCGACTGTTCCAGAAAATCCTCAACGACCGTTCGGCATAAGCCTTTCCGGGTCCGCTCTCAGACGATGTTCTCCGCGACCTCGGCCTGCTCGCGGTCCGAGCCGTACGCCTGCGGGGTGCTGTAGGAGCGGCGGGCGACGAACCACCACACGGTGGCCAGGAGCAGCACCACGGCGAGCGCGATCGACGCGTAGTTCATCGTGGAGGCCGTCACCGGGGAGACCTGCGGCAGACAGAACAGCACCGTCACGAACGCCACCCACAGCACCGCGATCCAGCCGATGGGCCTGCTCCAGCGGCCCAGGTTCCACGGCCCCGGTTGGAAGCGGTCGCCGGCGCGCAGGCGCAGGAAGATCGGGATGGCGTACGCGGGGGTGATGCCGATGACGTTGATGGCGGTCACGGCCGTGTACGCGGTCGCCGAGTACAGGGACGGCAGGGCGATGACCGCGGCCAGCCCCACCGACAGCCACACCGCGGGCACCGGCACCTGGGTGCGGGAGCTGACCTTGCGCCACACGGCGGAACCGGGCAGCGCGTTGTCGCGGCTGAACGCGAACACCATGCGGCTCGCGGCGGCCGTCTCGGCGTTGCCGCAGAACAGCTGCGCCACGATCACGATGAGCAGCAGCGCCGTCGCCCCGGACTCGCCGAGCGCGTCGATCATGATCTGCGCGGGCGGCACCCCGGTGCCGGTGCCGAGCGTGCCCGCGTAGTCCTGGATAGCGAAGGACAGGCCGGTGAGCAGCACGAACCCGGCGATCCAGGACGCCCAGATGGCGCGCACGATGCCGCGGGCCGCGGACACCGACGCGTTGGACGTCTCCTCCGACAGGTGAGCTGACGCGTCGTAGCCGGAGAACGTGTACTGGGCGAGGAGCAGGCCGATCGCCGTGACGTAGAGCGGGTTGTCCCAGCCGGTGCCGTTGAAGTAGCCGCCGCTGCCGAAGACGTCCGACACCGACCGGTGGTGGTCCGGCACGATCACGAGCGCGCCGACGATCACCGTGACACCGACCAGGTGCCACCACACGCTGACCGAGTTGAGCAGGCTCACCAGGCGCACGTTGAAGAGGTTCAGGACGGCGTGCAGCAGCAGGATGCAGAGGAAGATCAGGAACGTCTTCTCCGGCGTCGGCGTGAAGCCGAACCTCAGGTTCAGGAACGCGCCGGTGAACAGCGCGGCGCCGTAGTCGATGCCCGCGATCGCGCCGAGCAGACCGAGGAGGTTCAGCCAGCCCGTGTACCAGCCCCAGCGGCGCCCGCCGAGCCGGTCCGCCATGTAGTACAGGGCGCCCGACGTCGGGTACGCGCTGGTGACCTCGGCGAGCGCGAGCCCCACGCAGAGCACGAACAGGCCGACTCCGGCCCAGCCCCAGAGCATCACGGCGGGGCCGCCGGTGAGGAGGCCGAAGCCGTACAGGGTCATGCAGCCGGACAGGATCGAGATGACGGAGAAGCTGATGGCGAAGTTGCCGAAGCCGCCCATGCGGCGGGCCAGGACGGGCTGGTAGCCGAGCTCTCTGAGCCGTTCCTCCTCGTCCTGGCGTGGCGCGGGGACGGAGCTCGACGACCAGGTGGTGCGGGACACGGTGGGACCTCCGGTGGGGAGCGGCGGTGGTGGTGCGGGGAAGGTGGGTCCGTGGGCGGCCCGAGGGGCCTAACCGGGGCTGCGGGAGGCGCTGAAGCAGCGGGCGCGGGCCTGGAGGAAGACCTCGGCGGCGGCGTCCGCGTCACCGGGGGAGCGGGTGCGGTACGTCCACGGCACGGTCGTGAAGAACGGGTCGAGGGCCTGGAACACGCGTGACGCGTCGTGGAACTGGTGGGCGCCCCACAGCGCGTGTGCCAGGTGGTTGAGGTCGAGGAGCGAGGTCGTGGCGGGCGCCGCGTGGTCGAACCACAGCTGCAGGGCCAGGAACGCGGCGCGTGTGGCGTCCTCGGAGATCCAGTGCAGATCGAGGGCCTGCTCCTGCCCCGACTCCCTGCGGTACCGCTCGACCCGCACGTACAGCGGCAGCAGATGCAGCGCGGAGCCCGCGGGCGCCGCGGCCGACGCCCACTGCACGAAGTTGTACGCCTCGGTGAGGGGGCCCTGCGCCCGTCGCCCGTACACGAACTGCAGCATCCGGTGGTACGCCTCGCGGTTGCCCGGATCGCGCTTGTCGGCCTCGGCGAGGAGCTGCCAGGGGCCGGGGAAGAGCATCGGCTCCGGAGGCGCCACCCGGTGCTCGTCCCAGCGTTGGCCCACGTCCAGCTGGGCCAGGGTGAGCAGGCAGATCCACGGCACCGGGTCCTCGGGCGACATGGCGGAGGCGTCGGCGCACGCCCCGACCGCCTCGCGCCACAGGTCGTTGGTCCGCCGGTGTCCCGAGCGGTGGGCGCGCAGGGCGCGCTCCACCAGGACACGGGTGTGCAGCACGGCGGCCGACGCGCTGCGCGGCTCCTCGGCGCGCCAGGCCCGCACCACGTCGGAGCCGGCGACGGCGGCCCCGAGGATCTGCGTGCGCTGGGTCCACAGCCCCCAGTCGGGCGTCTCGGTCAGCAGGTTGCGCGTGGAGACCCAGCGGCCGGTCCTGAGGTCCTGGAGCACCGCGCGCAACGCTTCGTCGTGGCCTGCCGGGTGGTACACCGGGCGGCCTGACGGCATGGGCATGAGACCTCTGTTGGGGGAAGAGGGCGGAGGTTGAGCGATTAACAGGGCGTGCTGGGGCGGGAGTTGACGGTGGTGCTCGGCGGACAGTGTAGAGCTGGGCGTTCCGGTTCCATGGCGCTTCGCCGATCTTTTATGGCCCTGTTCTGTCGACGTCCTGTCAACACGGCGCGCCGGTCGATCATGTGACGGGCGGAACCAGTCATTTGACGGGCGGGAGCAGTCATTTCGATCCCTTGACGCCCTCCGGGGCGCTGTAGCAGTCTTCCCGCGGTGATCACCTATGAGCGGCCCCCGGCGCAGCGCCCCGTGCTCGCCGTGGACCAGGGCACGTCCGGGACGAAGGCCCTCGTGGTCTGCCCGGAGCGCGGCGTGATCGGTGCGGGCGCGGCGCCGGTGCGCCCCCGCTTCCTGCCCGGCGGCCTCGTGGAGGCCGACCCCGCCGAGCTGCTCTCGTCGGTCGTCGAAGCGGGCCGCGCGGCGCTGGCGGACGCGGGCGAGCCGGTCGCCGCCGTCGGCCTCGCCAACCAGGGCGAGACCGTCCTCGCCTGGGACCCGGAATCCGGCGAACCCCTCACCGACGCCCTCGTCTGGCAGGACCGCCGCGCCGATTCGTTCTGCGCCGAACTGGCCGACCACGCCGAGGAGTTGCGCGCCCTCACCGGTCTGCCGCTCGACCCGTACTTCGCCGCTCCCAAGATGGCGTGGATACGCCGCCACCTGACCCGGCGCGGCGTGGTCACGACGAGCGACGCCTGGCTCGTCCACCGCCTCACCGGCGCCTACGTCACGGACGCCGCGACAGCCGGCCGCACCCAGCTCCTCGACCTCGACACCGTCGAGTGGTCACCGCGGGCCCTGGAGATCTACGGCCTCGGCGACGAGTGCCTGCCCCGCGTCGTCGACGCGGCGGGACCGGTCGGCACGACCACCGCGTTCGGCCCGGAGATACCCCTCACCGGCCTCCTCGTCGACCAGCAGGCCGCACTGCTCGCCCAGGACGTGACCGTCCCGGGAAGCGCCAAGTGCACTTACGGAACAGGGGCGTTCCTGCTCGCCCAGACCGGTGCGCGGCCGCGGCGCGGCGGCTCGGGCCTGGTCAGCTGTGTCGCCTGGCGGCTCGCCGGCCGGAGCAGCTACTGCCTCGACGGGCAGGTCTACACGGCCGCGTCCGCCGTCCGCTGGCTCACCGACCTCGGCGTGATCGCGGGCGCCGAGGACATCGACCTCGTGGGCTCCGCCGTCCCGGACTCCGGCGGCGTCACCTTCGTGCCCGCGCTCGCCGGTCTCGCGGCGCCCTGGTGGCGCGGTGACCTGCGCGGCTCGCTGACCGGGCTCGGCCTCGACACCACCGCGGGCCACGTGGTGCGCGCCCTCTGCGAGGGCATCGCCGCGCAGGTCGCCTCGCTCGCCGACGCGGTCGCCGCCGACCTGGGGGAGCCCCTCACGAGCCTGCGCGTCGACGGCGGCCTGACCCGCTCGGCCCTGCTCATGCAGACCCAGGCCGACCTGCTCCAACTCCCCGTCGAGGTATCGGCGTTGCCCGAAGCCACAGCCCTCGGCGCGGCCGCCGTCGCCCGCATCGGCCTCGACCCCGCACTCACCGTCGCCGACGCCGTCCCGCGGTGGCGGCCCGCCGCCGTCTACGAACCGCGCATCGACGCCGACCGGGCCGCCGAACGCCGCGCGGACTTCGACGCGGCGGTGGCGGCACTCCTGGAACGCACGCCGGGACGTACGCCCTGATGGCGGTGGTCAGGCGCGGCGCGATGCCGGACGTGACGTACGACGTGACCGTCATCGGCGCGGGAGTCGTCGGCTCCGCCGTCGCGCGCGAACTCGCCCGCCACCCCGGCCTGCGCATCGCCCTGGTGGAGGCCTCGAACGACGTCGGCGAGGGCACGTCGAAGGCGAACACGGCGATCCTGCACACCGGCTTCGACGCGGTGCCCGGCTCCCTGGAGTCCCGCCTGGTCCGCGAGGGCCGACGGCTGCTCGCCGCGTACGCCGCCGAGTCCGGGATCCCCGTCGAGCCGGTCGGCGCGCTGCTCGTCGCCTGGGACGCCCCGCAACTGGCCGCGTTGCCGGGCCTGTTGGCGAAGGCGGAGCGGAACGGCTACCGCGCGGCGCGGATCATCGAGCCCTCCGAGGTCCGGGCGCGCGAGCCGCACCTCGGCCCCGGCGCCCTCGGCGCGCTCGACGTCCCCGGCGAGAGCGTCATCTGCCCCTGGACCACCACCCTCGCCTACGCCACCCAGGCCGTCCGCGCAGGCGTGGACCTCCTCCTCAACTGCCGTGTACAGAAAGCCGAACCGGCGGGCGACACGCATCTGCTGACCACGAGCCGCGGCACCGTGCGGACCCGCTGTCTCGTCAACGCCGCGGGCCTGCACGCCGACACCGTCGACCGGCTGCTCGGCCACGACGACTTCACCGTCACCCCGCGCCGCGGCCAGCTCCTCGTCTTCGACAAGCTCGCCCGCGACCTGGTGCGGCACATCCTGCTGCCCGTCCCCACCCCGCTCGGCAAGGGCGTCCTCGTGGCACCGACCGTGTACGGAAACGTTCTACTGGGGCCCACCGCCGAGGAATTGGACGACAAGACGGCGACCGGATCGACGGCCGACGGCATCGCCGCGCTGCGCGAGAAGGGCGGCCGGATCCTCCCGGAGCTGCTCGACGAGGAGGTCACCGCCGTCTACGCGGGACTGCGCGCCGCCACCGAGCACGACGACTACCGCATCAGCGCCCACAAGGAACAGCGCTACGTCACCGTCGGCGGCATCCGCTCCACCGGCCTCACGGCGTCCCTGGCCATCGCGGCACACGTCACCGAGCTCCTCGCCGGCACGGGCCTGGAGCTGTCCGGCCCGCACGACCTGCCGCCGGTCCGCATGCCGAACCTCGGCGAGGCCTTCCCGCGCCCCTACCGGCGAGCCGACCTCATCGCCGCCGACCCCGCCTACGGCGACATCGTCTGCCACTGTGAACGGGTGACGCGCGGCGAGATCCGGGACGCCCTCGCGGCCACGGTGCCACCCGGCTCACTGGACGGCCTGCGGCGGCGCACCCGGGCGCGCGGCGGGCGCTGCCAGGGCTTCTACTGCGGGGCCGAGGTACGGGAACTCTACGAACGGGGTGCGGAGTTGGGTACCGGATGAGGCGTGAGCGCATCGTCGACGTGCTGGTCGTCGGCGCCGGGCCCGCCGGGCTCGCCACGGCGGTCGGCCTCGCCGCGGCGGGCGTCGGCGAGGTCGAGGTGGTGGACCGCGAACGGCAGGCGGGCGGGGTACCGCGGCACTGCCTGCACGGCGGCTTCGGACGCCTCGGGATGACGGGACCGCAGTACGCGGAGCGGTGCGTGGCGGCCGCCGTGGGCACCGGCGCGGTGCTGCGGACCGGCGTCACCGTCACGGCCTGGGCGGCACCGCTCACCCTGGACACCACGAGCCCCCGCGGCCTGGAGCGGATCACCGCCCGCGCGGTCGTCCTCGCCACGGGCGCCCGGGAACGGCCGCGCGCCGCCCGCCTCGTGCCCGGCACGCGGCCCGCCGGGGTCTACACCACAGGCGAGCTCCAGCAGGCCGTCCACCTCCACCGGCAGCGGATCGGCACGCGCGCCGTCGTGGTCGGCGCGGAACCGGTGAGCTTCACGGCCCTGGACACGCTGCGGCGGGCCGGGGTCTCCGTCACCGCGCAGATCACCGAACACCCGCGCCACCAGGCGCCGCAGGCCCGCGCCCTGGACGCGCGGCTGCGGCGCGGCGTGCCACTCCTCACCGACGCCACGGTGGCCGAACTCCTCGGCCGCGGCCGCCTCTCGGGCGTCCGGCTGCGGCACCGGGACGGCAGGACGGCGCACGTACCCTGCGACACGGTCGTCTTCACCGGCGACTTCGTCCCGGACCACGAACTGGCCCGGCGCGGCGGCCTGTTGCTCGACCCCGGCACCCGGGGCCCCGCCGTCGACGCCGCGTTCCGTACGGACGAACGCGGCGTCTTCGCGGTGGGCAACGTCCTGCACGCCGCCGAACCGGCGCGGGTGGTGGCGCGCGAGGGGGCCCTGGCGGCGGCGGCCGTGCGGCGCTACCTCTCCGACGGGGACTGGCCCGCCGCGTCCGTGCCGTTGCGGGCCGCTGCCCCGCTCGCCTGGATCGCCCCGAACCGGCTGAGCCCCGACGAGCCGACAGCCGAATTCACCCTGTGCGCGACGGAGTTCGTGCCGCGTCCCGCACTGGTCATCACGCAGGACGGCAGGACCCTGCACCGCACCCGCCCACGCCGCCCGGCCGTCCCGAACCGACCGTTCCGCGTCTCCGGGAACTGGACGGCGAGGGTGGACGTGCGGGGCGGCGCGGTCCGGGTCGCCCTTGGCTGAGGCGTGGCTAGAGCGAGGCGCCGACCAGCCGGGCGAGGTCGATGAGGCGGTTGGAGTAGCCCCATTCGTTGTCGTACCAGCCGACGACCTTGACCTGCGGCCCCGTGACGCGGGTGAGCTCGGCGTCGAAGACGCAGGACGCGGGGTCGGTGACGATGTCGGTGCTCACGATGGGAGCCTCGGTGTAGGACAGCACTCCCTTGTACGGTCCGGCGGCGGCCGCCGCGTACGCCTCCTTGATCTCCTCGACCGACGTGGGCCGCCGCGTGGTGACGGTGAGGTCGGTGACCGAGCCGGTGGGGACGGGCACCCGTAGCGCGAACGCGTCGAGTCGGCCCGCGAGTTCGGGCAGCACGAGCCCGATGGCCTTGGCGGCGCCGCTGGAGGTCGGGATGATGTTGAGGCCGGCGGCGCGGGCGCGGCGCAGGTCCTTGTGCGGGGCGTCCTGGAGGTTCTGGTCCTGCGTATAGGCGTGGACGGTGGTCATCATGCCGGAGTCGATGCCCACGGCGTCGTGCAGCACCTTCGCCAGGACGCCCAGGCAGTTGGTGGTGCACGAGGCGTTGGAGATGATCGTGTGCCGCTCGGGGTCGTAGGCGTCGTCGTTCACGCCGAGCACGATCGTGACGTCCTCGCCGGTGGCCGGGGCCGCGATGACGACCTTCTTCGCGCCGCCCTCGACGTGTGCGCGGGCCCGGGCGGCGTCGGTGAAGACGCCCGTCGCCTCGATGACGACGTCCACGCCGAGGTCGCCCCAGGGCAGCCCGGCGGGATCCCGCTCGGCGAACACCTGGATGGTCTTCCCGTCGACGCGGATCGCCCCCGGTTCGGCGGTGACCTCGCCGGGGAAGCGGCCCAGGACCGAGTCGTAGGCCAGCAGATGCGCCATGGTCGGCACGTCGCCCAGGTCGTTGACCGCGACGACCTCCACATCCGCGTCCCCGGCTGCCGCCGCCCGGAAGACGCTGCGGCCGATTCGCCCGAACCCGTTGATGCCGATACGAACAGTCATGGAACTCTCTCCTTGCGCCCGTGAGGCGTGATCGAGAACAATATAAGCAGCTTACATAAGCTAATGATGTAATTCTCCAGGGTGGCTGACATGCACGACGACGACCTGAACGTCGACGATCCGAACGACGAGCTGGACGTGAACGCCTTCACCGCGGCGATCGAGAACTTCAACCGCTTCTACATCCGGCTACCGGTACTGGAGAAACTGCCGTTCACGACGCTCTCGGTGCTGGACACCCTCGCGTTCGGCGGCGGCCCCAGGCGGCTGACCGAGCTGACGAAGACCGAGCAGGTCAGCCAGCCCGGCATCACCCAGCTGGTGACCCGCATGGAGCGCGACGGCCTGGTGGAGCGCCGCCCGGACCCGACCGACGGGCGCGCCGTCCTCGTCCACCTCACCGAGAAGGGCCGCCGGGTCGGCCGCTCCCGTCACGAGGACCGGACGCGCCATCTCGCGCCGCTGCTCGACCGGTTGACCCCGGAGCAGCGCGCGGCCCTCGCGGACGCGCTGCCCGCCCTGACGCGCCTGGCGGAACTGGGACGGGGTGAGGGGTAGGCCCGGGCGGAACCGGCGCGGGGTGAGGCGCAGGACACCCTTCCCATGGCCCCCACCCCGCGCATAGACTCCAAAACTAGCAGCGCTAATTTACGTTGCGAGGCACCCAGAAGAATCCGAAGCAGCGAGACCCGCAGAACGATCCGGAGCCGTATCGTGCGCACCGTCCACTTCGCCGCCGCCCGCCGCACCCCCATCGGCAGACTCCGCGGCGCCCTCTCCTCAGTCCGCCCCGACGACCTCGCAGCGGGCGTCGTGAAGGGCCTCCTCGCCGACATCCCCCAGCTGGACCCCGCCCGGATCGACGACATCTACTGGGGCGCCGCCAACCAGGCCGGCGAGGACAACCGCAACGTCGCGAGGATGGCCGCCCTCCTCGCCGGACTCCCGGAGTCCGTGCCCGGCGCCACTGTGAACCGGCTCTGCGCCTCCGGCCTCGAAGCCGTCACGACCGCCGCGCGCACCATCGCCGCCGGCGAGGCCGACATCGTCCTCGCGGGCGGCTCCGAGTCGATGAGCCGCGCCCCCTTCGTGCTGCCCCGCCCCGACGAGGCGCTGCCGCACCGCATGGAGACCGCCGACACCCGGCTCGGCTGGCGCCTCACGAACAAGAAGATGAAGGAGCTGCACGGCGTCCTCGCGATGGGCGAGACCGCGGAGGAGGTCGCCGAGCGGTACGGCGTCCCGCGCTCACGCCAGGACGAGTTCGCCCTCCGCAGCCACCGGCGCGCGGCCGCCGCCCGCAAGAACGGCCACTTCGACGACGAACTGCTGCCCGTCACGCGGCCGGACGGCATCGTCGTCGACGCGGACGAATGCGTGCGCGAGGACACCTCGTACGAGAAGCTCAGCGGCCTGCGGCCCGTCTTCCGCGAGGACGGCACCGTCACCGCGGGCAACGCCTCGCCGATGAACGACGGCGCGGCAGGACTGCTCCTCGTCAGCGAGGAGGCCCTGAACGACCTCGGCCTCGAATCCCTCGGCCGGTACGCGGCCGGCGCATCGGCGGGCGTCCACCCCGACGTCATGGGCATCGGACCCGTCCCCGCCACGCGGAAGGTGCTCGCCCGGCTCGGCTGGTCCGTCGACGACCTCCAAGAGGCCGAGTTCAACGAGGCGTTCGCCGCCCAGGCCCTCGCCTGCGTCGACGCCCTCGGCATCGACCCGGACCTGGTCAACCCCTCCGGCGGCGCCATCGCCCTGGGCCACCCCCTCGGCTGCTCCGGCGCCCGCATCCTCACCACCCTCCTCCACAGAATGCGCCGCACCGGCGCCACGCGCGGTCTCGCCACGATGTGCGTGGGCGTGGGCCAGGGCAGCGCGCTCCTGGTGGAACGCGACTGAATCCGGCCACGCGCCGTTGCCCCGGGCGCGGCGCGGCGCGGCGCGGCGAGGTGGGGTGGGGTGAGGGCGGGACGGAGGGCGGTTGCGTACGGCTGCCTCCCGGGGCCCACGAACAAGTCTCACGCCCCCACGCCCCCCGCCGAGAAGTCAGTCCAGAAGCAGGCCCGACCCACCGCAAGCCCCACGGAAACGGAGCACCCCCCTCATGGCCACGCTGTCCCTCGCCGCGATCCTTGCCGAGCCCGCTCGGCGTCACCCGAATCGCATCGCCCTCGTGGAGGGTGATCTCCGGCTCTCCTTCCAGGAGTTGTGGCGCGAGGCGCGGGCGCAGGGCGCGGCTCTCGCGGAGCTCGGTGTGCGGCCGGGGGACCGCGTGGCGCTGATGGCGCCCAACACCGCCGAGTTCCCGAAGGCGTACTACGCCGTCCTCGCCGCCGGCGGAGTCGTCGTACCCGTTCATCTGCTGCTCTCCGCGGAGGAGGTCGAGCACGTCCTGCGGGACAGCGGCGCCACCCTGCTCCTCTGTCACCCCGCGCAGGCCGGAACGGGCGGCCCGGCCGCCGAGGCCACCGGTGTGCGGATGCTGGGACTCGGCGCCGAGGGCGAGTTGGAGGCGCTGGCCAGGACCACCGAACCCCTCACCACGTACGCGACACGCGACGCCGACGACCCGGCCGTCATCTTCTACACCAGCGGCACCACAGGCGTCCCCAAGGGCGCCGTGCTCAGCCACTTCAACCTGGTGATGAACGCTACGGTCAACGCCTTCGACGCCAACGACATCCGCCCCGACGACACCGCTCTCGGCGCGCTGCCCCTCTTCCACGCCTTCGGCCAGACCGTCTCCATGAACTCGACGTGGCGGGCGGGCGCCACCCTCGTCCTGCTGCCCCGCTTCGACGCGGCGCGGGCCATCGAGCTGATGGTCGCCGAGGGCGTCAACACCTTCCACGGCGTCCCCACCATGTACGTCGGCCTGGTCGCCGCCGCCGAGGCCGCCGGACAACTGCCGAAGCTGCGGATCTGCATCTCCGGCGGCGCCTCACTGCCCGTCGCCCTGCTCGAACGCTTCGAGAAGGCCTTCGGCACCCCGGTCTACGAGGGGTACGGACTCTCCGAGACCTCACCGACCGCATCCGTCAACCAGCCCGACTTCGGCACGAAGCCCGGCAGCATCGGCCACCCCCTGTGGGGCGTCGACGTGGAGATCGCCCGCGCCGACGTCGACGACCGCGTCGAACTGCTGCCCACCGGCGAGCTCGGCGAGGTCGTCATCCGCGGCCACAACGTCTTCTCCGGCTACCTCGGGCGACCCGAGGCCACCGCCGAGGCCCTGGTCGACGGCTGGTTCCGCAGCGGCGACCTGGGCACCAAGGACGCCGACGGCTTCCTGACCATCGTCGACCGCAAGAAGGACGTCATCATCCGCGGCGGCTTCAACGTCTACCCGCGCGAGGTCGAAGAGGTCCTGATGCGCCACCCGGCCGTCGCCCAGACCGCCGTGATCGGCCTGCCCGACCCCGTGCACGGCGAGGAGATCTGCGCCGTCGTCGTCACGGCGGCCGGCGCCACGCCCACACCGGAGGTGGCGCAGGCGATCACCGAGTGGTCCAAGGAGCATCTGGGCCGCCACAAGTACCCGCGCCTCGTGGAGTTCATCGACGAGCTCCCGCTCGGCCCCAGCATGAAGGTCCTCAAGCGAGAATTGCGCGCCCACTACAGCGCGTAAGAATTCCCCCATGGGTGGGACGTGCGGGTGGGACTTGTGGAACGGGTGGGACCTGTGGAACGGGTGGGGGCTCTCGCCGTGGCAGTTCGCCGCGCTGGCCGCCGCGGCGCTGCTGGTCGGCTTCTCCAAGACGGCCGTCAGCGGGGCGAACACCATCAGCCTCGCCGTCTTCGCCGCCGTACTGCCCGCCCGCGCCTCGACCGGCGTCCTGCTGCCCATCCTCATCGCGGGCGACGTCCTCGCCGTGCTCACCTACCGCAGGCACGCCCACTGGCCCACCCTCTGGCGGCTGTTCCCCGCCGTCGCCGGGGGAGTGGCCGTCGGCACGGTCTTCCTCATGTGGGCCGACGACGCCGTCGTACGGACGTCGATCGGGGCGATCCTGCTGCTCATGGCGGGCGTCACGATCGCGCGCCGCACATCGTCGGCCCGCGCGGACTCCGAGGCGGAGGCCCCGCCGGTCAGCCGCCTCAAAGCCCCCTCCTACGGCGTCCTCGGCGGCTTCACCACGATGGTCGCCAACGCGGGCGGCCCGGTGATGTCCCTCTACCTGCTCTCGGCGGGCTTCCGGAAGCTCGGCTTCCTGGGTACGTCCGCGTGGTTCTTCCTGATCGTCAACACGTCCAAGGTGCCGTTCAGCGTGGGCCTCGGCCTGATCGACGCCCGCTCGCTGCTCCTGGACGCGGCGCTGGTGCTCTTCGTGGTGCCGGGCGCGATCCTCGGCAAGTACACCGTGAACCGCATCAATCAGCGCCTCTTCGAGCGGCTGGTGATCGGTGCGACGGTCCTCGGCGGCCTCCAACTGCTGTTGCGCTGAAAAGCCGCCGAGCCGCCGAGCCGCCGAGCCGCCGAGCCGCCGAGCCGCCGAGCCGCCGAGCCGCCGAGCCGCCGAGCCGCCGAGCCGCCGAGCCGCCGAGCCGCGGGGCCCTCAGCGCGCGCCGACCGTGGCGCCCGCCGGCTCCGGGTAGAGCCCGTGCGCCAGGTCCTCCGCGAGCAGCCGCTTGGCGATCGCGTCGACCGCCGCGGTGAGCTCCTTGTCCGGCGGCCGGCCGATGTCCTTCGTGATCTCCTCGCCCAGCCAGGCCGCCCACGCCCCGGAGACGACCTCCGCCTCGCGCTCCCCGGCGGGCGTGAGCGAGAAGTACGTACCGGTACGGGTCAGATAGCCCTCTTCTTCCATCCGGTCGAAGACGGGCACCAGGACCTCGGGCGGAATCCTGCGCCGGGCCGCGATCAGCCCCAGACTGGCGTGCCCGACCATCCGGGTGAACAGCGAGACCTGCATGACCGCCCAGGCGCCCGCGATGTCGAGGCGCGTGTCGGAGTCCCGGATGATGCCGCGCGCGGTGCTCATGCCCACATTGCGGATGATGTTGGCGACGGCGCGCTCCAACAGGTGCCCGGAGTCGCCGCTGGTCGGCTGCGCGAACCCCTCGCCCATGTCCGGGGCGCCCATGCGCGCGCTGTCCCGGAGCTCGACCTGCTTGAGGAAGAGCGCCACCAGGAACCCGATGAGCGCGACCGGGACCGTCCACAGGAAGACCGTGTGCAGCGTGTCCGCGTACGCCTTGATGATGGGTACGGCGCTGGCCGCGGGCAGTTCGTGCAGCCCGCCGGGGCTCTGCGCCGCCTCGCCGACCACGGCCGGATCACCGCCGGCCCGCGCCGCCTCGGCGACCCCGTCCTTGAGGTTCGGCGCGAGGGTGTTGGCGTAGATGGTGCCGAACACGGCCGTGCCGAACGAGCTGCCCAGCGTACGGAAGAAGGTGACCCCGGACGTGGCGGTGCCCAGATCCGCGTACGCGACGGTGTTCTGCACGGCGATCGTCAGGACCTGCATGCACAGCCCGATGCCGGCGCCGAGCACGAACATGTACAGCGACTCCAGCCACGTGCTGGTGGTCCGCCCCATCAGCGAGAGCAGATAGAGCCCGAGAGCCATCACCAGCGCGCCGACGATGGGGAAGACGCGGTACGTGCCCGTCTTGCTGACGACGTTGCCGCTGAAGACGGAGGCGATGAGCAGCCCGACGACCATCGGCAGCGTGCGCACACCGGAGATGGTGGCCGAGTCCCCGTCGACGTACTGCAGATAGGTCGGCAGGAACGTCATGGCGCCGAGCATCGCGAAGCCCACGATGAAGCTGAGGATCGAGCAGACCGTGAAGACGGGGTTGGCGAAGAGCCGCATCGGCAGCATGGGCTCGGCGGCCCGCGTCTCGACGACACAGAACAGCGCCAGCGCGACCAGCCCGCCGGCGAAGAGACCGATGATCGTGGGCGACGCCCACGCGTACTGGTTGCCGCCCCAGCTCGTCGCCAGGATCAGCGCGCTCGCGCCGACGGCGACGAGCGCGATGCCCGCATAGTCGATGACGGGCCGCACGGCGGACTTCACCACGGGAATGGTCCGGGCGGCCGCGATGACGACGACGATCGCGATGGGTACGTTGACGTAGAACGCCCAGCGCCAGGTCAGGTGGTCCGTGAAGAGCCCGCCCAGCAGCGGCCCGATCACCGTGGACACGCCGAAGACGGCACCGATCGCGCCCTGGTACTTGCCGCGCTCCCGCAACGGGATCACATCGGCGATCAACGCCATGGACGTGACCATCAGCCCGCCCGCGCCGATGCCCTGCATCGCCCGCCAGGCGATGAGGAGCGTCATGTTCGTCGAGAGCCCGCACAGGAACGACCCGGTGATGAAGATGACCGCCGACACCTGGAAGACGATCTTCCGCCCGAACAGGTCACCGAACTTGCCGACGAGCACCGTCGCGACGGTCTCCGCGAGCAGATACGACGTGACGACCCACGACATGTGCTCCGCCCCGCCCAGATCCGACACGATCGTCGGCAGCGCGGTGCCGACGATGGTCTGGTCGAGGGCGGCGAGCAGCATCCCCAGCATGATCGTCACGAAGACGACGTTGCGGCGCCGCCGGTCGAGCACGGGTGGCGCGGAGGGCTGCGCCGAGTCCTGAGCCGCGTGCCGCGCCTCTGCGGTAGCGGAGCCGGCCGACTGATCGCTGGTGGTCACGCAGCCACCCTCACACTGCCCCGCGGCGTGTGCATGCGGGACGAGCCCGCTCCGGTGAACGGACGGCCCCTCTACGCGGGCCCGCCCTCCTACGCGGGCCCGCCCCCTGCGCGGGGCAGCCCGCGGCCCAGCGCCCGCGTCCGGCTCCCGTGCGGCGCTCGGTGGCCGGCCCAGCGCCGGGGGCCATCCCTGCGTCGTGCGCGGGGGTCGGCCCAGCGGCCTGTGCCGAGCAGCCAGCCCTATGCCCGCCGGTCCGGCACCCCGCTTCCCGCTTCCCGCGGCCCGCGACACGCGCCGGCGGCCCCCGACCGCCCGGGTCGCCCCCTACCCCCGCAACGCGCCCCCGCGCAGCCGCGGCGCGGAGGTCACCGCGTCCACCGCGGTCCCCTCCCGCTCCAACCGCTCTGCCAAGGTCTCCGCCCAGGTGACCAGCTCGGCGACGTCGATTTCGTAGGGCCGGTGCCGGCCGGTGCGGGTGGTCCAGTCGGAGATCGCCCCGGCGCCGCGCAGCAGCAGCCGGGCCCCTCCCGTGGTGTTGCCGCGGGCCGAGTGCGTGAGGCCGACGGCGAGCTGTGCCAGGCCCTTCCACAGGCCGCGCTCCGGCTCGGGGCCGGATTTCCACGCGTCCTCGAAGACCTCGTGCGCGTGAAAGGGACGTCCCGCGTCCAACAGCGCCTGCGCCTCGGTCACGGACTCCTCGGGCGCGCGCACGACGCCCTCCGGCTGCCGGGGCACCCCGTCGGCGCCATAGGGGAGCGGCCGCCCGAGCCCGTCGCGAGGCCGCTGGTTGCGGGCCCGCCCCTCCTCGTCGCGATCCCGCTCACGGCCACTTTCGTACGATCCAGGTGCAGAGCTCATACGGCGATTGTCGCGCGTGCCTGACGGCGGTCACCGGAGGACGAAGCACCCTGCGAGGTGGGGTAGAGTTCTACCTGTGATCACGCGGGGCACCGCGCGAAACACCACGGGACGTGGCGCAGCTTGGTAGCGCACTTGACTGGGGGTCAAGGGGTCGCAGGTTCAAATCCTGTCGTCCCGACTCGAGAGAGTCGTAGATCAGGGGCTGTTTCAGAGAAATCTGAAACAGCCCCTGACTCGTTGCTGGGGGAGCAGTGCACGCCCCCGCGACCAGGCGGCACCGACTTGCCCCAAAAAGGTGACGATCACCGCCCCGGAACCATGCGCCCTGTACTTATGGATCTCCGTTCCAGGAGGTGCTCCGCATGTCTGTGTCTATGCCCTTGCGTCGTGTCATCGGCGCGGCCGCCGGTGCCGTACTGCTGCAGCTCGTCACCCCGTCCGCCGTCGCCGCGCCCAGCGACCCGCACGTGTCAGTCCCCCGCGAAGAGGTGACCGTCGACCCGACCGGCACGCTCGCGGCCGACGGAACCATCACCCTTTCCGGCACCTACCGCTGTGTCAGAGGGTCAGGGCCCGTGTTCGTGTCCTCGAGCGTGTCCCAGGCCGACCCGCGGGTACGACACGGCATCGGCGGCACCTTGGCGGTCTGTGACGGCGCCGAGCACCGCTGGACCAACAGCGAGGTCCGCAAGGGCACGTTCACTCCGGGACCCGCCAACGTCGAGGCCACCGTGATGGAGCTGAAAGGCACCGGGCTGCCGCTGCCGCGCTTCCACGCGGTGAAGCGGCAGAACATCACCCTCACCAAGAGCTGAGCCGGGGCGGGACCCGCCGAAGCGCCTTCCCGCCGCGGTCTGTACAGGGCTCCGGGGCAGCGCCGGAAAGCTCTCCAGCGTGATGGAGGCTCTGGCCGCCCGGACCCGGACGATCTCTCGCAGGTCGCGGCGTTGGTGGCCGAGACCGCTGCCGACGTGGCTGTCGTCGTACTGGATCCCGCGCTCGCGACCGCCCTGCAACGCGCCGGCTGCCCGGTCGTCTACATCGACAGCCTGCCGTTCCTGTGGACCGAGCACGATGCCCTGCCGGTGGACGTCGCCGTGTATTGCGCGCAGCAGATGCTGCCTCTGCCGTCTGAAGTGGGTCGCTCCCATCGTCCCGGCCGCGGTCAGGACGCGTCCCGCCGAAGCGCGTGTCCACCGGGACGACACCCTCGCCGCGGTGCTGCTGCCGCCCCAGAACCTCAGCCAGGTGTTCAACGGCGACCTCGTCGCCTCATCCGACCCCGGCCTGCGCATCCCCTGGCCTTCGGCCGTCCTCCGCCGAACGGACGTCGAAGTCTGGCACCGCGGCGGCGAACAGCACGCGGTTCCTCGCATCCGCGCCCACATCGCCCGCGCCGCGCAGGAGCTCCACGCACGGACAGGGCAAGCCCTGAGGCGGGCGGCAACCGACTCCGCTTCCTTCTCGGCCACCTTCTCGAACCTCACTCCCGACTTCGGCGGAGCCGACGAGGTCACGCGGGAAATCCTCGCCCTTGGGCCGCTTGCCGGTCCGTAGTGCGGTGGTGTGTGAGCCTCCCGAGTCGGTTACGGTGGCACATCGGGATTTGCGTGGGCAGGCCCTCCATTCCGGCCCCCACTTCTTCACCGTTTCTCTCTCACTCTCCCTCACCGGCAGCGGTGCTCCATGTCCAGGAGCGTTCTTCGGCTGCCATCTCCCCCCCCCCCCCCCCCCCCCCGGGGGGGGGGGGCCCCCCCCCCGCGGGGGGGCCCCAGCGGTGGGGGGAGATGGAAGGCAAAGGGTACAAAAGCGCGA
>NZ_JBJDPY010000017.1:0-155931 GCF_044903205.1 Streptomyces sp. NPDC029674
CCCCGCGGAGCGGGATGTGACGCGCTGGCGCGCGTCACAGTGACGCGAATTGCGCAAGCGCAATTCGGATTCCCGCGCAAGCGCGGGAATGAATTCCGCAAGCGGAATTCTAAAAACGTGCAATTCGCGCAAGCGCGAATTGAGGGAATTCCGCAAGCGGAATTCCTGAAGCTGGCTAGGAGGGAGGGTGCGTCACGCTCGGGGCTGTGTAGCGTCTGGGAAACCAGGCCGCCACCCCCGCAACGGAAGTGACGGGCCGTTGGCCTGACGCGGTGCCGGCTCCACCGCAGTGACGGGCTCCGCTGCGCTCCACTCAAACCCCTCCCCCACCCTCGAAACAGGCCGCCCACCTTCACCAATACCCCGCCAGCATACCCCATTGCCCGCGCACCGGAGCGGGTTTCAGTCAAGTACCAGCCTACAGGGCGAGCCGTTGCATGGATGATGCATCACTGATGCTGGCTGTGTAGAGTCTGGGGCCAGACGCCATCACTCCGGCCCGTCACTCACCGCGCCGGACTCTCATTCTGATTACGCGCCGCATTCCGCGAGAAGGAGCACATGGGAATGGCCGTGAAACTGCGTGAACACCAGATTGAGGCCGTAGCCGCCATCGTGCGCGGCCTCGATATCCCGCCGGGCGGCATTCCTTGGAATGGTCTGCGCGGGCAGGTGCACGCCGCGTGCGGGACGGGGAAGACCATCATCGCGGCGGCCTCCGCAAAGCGGATTGTGCCCCGGGGCCGCGTTCTCGTGGTGGTGCCGACCCTGGATCTCTTGACGCAGACCGTGAAGGCGTGGAGTGAGGTCGGGTACAAGGGGCCGGCGGTCATGGTGTGCTCGCCGCTGGACGATCCGGAGCTGTGGCACCTGGGGGTGCGGTCCACCACCAATCCCGTGCAGTTGGCGTTGTGGCACGGGGCGGGGCCGGTGACCATCTACGCCACCTACGCGTCCCTGGGGGTTCTGGTGGAGGCGTTCGAGGGCGCCTACGGCCAGCAGTTGGCCCCGGTGGACCTGGCGGTGGTCGATGAGGCGCACCGGACCAGTGGGTCGATGGGGAAGGCGTGGGCGGGCATCCACGACCAGACGAAGATCCCGGCGCATCGTCGGCTGTATTTGACGGCGACGCCGCGGATTTGGGAGGAGCGGCTGAACCGTGAGGTCGCGGAGGGGGTGCGTGATCCGCTGCCGCGTGAGATGGCGGCTTCCATGGATGACGAGGAGGTCTTCGGTCCGGTCCTCTACAAGCTCTCGCTCGCGTCGGCGGTGTCGCGGAAGTTGCTGGCGCGGTACCAGATCATCGTCCTGGAGCTCCAGGACCCGGAGGTTACGCCCGAGCGGTTGATGGGCGAGGAGCGGCACACCGAGGAGGTGCGCGGGCAGCGCCTCGGAGCTCTCCAGGCCGCGCTCCTGCACACGATGGCGCAGCACGGTCTGCAGACATGCATCACCTTCCATCACCGCACGATGGAGGCGCAGGCATACGCGGAGGGCCTGGAGAGGGTGGCGGCGAAGCTGCACGCTGACCAGCCGGAGATGTACCCGAGGCGGATCTGGGCGGATTGGCTGTGTGGCGAGCACGTCCCGGAGCGCCGGCGGGAGGTCCTGGGTGGGTTCGGGTCCACGGCGCAGCGGGCCGTGCTGTCGAACTGCCGGGTCCTGGGGGAGGGCGTGGACATTAGGGCCGTGGACTCCGTGGCCCTGCTGGACCCGAAGGGAGCTCCGCACGACATCGTGCAGGCGATCGGCCGCGCGCTGCGTCAGAAGCCGGGAGAGGGAAAGCTCGCCTCTTTGATCGTGCCGGTTTTCCTCCAGCCCGATGAATCGCCGGAGGATATGTTCACCTCGGGTTCGTATCGGCCTTTGGTGAAGGTATTGGAGGGTCTGCGGGCTCATGATGAGGAGGCTGTGGAATTGCTTGCGATCCCGCAGGAGCCTCAGAAGGACATGGTGCAGCCGTCCGAGTCCATCGGTGTCGCGCCCGAGGAAGGCGAGGACGAATCCCGGTTGCTGCTGCGTTTTGCGGCTCCGCGTGATCCGGCGATGGTCGCTAACTGGGTGTCCTTCAACGTGATCGACACCGAGCGGCAGGACTGGGCGCGCGGCTGGGCGAAGTTGAAGGCGTACGTCGAGCGTGAGGGGCACGCCCGGGTTCCGTACGAGCACAAGGAAGGCGCGTTCCCTCTGGGGCAGTGGGTTGCGGAGCAGCGCCGGGCGTACGGGGCCGGGCAGATGAACGGTCGGCGCGCGGCGCGGCTGGAGAAGCTGGGCATGGCCTGGTCGGCGGCCGATGCGCGGTTCCAGGAGAACCTGGCCGCGGCCCGCGTGTACTACCAGGAGCACTGGACGCTGTGCGCGCCCCGGTCTGCGGCCGCGCTCGACAAGCCCGTGGGGCAGTGGCTGTCCAACCTGCGCCGCCCCGGTGCGCTGGACGGGCACCCGGAGTGGGAGGCCGCGTTGGAGGCGATCGACGAGGACTGGAACCCGGTGTGGCCGGCGGAGTGGCAGAGGCATTACGCCGCACTACGCGAACTCGTACGCGACGAGGAAGGCCCGGCGGAGGTCCTGCCCGGCTTCACCGTGCACGGCATGGACGTGGGCAAATGGCTGACCCGACAACGGAAACCGGAGGTCTGGCAGGCCCTGCACGATGGGCAGCGCGAGCGCCTAGAGCAGCTCGGCATCACCCCGCTCGCCGCTCCGGCCCCGGTGGAGCCGGAGGTGTCCGCGGAACCGTCCACGACGCCCGTGAGCGCCTTCGACAGGGGCATTGCGGCCCTGGCGCAGTACAAGGCCCGCACGGGCTCTGTGAGGGTCCCCAGGGGGCACGTAGAGGTGTTGCCGGACGGGACAGAGGTCAAGCTCGGGGTGTTCCTCAGCAACAGCAAGAGCCGCCGGGCCAAGCTGACCGTCGACAAGCTCGCCGCCTTGGCCGGCCTCGGGCTGGAGTGGGCGGCCACGGAAGGAGCGGCGTGATGACTACGCCCGAGGAAGAGCGGCGCGTGCAGGACACCGTACGGCGGCACGCCCACAACAGGGCCTTCGCGGAGTCGGTCTGAAGTCGGCGGCGTCGCGACGTCACATCTTCGGCTACTTCTTGCGGACTGCGCCCGTCGCTATCCAGTGGACGAGGAGAGCGGCAGTGTGTACGGCGGTCTCGGCAGCTTCCTGTGTCATTGGTCGGGTGGTGGGACCGCCAGCGTGGCGGTCGCGCTGTCCGTGCCAAAGGAGGTTGAGGAGTTCGACGGCTGCGTTGATGTTCGCAGGATCCCCTGTTCGGTCCTGCACCACCATCTCGTACTTGTTCCTGCCCTGATCGAGAGTCGACCGCACAGCCCCCAGAGTGGGCTCAGGCGACTTGGGGAGGAACAGCGGGTTGGCTACGGCTTCTACCGCCTTCACGGACTCGGAGTAGGCAACGCTGGGGTTGGGGCTGATGCCATAGGCCGCAGCAAAGGCTTCGCGGAGGTGTTTGCCTGCATCCTGTCCCTGCTTGTCCGCGGCCTGCACCGCAGCCTCCAGGGAGCGCCGCAAAGTCACATCGACCCTGCGGCACAACCCGTTCTTGTCAGGGTTGACCGTGTAGGCCGATCCTCCTTCGGTAAGGATGTAGTCCAACTCCTGCCGAAGGTCCTGGGTGGAGGCTCCGTACCTTCCCGATGTGAACGGGTTGACTTCTGCGAGGCATGCCAACAGCGCATCGACAATCTCTATGAAGATCATCGGGTTCGTCTGATCATGGTAATTGGCGAGCGAATCTTCTGGTGAGCGGCTGTTAAGGACCTTGGAGGGCAGACGCAGGCGCAAACAGACAAGGTCGACAAGCGGATAGTTCGATACGACTCGACCGACCCACTGCCTCACGGGAACGGACAAGTGATCAGGAAGCTCTTCATACAGGACTTCTGGATCTTGATTGCCGTTGAGGCGGTCCGTCAGCCGTCGCCATGTTCTAGTCACACGGAAGAGTCTATTTCCACACCGCCCTGCCCATCCTGCGCTTTTCTCACGTAGTTCTTGGCGCTCCGGTTGAAGTGCTTCTCGATTGCACGTCGCTGGCTGTCGGAGCTACGGGCCAAGGCTGTGGCACCGCACCTGGACTGACGTCCAGCTACAGGGTGAGGTCGGTGGACAGGGCTCCGGGGCCAGGGCCAGCGGCACCGCTCCCAGGCCCTACACGCACTAGGGTGCGATGCCCGGGGGTTCTGAGCTGCGGCATCGCACTGGTGTGCGTGTAGGGCCTGGGGTCCCGGGCCGCTCCCTAGCCAGCGAGGCAGTGTGAGAGGAGACCAAGGTCGGCCGGTGGGCTGGCGCGGAGCGCTCCCAGGAGGGATCCGGGGCCGGTGCTACCTCTGGCGAGCGGGGGTTAGGCGGGGAGTGCGTCGATTGCGGCCTGCCACGGGTAGGCGTCGAGGTCGCCGTGCTTGGGCTTGTGGGGCACGAAACCACCCTCCCCGAGCAGCACGGTGACGCCCGCTTCGCGCAGGAAGGCGATGTGGCCGGCCACGGCGGGGTGCGCGGCCTGGGCGTCGTTGAAGTGCGGTAGGGCGGTGATCGGCAGGCCGAGGCCGATGCCTTCGGTGATCAGGCCGAGGGCGAGGGTGTCACTGATCGCGGTGGCCCACTTTGCGAGGGTGTTGTTGGTGAGCGGGGCCACGAGGATCGCGTCCGGGGCGGGCAGGACGTCCGGCTGGGAGGGCAGCTTGTACTGCCAGCGGACCGGGTGCCCGGTCCGCTCCTCCAGGGCCTCGATCTCGCCTTCGGCGTCCTCGCTGAGCCAGCGGTACGCGGACGGTGTGAGGATCACGCACACGTCCCAGCCCGCCGCCTGGGCGGCGCGGACGGGGACGTGGAGGCGGCGGGCGGGCGGGGCGGCGCAGGCGATGAGGTACAGGGTGCGTGTGGTCACCGGGGCAGTCCACAACGATCAGCAAGTGCGCGCAAGCGCCCCTCCGCGGAGCCGGTGCCCAACAGGCGCAGGTCCTCCACGAGTTGCTTGGTGCGGGGGCGGCACAGGACTTCCTCGGGTGCCTCTTCCTCGGCTTTGAGGAGCGTGGTGACCGCTTCGGTGCGCAGGCCGGCTTGCTTCTCGCCGATGGCGCGGTCGGTGAGCAGGTGGGCGCGGCGCTCGCGCGGGAGGTCGGCGAGGGCGGCGTGGGGGATGTCGGCTGCGACGGCCACGGCGTCCGCGCCTTCGCTGAGCTGGACGTGGGCGGCGACGCGGTAGAGCTTGCAGTTGGTCGGGCCGAAGCTGGTCCACAGTTCGTCACCGTCGAAGCCGAGCCGGTCGGCGTGTTCGTCGGCCTGGTCCAGGAAGCCGGGCACCGCGCGGGCGAGTGCGGTGGGGTGGTGGTCGTCGGCTTCGGCAGCGGTGGCCTGCGCCATCGCGGCCTTGAGGAACAGCATGCCCAGCACGGAGAGCCCTTCGGGGCCGCGCCGGAGCAGGTCGGCCTCGAGGCGGCGGGCGGCGGCCGTGACGAACGCGACGGCGGCCGCGGCCTGGCCGTGGTTGGTCATGGCGTCCGCGAGGTGGCGGGCCGCGGACGCCATGATGACCACATCTTGGGAGCGTTCGGCAGCGGTGACCGCGCGGTGGCCGGCCACGACGGCGAGTTCGGTGTCGCCCCATTTGATGGCGGCGGCCTCGGTCAGCTCCAGTGCCAGCGACAGGTGCCGGTACGCCTGAAGCTGGTCGTCGCCCTGGTGGTGTTCGGCGGCCCGGGTCGCGTCCACGAGCAGCTGGGGGATCTGCACCCCGAGCTGGGCGAAGTGCCCGGCCTGGAAGCCGGTGCGGGCCAGCCACAGATCGCGCTGCAAGGCGGCGACGGGCACCGGTTCGGCACCGGAGTCGTCGCACCGGCCGGTGATGACGTCGTGTCGCTGCAGAGCGCGGCGTACGGCGTCGATCTCGAAGTCGGCGGGACACAGCACCGCCGGGTCGTGCAGCAGCCGCTCCAGTGTGATGCCGAGGCGTGCCGCGATCTCGGTGGCCACCGACAGGTTCGGGTCCGCCTGGCGGCGTCCGGCCTCGAGTTCCTGAACCCAGCGCACGGAGCGCTGCATCAGCGCGGCGAACTCCAGCTGGGTGTGGCGCCGGCGGTCTCGCCAGTAGGCGACACGGCGGCCGAACTGGATACGGTCCATGGCGGGCTCCGGAGCGCGGAGTTGAGGACCCACACACATCGTGTGGGCTCATCCCGGTATACCGCTCCTACCGTCCGCTTATGGCCAACTCCCCAAAGCGGTCCACCCCAACGTGGCACGATCTCGCGCAGCCCAGCATCGGCAAACAGGCGCGGTGGGGGCGAGGGCTGGAGCGGACCCGGTGGGCCTCCTGCGGCAAGGAATGGGACGCGGTGGCCATCACCCCCATGAAGCGGGGCCTTAACGTGCTCACCGCACTGCGCATCGGCCCGCGGCGCGGGGCCCTGGTCCTGGCCGACCACCTGCGCGACACGCTGTACGTGATGGTGGAACCCGGCACCGGCGACGTCCTGGCCGGCCTGCCCGGAGTACGGGTGCTCTCCGGCGGCAGCGAACTGCTCATGCCCACCACCTACGGCGACACCACGGCGGCCGCGGACCTCATCAGCCACCCCCGCATCGGCGAGCCGCCCGCCCTGATCCCCACCGACCGGCTCGCGCAGGCTCTGCGCGATCTCCCCGCCGACGCACCCGAAGAGGCACCCGTGTCATGAACGGCTACACCGTGCTGTACGACCCCGAAGGACACATCGACGCACAACTGCCGCTCGATCGCACCACACACGAGCGCCTCGCCCGCGCCGTGCTGGCCTGGTCCGACACGGACGTGCTGCGGCCCGACGACTACGCACAGGTCGGGCTGCTGCTCGCCGGGGCCACTCGTGCGGTCGCCGACGACGTCCGCGCGCTCGCGGCCAGGCTGCCCGAAAACGACGGCCGTCGGCTGTTCGCCGAATTCGTCGTGGGCCAGGCCGACGACTGCCTGGCGCGGCCCTCGCGGACCCTGCTCCGCGTCAGGGACCGGGCCCGCACGCTGCGGGCCTTGTACGAACGGCTGGACCGCCTCCAAGGCGCCACTCCTGCTGTGGAGACGACCACCACGGCCTCCTCTTGATCGTCGCCCGGCGCCGCCTCCCCCGTCGCTTCTTGATCTGGCGCGAGACCCCTGTTGTCCCTACGGTGGACGAATGGGGTGGGGAACGCTTATCGGTACGGGGCTTGGCGCCATCGTCGGCGTCGGCTCCACCTTGCTCGTCGACCGGGTTCGCTGGCGCCGGGAACAGGACACTCGCCAGGAGGAGATCCAGCGGCAGTTGTACGGGGACTACCTGGCTGCCCTGGAGCGCACACGTACCCACCTCAAGGACCTTCGTCGCCTACCGGACCAAGCCCCCGACGAGCGGGCGCGTCAGGTCCGCGACGCTTTCCGCGAAGGTGGCACCTACGAGCTGGCTTATCGGATCGCTATCACTGCGCCGGATTCTGTGGTCCGTGTCTCCGAAGACGCTCAACACAAGTTGCGGGACCTGCGGGACGCGCTCATCAGCGGCGCCGAATGCGGCACCCGCTCCCCGGTCCAGGCGGCGCTGCGCCAATCCATCGAGTCTCTCCGGGACGCTATGCGAGCGGCTCTCGGCACGGCTGCATAGCTCACACGCTGGTCACATGAGGGTGCCCTCAAACTTCGGGTACACGACGGGCTCGTCGGCGTTTATCCCCCACGGCACGAACACGCGGACCGGGCCGCCACCGCGGTGCAGCACTCCCCAATGACGTACGCGCTGCGAGGGTGGCCAACTGCCGATCGGGGGCGCCGCGACAAGCTCGTCCGAGCGGACGCACTCGAAGTGCCGGAGCTGGCCGCGACGTAACGGCGGGGCCGCACGGCCGTTGGACAGCGTGACTCCATAGCGTCGGGCCCCGGGGGATGTTGGTCCCCCGGGGCCCGTGGTGTGTCCGACTCGGGGCCAGCTCTTCCCGGCCGCCGTGGCGGTGAGCCAGTCGGCGGCTTCGGCGTCGGTCATCAGCAGGAGCTGCGTCGGGTGGGCGGTGTCGTCCTGGACGACGTGGGCGCGGTCCGGGTGTCCGCTGCTCTTGGGGGCGGAGTCGGCCACTGCGTGAGCCGCAGGACGGGAGGGTGGGACGCCGACATCGGCGTCCCACCCTTCCGTCACTTCCCGGCGCGCTCGTATCAGGACTGGGTGTCGTCCGGGTCGGTGAGCCAGGTGACGACGTCGGCGTCGGTCATCCAGATCGCCTGCGTCTCGTGAACTTCGCCGTACTGGATGACGTGGCCGCGGCCCCGGTGCTTGCTCGGCTTCGGCGCGGGGCCGGCGAGCGGGGCGAGGCGCTGCCAGGTGGTGGTGGAGACCCGGGCCAGGATCACCGTGCCGAACAGCTCGTGCGGCGCGGCCCCGAGGATGCTGGCGGCGGGCGTGCCGTCGAGGATGACGTGCACACGGGCCGCGCGTCCGGTCCACAGCGCGGCCTCGAGGGCGGTGACGGCCGGGGACGTGTGCGGGTCGTCCTTGTCGCGGAACGTCTCCCAGTAGCGGGTGAGCTGGCGCAGCGCGTGATAGGCGCTGTCCATCGAGACGATGAGCCGGGGCGCGGCGTCGAGCTCGGCCTCGGTGAGGGTGAGGCGGCGCGACAGTTCTTCCCCGAGGTCGACCAGCACGTCGCCGGCTACACCGGCCCCCACATCCTGGCGCGCGGCCAGGCCGTCCAGGACGAAGCCCGCTTCACCGTGGCCCAAATGCAGGAACTGCTGGACGAATGGATCACCGCGTGCTGGCAGCACCGCCCCCACGACGGGCTGCGCCACCCCCTCCTGCCCAAGAAGGCGCTGTCCCCGGGCTAGATGTGGGCCGCGCTGCTGGGCGCGAGCGGCTACGTGCCGCTGCCCCTGAGCGGAGCCGACTACACGGCACTGCTGCCGGTGCGCTTCCACCCGGTCACCGGCCGCGGCATCCGCATCAACTACCGCACCTACGACCACGCCATCCTCAACGAACACCGAGGACGGCCCTGCTCCACCGGCCCCGGCGGCAAGTGGGAGGTCCACCTCAATCCGCACGACGTCCGCCAGATCTACCTCCGCCTGCCCGACGGACACCTGCACGAGATCCCGTGGATCCACCGCGACCACGTCCACGCGCCCATGAGCGAGACCACCTGGCGCCACATCCGCACCACCCTCGAGCAGCGTGCCGAACGCGAGGCACACGAAGCCGCCCTCGCCGAGACCGCCGACCAGATCCTGCGCCACACCCGGCCCACCACACCGGCGCCGCCAGCCGTGCCCGCCACGGCGCCGGGCACGCGCGCCGGGAAGGCGGCCTCCCAGGCAGCAGGCGGAGAACCGGCAGCACCGCACCGTACTGCGGCCCAGGCCGCAACGGGCGGGCCGACGAACGGGTCGTCGCCGCCGTCCGCGAGGCGCTGCGCCGCCGCCGCGGCCGCTCGAAGGGCACCATCAACGGCCTGTTCCCCCTCATCCACCAGATCCTCAAGGACCGGCACGGCCCCGGCACGGTGCCGGCGCCGTCGCACGACACCACCCGCCTGGACGTCCTGGCCCTCTTCGACGACGGGCGCCTGGCCCGGCCCGAACTGACCATCGCCGTCGACGTCGCCACCCGCGCGATCCTCGCCGCCGTCCTGTGCCCCAGCGCGACCAAGGCCGTCGACGCGGCCCTGCTGCTGGCGGAGATGGCCGTCCCCCATCCCGCCCGGCCCACCTGGCCGCACATCCTGCGCATGGACCGCGCCCCCGCACTGCCCCACCAGCGGCTGGCCGCGCTGGACGAGCGCCTGGCCGGTGCGGCGGCCCGGCCCGTCGTCCTGCCCGAGACGATCGTCGTCGACCGCGGCAAAGTTTTCGTCTCCGCCGCGTTCACCGCCGCCTGCGAACACCTGGGCATCAGCGTCCAGCCCGCCCCGCCCCATGCCCCCACCGCCAAAGGCATCGTCGAGCGGACCTTCGGCAGCATCAACCACCTGTTCTGCCAGCACCTGCCCGGCTACACCGGATCCGACGTCACCCGCCGCGGCCCCGACATCGCGCAAGACGCCTGCTACAGCGTCGCCCAGCTGCAGGACCTGCTCGATGAGTGGCTGGTGCACTATCACCACCGGCCCCACGAAGGCCTGCGTCACCCGATGATGCCGAGAAAGGCCCTCACGCCGAACCAGATGTGGGCCGCGCTCGTCGCCGTCGCCGGACACGTCCCCGTCCCGCTCACCGGCCGCGACTACCTCGAACTGCTGCCCGTGCGCTGGCAGGCCATCACTCCTGCCGGCATCACCATCCACCACCGCACCTACGACCACGATCTCCTCGCCCCATACCGCGGCCAGCCCTCCCCCGTCGCGGGCCGGGGCGGGAAATGGGAAATCCACTACACCCCCCACGACGTGCGCCAGATCTGGATCCGCCTGCCCGACGGCGAGCTCACCGAAATCCCCTGGATCCACCGCGACCACGTGCACCAGCCGTTCAACGACCACACCTGGCAGCACATCCGCACCCACGCCCACCACCACAACCACGACGACAGCCAGCAGCATGAGGCCGACCTGGCCGACGCCCTCGACCAGCTCATGCGCCGCGTCCACAGCGGTCACGCCACCACCACCGAACAAGCCCTCCTAGCCCGCGCCACCACAACCCCGACCCCCGCCACCGACGAGCCGGCGCAGCACGACGAAGACGACAGCATCGACGGCCTCCCCGACGACGGCCCCCGCCCCGCCGCCGCCATCGGGTTCGGGCTCTACGACGCACACGAGGAAGCCGCCAAGTGGTGAACACCCGCCCTCGCTCCGCAGCGCAGGCCCCGGACAGCGCACTCGCCAGCGCGCACAGCGACGGTTCGGCCGAGCCGTCCTGGCCCCTGACCACCTGGCAGGGCTGGCAGCGTTTCGCCACCACCGACCCGCCCGCCCCGCCCCGGCCCGGCGACCCGCCCCGCAGCACGGAAGAACGCCTCGCCTACCACTCCGCGTTCGTCACCATCCGCACCCCCGCCATCAGCCAGCTCGCCACCCAGGTCCGCACCCTGATGATCCTCGGCCGCCACCAGCAGACCACCGCACGGCCCTCACTGATCGTCACCGGACCCGCCGCCGCCGGGAAAACCACCGCCCTGCTCAACGTCGGCCGTGCCTGCCACCTCGCCCACACCCGCCAAAACCCCACACCACCCGGATCAGCCCACACCGCCGCACCCGTCGCGTACGTCCTCGTCCCGCCCGGCGCCACCGCGAAAACCCTCATCACCGAGTTCGCCCGCTACCTCGGCATCCCCGTGGCCGCCCGCATGACCCAGACCCAGATCACCGACGCCGTCTGCCACACCTACACCCAAGCCGGCGTCCAACTCGTCCTCATCGACGAGATCCACCGCCTCAACCCCCGCACCACCACCGGCGCCCAGACCGCTGACCTACTCAAAGACCTCACCGAACGCCTGGCCGCCACGTTCGTCTACGCCGGCATCAACGTCACCGACACACCCCTGTTCAGCGGCACCCGCGGCGCCCAACTCGCCGGCCGCGCCACCCTCATCACCTGCGGCCCCCTCCCCGCCCGCCACGGCACCCGCGAACCCTTCCGCGACGTCATCACCGACATCGAGAACGCCCTCGACCTCACCCACCACAAACCCGGCACCCTCCCCCGCCACACCGCCTACCTCCACCAGCGCACCGCCGGCCGCATCGGATCCCTCACCCGCCTCATCCGCCAAGCAGCCATCACCGCCATCCACGACGGCACCGAACGCATCACCAAGGCATCACTCGACACCATCCGCCTCGACCACCTCGCCGAAACCCACCACCACCCCACACGAAGCCGCTAACCGGCCAGTCCCGGATACAGACAGAACAGCCCTGACCAGCAAAAACACCAACCGAGCCTTTACACGCCAGCGAAACCCACAACGAACCCGGCCCCACTCAGCACACACGACACAACCCCAGCCCACACACCCAACTGCCCCCCGGAACCGCGCACCCAGCCACTCTCAACGAACCCACAACACACCAGGCCAGCAAGCCCGCGATACACCAACAAACCCCCCTCCGAGCGTCACGCGAGCAGCTGGAGGAGATCGACGTCTCCTGGTGCCCGAGCTGGCCGGTCACCTGGCAGCGCTGCTTCCACCTGGTGCGGATGCACCTGGACGCCGGTGAGGCGCTGCCCACCGAGGCGGGCGAGGTCCTGCGCCAGGGCGAGGATCTCGGGCGGTGGGTCCAGTCGGTACGGCTCGGCTGGGATCAGCTCACCACCGTGCAGCAGTGGATGTGCGAACACGCCCTCGGCATCGAGCCCGCCACCGAAGACGAGAAGCCGAAACCGCGCCACACCCAAGCCGACAAGTGGGCACTCAACTACCAGGCCGCCAAGCAGTACTACCAGCGCGAAGGCCACCTCCAGGTCCCGCGCAAGCACATCGAACGGATCGCCGGCGGCGAGGACCATGAGGAGCGGGAACACAAGCTGGGGGCCTGGATCAGCA
This sequence comes from Streptomyces sp. NPDC029674, assembly GCF_044903205.1. Classification (NCBI taxonomy): domain Bacteria; kingdom Bacillati; phylum Actinomycetota; class Actinomycetes; order Kitasatosporales; family Streptomycetaceae; genus Streptomyces; species Streptomyces sp. NPDC029674. The sequence goes on from NZ_JBJDPY010000017.1 coordinate 12,513, forward strand.
ACCAGCGCAGCCGGGCCGCCACGCTGACACCGGAGCGGATCGAGCAGCTGTCCGCGATCGGGATGCGGTGGTCGTGATGGCCATCGTCGTCACCGCGGCCGCCGCACTCGCGGCCGGCTACCTGCTCGGGCGACTGCGCCCGGGCAGCGGCTCGGCGACTGGGCCGCCGATCAGGTCCGCTTCACCGGAGAGTGGGTCCGGAGCGGTGCTGGCCGCCAAGCCGCGAGGTCGAAGTGCAGACGGTTCTACTGTCCGGCCAGTGCCGCGTCCCTGGTGCGGCCACGTCTGGGAGTTCTTGAACGTCGCGCTGAGCGCGGTGCACATGTAGGAACGCCAGGGGTACTACAACGAACCCGGCCACACCGCCTGCTCCCGGTACAGCAAGAACTGCCCTCCGAGCGTAACCACCCGCGAACAGCCCCAGGTCCTGAGTGCAGATACGCAGGACCCGGGGCTGTACTGATGTCAGCCGTGAATCAAAGGCGAACCGTCAAGTTTCTGAGTGATGGCGCCCTTACCATCGCCTTCGATGTCGTAAACAATCGTCGAGTCTGTCGACCACCAGAGCTCGCCGTCGTAAACCGTGGGCGGCGCGACGCAGGTGTTCGCAGGATCCACCGGGAACCACGAGTGGTTTTCGTTAACGATCTTGGTCCAGTCGCACGTCTTCGATGTGACGACGTGATCCTCGGTAGTTTTGGTCAAGCGCTCTTCGATTCGAGTGGTGATCTTGAAGCTGGTGAACCGCTTAGAGTTGTCGACGACTCGGTCATCTACGATTTGCCAGTTCATGATCGATTTTCCGGTCATGCTGCCAGACAGGGTGGCGATGTTCTGGACGGAGTATGTTGTTTGCGGCTTGTCCCCAGGAAATACCACGTCGAACTGCGAGTTGGCGGTGTCCGCTGAGGCCGGTACGGCCGCCAGGGCGACGAGTGTGAACGCGGTGGCTCCACCAGCGACGGCGGTGGACAGAAGCTTCATCATGATGGTGTCCGTTCCGGTTGGGTGGGACCAGAGAGAAACAGGCCCCTAAGAAACGGCAGGGCCATAGGACCATGCCGATGAGGAGCAGTTAAACCGAGTCGGCGTGCGTCGGGCGCCGCCAATATTCGAGAGAGGGAAAGGCCTAGATCAACAGGCTGCAGTTCTCGGAGATCGGGTAATCCGGCCTTCACTTAGCCTGGATTCACATGGAATCCGACCATGCCGTGGCGTCCTGCATGGGCTGATGATTTGAGTGCGTCCAAGTGGCCGCCGGCAGGTGCCCGTCATCGAGCATGCAGGAGGGAGCCACTCACTTTTGCCGAAGTGTGAAGCAGGACTACGTCCTCTCGAAGCCTACGGTGAAGCACTTTGAACGCCGTCACTGTAGACGAGGCCTGAACCTGTCCTACGCCCCAATGCGGGTATGAGTCATCTTGCTGACCTGAAAATGCCTAGGCCCGGAACATGGCTGGAGAGGGCCCAAGCCGTGGAGCTCACGCGTCCGGCATATGCGCAGTGCGCGAAGCGGAAGAGGGCCAAGCCCCTCCGCTGCAATCGATAATGGCTTAAATCCCACAGACGGGAGTGAGTGTTCGCGTCATCAGTCCGAGATGGCCAGATGCAGGGCGAGGGTGCCTGAGACGAGGCAGGTCTTGAGTGGTCGAGTGCCGGCGCTTGCGAAGGAGACGGGTTGCGCTGCCAGCACCTCGGTAGCCTTCCTGGCCCGGTACGTGATGTCGGCTTCGGCGAGGGGCGACGCCAATTCTTTCGGCCGACTGTTGTGGGCGTCACCGGTGGCCGCGAGCTGGACTTACGGGTGGCCGTTGCGGAGATGGCGAGAGTGAGGAGGGCCTGCCCGCACGTTCCCATGCATGGCTCGCGGGTACCGGACTCCCTGCGGGCCCGCGGGTGCAGCCCTCCTCGCGCGCAGCAGGTCTCCGATCGTGTCCGCGCTCGTCTGGTGCCCCTGGCTGGGTGAGCCGGCCGCAAGCCTCCATCACTTCACGGTTCAGCACAGTGGCGACGTCGGCGGCCCCACTCATCACGTTCACGGGTGCCAGCAACGCGGGCCGAAAACCCGATCAAGGGAATTTGGACTCTGCCCGGTCTGCCTATCTGTCCCAGAGACTCCTCGCCGGTCTCCAGCTCGTCCAGGCCCTTACGGCCCGTCATCTTGTTGACCTGGTGCAACCGCTCGACCACTCCCATACCACCGTGGCCCAGGTTCTGGGCTTCGGTCTCCGCCAACAGCCGCTGCTGCTGGTCGGGAAACAACACTCAACTCGCAGGGAGTTGACCAGGCACTCGCCAGCTAAGATCACAAACCGCGCACCTCGCAGGCCGACAAATGGGCCCTCAACTACACCGCCGCCAAGCAGTACTACCAGCGCGAAGGACACCTTCGCGTACCCCGCAAACACATCGAACGGATCATCGTCCCCAGCGGGGACGGGGAGGCGGGCGGCCGCGAGGACGGCGAGGACCAGGAGGAGCGGGAGCTGAAGCTGGGGGCATGGATCAGCAACCAACGCTCACGCGCGACGACCCTCTCCCCCGAACGCGTGGAACAGCTCTCCGCCATCGGCATGCGCTGGGCCTGACCGTGAGCAGGACCGGCTGCCCCCGCCGCTAGGCCGGACCTGCTGCACCGCGTGTGCCGACCGTATCGTGGAGCGTTCATTTTGCGTACCAAGTGCGTACGGATGGCGGTGGGGGCAGTGGGCGGTTATTTTCCCCTTCCGCCCGCCTACTGGCTCATGGCTCCCGGGGTTACCGCAGCCGGGCGGGGAACCTGCCCTGCCCGGCTACCAGGGCCCTGTGTGCAGGTGGCCTACGGGGCTGGCGGATGCGAGGCAGTGAGATACGGGGCGAGTTGGGCTTCAAGGTCTGCGGTGCGTCTGTCGAGGAAGCGGTTGTTCTGTCGGGCACCGGCCAGCCTCTCTTGCACGTGCTGCTTGTCTTGGGTGAGCTGTCGTACTTGCTGCTTCAGGGTGGTGTTCTCGGTGACGATCCGCTGAAGTGACCCTTCAGGGAGATCGTGCTCGAGGTCTCGGATCTTGCCGAGGAGTTCTGCGATGTGGGTGCGCTGGGTGCGGATCTCGCGCTGGGCCTGGGCGAGTGCCTCTTCGGCGTTCAGGGCTCGTTCTCTCCAGGCTGGCTGAGTGCGGCTGTGGCCGTTGGCGGACGCGCCGGGATGGGATGTGCTTGGGCGGGTGGCCTGTTCGATAAGGACTCTGGCCTGCTGGTTTTGATAGAGGAAGGTGCGTGAGACGCGGGCGCCCCAGGGACGGCAGGCCGTGGCGGGCGCGGTGGCGCTGGTCGGCGACGAACCGCTCGGCGTGCTCACGGCGCAGCACGGTGGGGTCGTGGCCGGCGTCGGGGGCATTGGCTTGGAGGAAGACGCCCAGTTCGACGGCGGCGCGGCGCATCTGGTCGAAGGGGGCCTTGGGTGCGGGGGCACTGCGGGGACCGGATGACGTGGGCCCAGGAGTGGGCGGGCATGATGCGCCCGCTACGAAAACTGGCCGTGTCGTGCTAATTGCGGGAGATGCACAACGCCCTGCCCGCAGTGGCCTTCCACGGCCCGGACGAAGTGACCACAGCTGGCGAGGACCTGTACGAGGCGGCAATGCAGATGGCCGTCACACCTCGTAGCCCGCCCGGTGGCGGCGGCACAGAAAGGACACGAAGCGTCCTGCGGCGGTGATCGCTCCGGGGCCAAAGAGAAAGAGGGTCAGGGCGATCATCTCGGTGTCTCCTACGGTGGCCCAGAGGAAGAGCCCCACCATGGCGAGCAGCAGGCAGAGGAGCCAGCCCGCGTACGCCCGCGGCGCCGTTTCCCGATCAAATGGGGGCATCAGCCCCAAGATCGCGCCAATGACCGAGGCGGCCAGGAAAAGCGCGGCGGTACTGATGAACGGGACGAGCAAGAAAGCGAGAAGGGTGATGCCCGCGACGGCTCCGCCCAGCCGGGGCCAACCGCCCTGGCCCACCAGAGCGAGGATGAGCCCCGCCGTGCCCAGCAGCGCGATGATGGCCAGCATGGTGGTCCTCCAGTATGTCCACGGCCCTCGTGTGTGCGTCCTGCCGCGGCAGGCGGCGACGAGACGCGCGCTCGCCTCACGCGCGCGGCTGCTGCCACGCGCGTGAGGCGAGCATGATTTTTCCAGGCTAGCTGCTGTGTTCGGGGGCCCCTTCCAGGTCCTTGTCAGCGCAGAAGTACGCCCGTTTCGGGTTCATACCGGGGTCGGACGGAGGGACCGACGTGATTCCCCATGGGTTTCCGCTGTGGCCGCTGTTGGATGTGCACGAGCCGAACGGGTTGGCCCACAGCGGAGCACCGCTGCCGGGGTCGGGGGCCCGGCTGAACCGCACGAAGTCTCCCGTGATCACGGGTTCCTTGGAGTCGCGGGGACGGCCGTCCAGGTCCATGGCCTGGTTGTTGTGGTACAGGTACTGGTTGGGCATGTGACTGGAGCGCAGCACGGGGCTGTCACCGCGCTTCTTGATCGAGCCGTCCGCGCACGCCTTGAAGTTCAACTCCTGCCAGATGGGCGGTGCCTGGCCGAAGATGGACCCCGTGACGGGCCCGGTCGCGCCACCTGTGTTGAACAGGGCCTGGAATGATTCCGTAGCGATTTTCACGACCCAGGGGGAGAGTCGCTTGTCGTCGTAGACCCGCTGCTGCCAGCGGTCCATGGCCTTCGACGCGGACTTGGCACCGATCATGGGCCGGTATCCGATGGAGCCGCCCGAGGTGTAGAGCGCGGCGACACAGGTGTTGTTGTCGGTGAGTTCCGGTGCCCGGCCCGCGAAGGCGTAGGCGCGGCCCGGCATTACCCCGGTCTTGGTCGGATCCGCCGTGGAGTTGCGGCCGTCGTGCTCGTTGAGGTCCTTGGTCGTGTATGTCAGGTCTGGCGGCTCGATGCCGTAGTCCTGGTGGAGCGCGGTGAAGAACTCCATCAGGTACGGCGGCAGGTGCGTGTCACCTGTGCGGTTGTCGTATTGGACGGCTTGGCTGCCGTCGACGATCTTTCCGTCCTCGCCGACGACGAAGGACACCTTGGCCTTGGAACGGATCTTGTAGCGGCCGTCGTCGGTGTCGAAGTGTGAGGGCTTGGTTGCGCTCGTGGGCCGGTCCTTGTAGCTGTTGGCGAACCCGATCCATCGTGCGAGGCTGCTGCCATCGGGGTGGTTGACCGGATCGGTGCCCGCGCGTTCGATCTCGGTCTTCCACCGCTCCATGACGGCTTTAGTCTTCGGGGCGAGGCAGCTCGCATACAAGTCTGTGCCTTCGCAGTCCTTGATGGAGGCGGTGTCCGAGGCGAGCTTGTGCCCCCAGTCGTAGAGCTTCTGTCGTGTCTCGAACGGTGAGCTGACGATCCAGGAGCTTTTTTCATCGCCGTCGATGTTCTGGTTCTCGTCGAATAGGCCCACCGCGTCCACCGTGTGCTCGGTGTACTTGCCCTTGATGGGGGCCACGGCGATCGCGTCGAAGGCGATGTCCTCGTCTCCGGTGCCGTTGCGTGTGGTGGTGCTCAGCCTTACCTTGGGGGCACCGTCGAACATGTAGGCGCCGAGGTTCACCCAGCGGTTCTTGCCGCCGCCGCCCATGTTCTTCTGATCGATGATCCGGGTCCGGGTGCCCTTGGCTGTTTCGATCTCGTACTTCGCGTACGCGGTGTGGGCTCCGTGATCTGGCAGGTGCACCATGACCTTCGCGGGGCCCTTGATGTCCTTGGTGAACTTCCAGGTGCCGGTGAACTTGAGGCGGTTGCCCTTCTGGTCGTTCTGGCGGGTGTGGCCGAAGTAGAAGTGGGCGCCGAAGCCCGCGCCGAGTTGGTGGAGGTCGACCTTGGCGGGCCACACGGGGACGAGGGTCGTACCGTCGTGGCCGAGGCCGGCCTCCTCCGTCACGAAGTCGAGGCTGAAGCTTCCGTTGTTGGCCAGAGGGGGCATAGAGCACCCTGATCTGACTGGTGTCGTGCCTGCGGGCAGGTCATCGACGATCAGGGCGTTGGCGGGCAGGCCGGTGGTGGTGCAGTTGGGGGGGTAGGCGGTGCCGTCGGGCTCTTCGGCCCAGTCGACGGGGAAGCGGGTGAAGTCGTTGCCGCAGGAGTAGTCGCACTTGTCCTTCCACTTGACCGACTTGTTCCACCAGCACTTGAAGTCGCCGCGCTTGCAGGGCCCCGCGCCGTCCTCGTTTTTCGCCCCGTCACCGATCTTGCCGGGGTCACAGTCGTTGGCGGAGGTGCAGAACGTGTCCTCTGGCGGCTTGACGCGCGCGCGGTTGTACTTGGCTGAGCCCTCGACCTGGGCGCTGCCCTCGGTGCCGTTCCACCATGCGGCGCGGAACGCGGGCACCATCGTGCCGGGAGCTTCCATGAACGCCGGCGGGTGCGCGGCGAAACCGAGGACCTTCTCCTGGTAGGGCCAGTCCTGCGGGTGTGCGGCGTCCGATGCGTCCTCGTCGCCGTTGCTCTTTTCCATGAAGGAGTCGCGTCCGGCGTCCCACTCCGGGTTGGCGGGGTTATTAGCCCAGCCCACGCCCCAGGGCTTGCCGTCGTTCTTGTTCGGGTGGAATCCGGCGTTGTACGCCCACAGGGCGAAGGACCAGTTCTCCAGCTTCGCCGAGTCGCCGTCGTTGACCTTGAGCCCGGCCTTCCTGGTGTCGTTCCACTTGGAGGCCAGGATCTGCAGGCCTGCGGCCACGTTGGCGCTGTAGTCCAGGGCGACAGCACGCTGCTTCTCGTACGGCCAGGCAGTCCCGCCCTTGCCGTGCTCCCGGCCCGCCATCCGCATGTGGTCGGTGACCTGGGTGATGCCGTAGCCGCAGTCGGCTCCGTTCCAGTTCACGTCCCAGTCGTTGTCCGGGTTCCCGTCGTAGTAATCGATGCCGTAATAGTTGCCGATCAGCGGGTTGCCGGTGACGCCGGGCACCGTGGAGCGGGCGGCCTGCCACATGTTGGACTCCTGCGTGGTGACGCCGAGCATCACCTGCGCGGGCACGTTGCCGCCGCCTTCCAGGGTCGGCTTGGGGAAGAGCGTCTGAGGCCTGTAGGCAGGCATGCCCAGGTTCTTCCAGTTCGCCGGGCGGCTGGCGTGCTTGTCGAGGTTGCCGCGAACTGCCTGGTTGACGGCCCATTCGACTTGGCGCGGCTTGGGCTGCGTCGCCTGATTGCGCGGATCGTTGCGGGGTACCGAGCAGACGCGCTCCGACTCCACGATCTCGTTCCGGCCGGAGACGCCGGCCCGAAGGCCCGCGCTGTTCGCGGCCTTGCCGCCGCGGCGTGCCTTGCCGTGCGGAAGCGCGGGGGTGCGCTCGTTGCCCTGGGCGCTGAACAAGGCGCGCCGCTTGCCGGGCTCCACGGTGAACGCGACCTTCTTGCCGCTGTCCAGCGCGGTCAGCTTCACGTTCACGGGGCGGGGGCCGGCTGCCGCGTCGGCGCGGATCAGGGTTCCCTGCCCGTCGGTCCACGCGGTCTCGGTAAGGACCGCCTGACCCCGGGTGGAGACCAGGGCGTCCTTGGGCGTCCCGGCCAGCCTGCGAACCGTCCCGGGCAGCTTCGCGCTCGGCCGGGTCTTGCCCGTGACATAGACGGTACCGCCGCCACGGGTGAGACCGGTTTCGGTCAGCGGGCCTGTGGCCAGCACCTTCGCCCTGTTCTTCGCCAGACGGGGCGTACCGGCCTGACCGGCGGTGATGCGCTTTACCCGAGTCATGGCCGTCGTGCGGCTACCAGGGGCCTCGGAACGGCCCTTGTCCGCCGCGGTGTTCTTGCCGTGCGCCCGCTGCCGGTCCAGGAAGACCAGGCCGCCGTCGGCGTCCGGGGTCAGTCGGTACGGTACGGCGTCCGTGCGCACCAAGGGGGTCTGCTTGCCGTCGCCGTCGACCCGGACCACCTGTGCGCCCGCGGCGGCCATGATCGCGCCGCCCTTCGCGGCTACGGCGGACGTCACCTGCCCCTTGGTCTCGACGGGCTTGGACAGCTTTCCTGTCACCGCGTCCAGCCTGGTGAGCCGGGTGGCGCCCTTCTCCTCCCCGCCGGACTGGGTCAGGACGGCGCTCTCCCCGACGCCGCAGCCCGGGTTGTAGTACGACAGCGATACCTGAAGCGGAAGCTTCGTCACCGCTCCCGTCTCCAACTGCACGACGGCAGCGAACGCACCGCGCGCCATCAACTCGGGCTTGTTGGTGAACGTGCGCGGCGCGTACACCACCACGGCACGCTTCCCCGAGCCGGTGACGCAGGCGTTGCCGATCCAGGCGTCCGTGTCGAACCCCGGCTCGGACAGCGACGCCGTCGTCTTCCAGGCGTAGCCGTCCTTCTCCCGTGCCGTCAGAAGGTGGAAGCCGTGGGCGTCGCTCGTCGTCGCCCAGGCCCGGTCCCCGGACTTCTTGTAGTCGCCGCCCAGCAGGGACTTCCGGTCTCCCGGCGGCACCGTGTCGGGCTGTTCCTTCGCCGGTTTGGGCATCGTGGCTTTTCTGCCGACCGGCGCTTCGGGCGGATCGTCGGCCCAGGCCGCGCCCTGCAGCATTCCCCCCAGCACGGCCCCGGCGGCGATCGCCGCCAGCGGAGCCCGTGCTCTCCTGCCGATTCTCACTTCGTCTCCTCGTCGTGGTGGGTCGCGCGGGCAGCACGACCGCGGCCCCCGCATGCGTGTGGCGCTGCCGGGGCCGGACAGAAAAAGAGAGATACCGGCCGTGGCGGCCGTGTGGTCAAACGGCGACCGGGGCCGGCATCTGTGGCGGGGCCTCCACCGTCATCGCTCGGTGAGGCGGCGAGGGTTCTCCTTCACCCCTCGGTGAAGCAGGCGGAGGATTCGCCTCGGTCCGCCGGAAGAGCGAGGCGCGTCAGACCGCCCTCGCCTTGGCGACCGCGTCCTTCGTCGCCTTGGCGGCGTCGTTGAACTCCTCCAGGTGTTCCGCGATGGCGGCACGCTGGATCTTCGACTCCGCGTCGAACCACGTCCGCTCGACGTCGTGCTCATCGCGGCAGGCAACGTCCGCCTTCGCCGTGGCGATCTCCTCGGGCGTCACCTTCTCCGGGTCGCCGAAGGCGGGGTCGTCACTGGCGTCCAACGGCTGCTTATAGTCGTAGCCCTTGCCCTTCATGCAGGACGACCACTTCGCGAACACCTCGGCGACCTCGGGGACCTCCTTGGACTTCACGAAGGACTCACCGTTGATCTGCTCGACGATGGCGGGTGACTGCGCGTCGGGAACCTTGCCGTCGACCTTCTGCACACAGCCCTTCAGCGTGGCCTCGTCGGCACCCGACTCGTCGACGGCCCCGGTTTCCATCGCCTTGTCGTACGTCTCTTGCTCGCCCTTGTCGGGGTGGTAGCCGCGCTCGGCGGCGAGTTCGCCGTCGTGGAGGCCGTAGCGCCAGTCGGTCAGGGTCTTCCCGCCGAGCTCGGGCAGGTCGGGAGCGGGCTTCCAGGCGTCGAACCCAGCAGCGCTCATGCACTGGTCGATCAGCTCGTCCCGGGACGAGGTGACCACCTTGACCTGCGTCTTCGTCGGCATGTACGACTCAACGGGGAGGCGCCAGGTCGCCGGGTCCTCCGGGTCCCCCACGTAGGCCCGTGCGACCTGCGCCTGGGCGCCGGCGCTCCGCACGCTCGACTCGCGGTCCCCGTCCGATGCGGCCTGACCGGTCGTGAGGTACACGCCACCCACCCCCGCGGCGACCGCGAGGATCCCGACCGGGACAATCGTCTTCCCTATCAGCTTCATGCTCTTTTCCCCCCTCTGCTCCGAGCGCACTACCTGGTCCACTTGAACGACGCGTTGTTCTTGTAGACGTTCCGGAACCAGGCGATGCTCTGACCCGGGTTCATCACGTCCTGCGCGCCCCTGTAGCCGGTGTGGTAGTACACCCGCGCCTTGTACTTGTAGTGCTCGTTCTCACCCGACGCGGCCCGGTTCTTGAGCTTCTTGTTGGAGCCCGGCCACGGATTGCTCGCCCCCTGAGGGCAGAAGCGCAGCGCGGACGTGACCCCCACGACCCCATCCGGCACGTCATTGAAGTTGTAGACGCTGTGGCCGATGTTCCGATAAACCCCGTTCTGGCCGCGCTCGTACCACAGATGGAGCTTGAACTTCGAGGAGGAGGGGTGCTTGCACGCCTGCGGACTGTAGAGATTGTCCGTGTCGAGGGCGACGGCGGTGGGGCCCCCGGCACCGAGGACGACGGCCGCGAGGCCCGACGCCAGCGCGACGCCTATCCCCAGCCTCCGCGTTCTCGTTTCCCTGCACATGCAGTGTCCTTTCAGCACCCATCGCCTGCGGTGAGTGCTCGTTCAGCGGTCGGAATCGCTGACGGCCGTGAGGAACCTGGCCCCCGGCAGGCGGTGAAGTCCCGTGGTCACCCCGACCTCAGCGATCTGCACGCTCCAAAAAGTTTTGCTATGGGAACGTACGAACGATCACCCTAGGCGTGGCGGGACACCGACAACAGTCCGGGCATCTCCCTTGGCTCATTTGCGCACTGGGGCCTCAGGAGTCCGCGCGAGGCACCCCCACCCGGCACTCCAAGCAACCCTTGCGAACCCCGCACATCGACAGGTTCGGTGAAGATCACGTGCCCAAGACGCTGAACGGCTTTAGGTTGGCCTGAACCAATCAGAGGCGTGCCCCTCGGGCGGGGAGCAACCCTAACCAGGTAGGTCAAGATGAAGCCGCGAGGGGAGCGGCACTGCCCTGCCCCCACCGGGAAGTACTCACGGCCACTCCACCGCGAACTCGCGACCATTTCGACTTCACGCCTGCTTCACAAGTTCGCACCATGCGCGGGGGCCTTGGCTCCGAAGTATGCGGAACACCTGCGCGGCGAGACCTCTCATGCCGGTCACGGAAGGAAGACGGCGACTACCCTCACGCTGATGACCCGCTTACGCGACCGTTAGTTGATGGCACAAGCAAATCTGTTACCTAGCAGAGAACGCCTCTTACCTGGACTGGGTCGTTCACCGCTCCCGGGGAGGGGCACGAGTAGACGGTAGGTCCACGACTCCCTGACTGGCGTTCGGCCCCCTGACCCAGTGGACGTGGGGCATCGTGTCGGTGCGCACCGTCGGGTGGTCTCAGTGGCCGGCTTCCCGGCCTCGGTGCGATCCGGGTTGCTGAGGGCGGAGCGCCTGCTGATCTTCCTCGTGCACTGAGTGCGGTGTCTTGGCCTCGTCACGATGCGCGCAGTGGACCATCGCCGTGCGGGCCCTGTCGACCGCCGCGGTGAATGCCTCCCCGAGACGATGCAGGCGCTGGGTGGGGCAGCGAGCGAGAGCTGGACGTCGTCCTGGTGGAGCTGGAGCTGGTGGCCGAGGTCGGCGTCGATGGCGCGCGTGATAAGGCTGGACGGTGGAGGCACGCCGCCAGGTTCCACCGCCCCCGCCCCGACCTCACTCCCGAACGTATCCCACGCAGGATGGCCCGGGTCCGCGCCGCGGCCGACTGGCTGGAGGGGGCGCTCGAGCACGGCGAGTTCACCCTGGACGAGCAGCTGACCCAGCTCCTGAAGGGCGAGTAGGCCATGGGGCGGCGCCCGGCGGCGCAGCCGCTGTCCGAGCACTACGGCGACCTGGTCCGCGTCGCGCTGATGGAGGCCAGGCCCGCGGGCCTGCACACCTACCAGCTCATGTCCGCCACCCGTATCACCCGCTCCCAGGTCGCCCGGGGAGTGCGCCATCTGCGTGACGTCGGGGCGGCCGAGCACCTCACCCCGATCATCTGGCGGCGCAAGGACGGCTACATGTTCTCCGACGACCCCGCGGACTGGATCGAGTACGAGAAGAAGCAGCTGGCCCAGATCCTGGGTCGGCTGACCCGGATGATCACGGGGACGCTCGATCCCCATCTGGCCCGCTACCCCGATGACGAGTGGGCCCAGCTGGTCACCGACCAGCTGACCGGCGTCCGCTCCACCCTCGCCCAGCTCTCCAAGCCGTCCCGCTCCTGACACGAGTCCTGCCATGCCGAACGGTGTCCGTCACCGGACCCGCCGCTATCCCTCCGACACCACCATCGCCGAATGGGCCCTGCTCGAACCCCTGTTGCCCATCGAGGCAAGCCAGACCAAGACCGGCGGACGCCCCGAGAAGTGGCCCCGCCGGCAGATCGTGGACGCGATCCGCTACCTGCTCGACAACGGGGCGAATGGAGGGCCCTACCTGCGGACTTCCCGCCCTGTCAGACCGTCTACGGGTTTTTTGCGCGATGGAACCGGGCCGCGGTCGTCACCTTCATCTGGGACCAGTTGCGCCGTCATATCCGCACGGGCAAGGGCCGCTGCCCGTTCCCGGTGACACTGATCGTCGCTCCCAGTCGGTGAAGGCGGCCTCCACCGTCGGCCGGGACAGCCGTGGATACGATGCGGGCAAAAGGATCAATGGGCGCAAAAGACACCTCGTGGTCGACACCCTGGGCCTGCCCGTGATGATCACGGTGACGGCCGGAGATGTCCGCGACGAGATCATCGCCCGCGACCTCCTCTGGCGCCTGCGGCTCACCCACCCGCAGATCACCCAGGTCTGGGCGGACTCCGCCTACGCCCGCGACCTGCTGCCCGCCTCGACTGCGGACCAGTTGTGGATGTCCCTGCGGCCCGTGCTGCGACCCAAGGGCATCCGCGGGTTCCTCGTCCTGCCTCGGCGTTGGAAGGTCGAGCGCTCCTTTGCCTGGATCATGAACGCGCGCCGCAATGCGCGGGACTATGAGCGCTTGCCCCAGCATGCCGAAGCGCACCTGAACTGGGCATTCATCACCCTCATGACCCGGCGCCTGGCCCGAAAAGGCTCGGCATGGTCAGCGACCACCCATGAGGAACAGGGCCGACGCCGGGTTGGCGAGGCTCTTGGCCAGCTGCTTGCTGCCAGCCGCGACGGTCCGGAGCTCCGCAGCGGTCGTGGCCACCTCCTCTTTCGGGTCGCCCTGCTCCACCGTGACCTTGTTGTTCTTGGCCAGCAGCTCCAGGACGTCGGCAGTCTGCTCGAACGCCTGCGGGAGCCGCTCGACCAACGACTTCAGCGCCTGCGTAGCCTCCGACAGCGCGGGCGCCGACAGGTCGTTCCTGTCATCTAGCACCGCGCGGTTGAACTCTTCGATCAGGTCCCGGGCCTGACGAACCAACGTCGCCGGATCCTGCTTCACCGCCATGCGCTCGCTCCTCGACGCTGGAATGGTGGCCCTCAGTCTCCCAGAGCGAGAACGGCGACTATGACGGTTCTCCCCCGCTCGCCGGGCCCCAGCCCTCCAGGAAGGTGGTCAGGCCGCGGCGTTGCTCTTCTTCGCGGGCGATCTGCCGGGCGAGGACGTCGCGGTCGACGTACGGGGCGACGGCAGCGAGGACCAGGTGCTGGAGTTCGTCCGGATCCAGCGCCTCCACCTCCCACTGCACTGGGCGGCGGGGTTGAACCCGTATCGGCGGGCGAAGGCTGGCCAGCGCGGGTTGCCGTGCTTACCTTCGGTCGCGGGCAGTTCGTAGGCGCGGACCTGCTCGTAAGTGAGCAGGACCCGTTCCGTCCGGCTCCAGCAGTCGGTGCGCGCCACCCAGTCCCGCTCGATGTCCTCGCCCGAGCAGTCGAAGTCGCCGACGACCAGGAGCACGGCGTCGCGCGGGTCGGCGGTGACGCGGTCGTGGACGATGTCGGCGTATGACTGCGAGCCGAAGCCGCGGACCACCAGCACCGGGATGCCCGCAGGAGCGAGCCAGCCGGTCAGCTGCTGGCGCAGGGTGTCCTTCTCCGCCGCGACGTACAGCGCGTGCCCCTGACCCTCGGTGCGGTCCAGCCGGAACCAGTCGGGTATCTCCGCGACGAACGCATCCGCGCCCGCCCAGGAGGGCGGGACGTGGATCTCCCGGACCGTGTCGATCAGGTCGGGGAACCGGCCCTCCCGGCGGGCTCTGGCCAGCTGCGCGGACAAGCGGCGGTACATCGGCGGCGTGTGCGGCAACACGCCTTCGGCGGCCAAGCGGTACATGACCTGGCGCAACGTCACGGCACTCTCGTAGCTGTGCACGATCTGACGGGCCCGGTCCACCACGGCCGGCCACCGGATCCGCTCCCGGGCCATACCGGTACTTGTACCCTTCTACGCCTCCCGGATGGGAGTGTGTGCCGCCACGTGCGTGCGGTCATCGCGGGCCGTCCTGGCCGGGCAGCGGGAGCAGCATGGCGTGGAACAGCGGTGCGTCGGGGATGTGGGGGCGGAGGTCTCCGAGGGTCTGCCATCCCCAGCTCTCGTACAATGCGTGGACCTTGGGGTGACTCTGGTTGACCAGGAGCATAGCCCGTTCCTCGGTGCGCGTGTTGAGCAGTGCGTCGTGCAGGCGGCGGGCGGTGCCGGTCTTGCGCCAGGGTTCGCGGACCATCAGCTCGGAGAGGGCGTAGGTACGGGTGCCGGTCTCGGCGACGACGTCGGCGGGCACCTCGGTGAGCAGTCCGCGCCACCACCGGGCGTCCCTGGGCAGGGTGCGCCATAGGCGTAGCCGACCGCCTGGCCGTCGTCGGTGTAGCCGATGACGCAGCTCCAGCCGGGCCGCTGCGACCATCCGTCCAGGCCCTCGGCGAACCGGTCGACGGAGGCGAACGGATCGTCCTCGGCGGCCTTCGCGTAGACCTCGGCGTACACCTGCAAGAGCAGCGGGCGCAGCTCGGCGGCGTCGCGGTGGTCGTAATGCCGTATGTCGATCTCGGTCACGGGTCTCCTGGGCGGTGGCGAGGGTGTGGTGGACGGCGGCGAGCCGGTCGCTGCTGTGCCATACCGGTACTTGTGCGGGTGGTGGTCACGCCAGGCCACCGCCCATCGCGGTCACTGTGCGGCGGCCGCGCGGTCGACCTGGAGGAGGAGTAGGTCGTAGACGGGGCCGCCGGGTTCGTTGCGGTAGGGGCCCGCGTACGTATAACCGAGGCGGTCGTACAGGGTGCGACCAGCGGTGTTGTCCGGCCGGACCAAGAGTGAGGCGTAGTCGGGGTTGATGGCCTTGAGCAGGGCGGCGTGGAGACGGGAGCCGATGCCCTGGGACTGGCGGGCGGGGGTGACGGCGAGCTCGCACAGGCCCATGAGGCGGCCCGCGCGCACCTGCTCCGGAATGTCGGGCAAGAGTTCGCGGCCGTACCAGTACTCGGGAGTGCACGGGAAGGCGTAGCCGAAGCCGACCATGGTCCCGCTCGCGTACGCGGTGACCAGCGTGAAGCCCTCGTGGCGCAGGTGGCCCATGACCTGGCGGCGCAGTGCGGGAGCGGACAGGCCGTCGGTGGAACCGCCTGGCGTGTCGACGAGTTCGGGGTGCGCATCGGCCCAGAGGCCCGCGATCGTGTCGAGCAGCGGCGGAACTTGCCCGGGGCCGTAGGTGCGGATCACGACGTCGGTGCGAGTGCTGGTCACGCCCGTCCTCCTCCGGTGGCAGCGGTAGTGCGGTACTCCTCGATCCAGTCGGCGACCGCGGGGACACGGCCGTGGCGCTGGAGTGCGCCAGCGACGTTGTGCAAGGACTGCAGCAGGCGGTCGGAGCGCACTTCGGGGAGGAACACAAGGACGCGGCCTGCGGCTTCGGCGGCTGCTTCGGGCTCGGGCCGGTCCCTCACCGCATGTTGGATGGCGACGTCGGCCGTATACAGGGCGTGATTGCGGGCGAAGTGGTCGCCGTGCAGGAGTACGGCCTGCTCGGCCCCAGCGGCAGCGCGTTCGTGCTGGCCGAGGTCGGCACGGGCGAGCGATTCAAGACCCGCGAGCTCGCCGGGGGCGTAGAAGGAGAGCCACGGAGGATCGGCCTCGCAGGGGTCTTTGGCGTAGAAGGTGTGTGCCTTGACGATCGCCTGGTCGGTGGCGGCGGCGTCGCCCATCAGTGCCCAGCCGCCGGCCTCGCGCATCTGGAACAGGGAGAGCAGCCGCGCAGAGCCGAGGCTCTTGGCAACGGCCATGGCGCCCTGCGCGGCGGAGATCGCCTCACGCGGCCGCCCCTGCGCCTTCGCCAACAAGGAGGGGCAGCCGAAGGCGTGCGCCTCGAGCTCGGGGTCGCCTGCGATCCTCGCCGCGGCAAGGGCCTCGCCGTACAGCGAGTGGGCGTCCCCGGCCCGGCCGGAGTCGTAGGAGAGCCACCCGGCGGCAACCGCCAGGCCACCCGTCGCGGAGCGCAGCTTCGCCTCGGTGCGGCTGGTGTACGTACCGGACTGGAGCCACTGGTAGGCAGTGTGCAGCGCCTCGGAGGCGGCCTGGCGCAGCGGCGCGGAGCCGTGGTCGTGGTCCTTGACATACAAGGTGGAGACGGCCGCCTTAACGGCGCGTACCTCGCTCGCGCCGATCCGCCCCGGCGTCTGCCCCGTGCTGAGCGGGACCGCCAGGACGATGCCCGCTCCGTCGCTCAGGAAGGAGCGTCGCTCCACACCGTCCTCCTCCGCCCCGTACGGTCCGGCGGCGGGCAGTACGGACACCGTGGTGGTCGACAGGCGGAAGCCGAGGTCCGCCATGCTCCGTCCGCCGGTCATCTTGGTCAGGATGCGCTGGTACACCGCGCGGGGACAGCCGACCTTCCCGTCCTCCCAGTCCGCCACCAGCCGCGTGCCGCAGGCGACGTTCTCGCCCATCTCGCGGGCGAGGGTGTTGACCCGCTTGGCGAACTCGCTCCGGCTCTTCTGGAGTTCGAGAACGCGGACAGCACGCAGCCGGTCGTTGGGCAGGGGCTTTGGAGAGTCGGCCATGACGGCTCCGCGTCCGCGTTGGACGGGTGCGGCGACCGTACCGCTCCCTGCTGTTCTGCTGCCCGGTCTTGGCCACAGTTCACCCGGCTCCGACGGACTTACATCGCTCTTTCATCGGTCCCCCGTCGCACCCACGGGGCCGGTGCTGCTTGCGTGGAGGGTGACGTGACGACTGATCAGGGGAGAGCGCCGTGGCGAACACACCCGCCGCCGGCCAGACGGCGAAGAAGAAGAGGGCCAAGCCTCCGGCGCCGACCTGGCACGAGCTGGCCAAGGCCAGTGCCGACAAGGAGCTCCGGTGGCAGCGTGCCAGGATGCGCACTCAGTGGCTGGCGTGCGGCGCGGGCTCGGGCTCAGGCTGGGATGTGGTCTCCGTCGAGCCGATGGCGGCCGGACTGGACGCACTCACCGCTATGGGTGCGGGCACCCGCCGCGGCTACTGGGTCATCGCCGACCACCTGCGCGACCGCCTGTACGTCGCGGTGCCGGCCGGACCGGGTGACCTCTTCCAGGACATCGACGGCGTGCGGCTGCTGTCCCAGGGCCACCAGCTGCTCATCCCCAGCACGTGCGCGGACACCACGATCTCGGCGGACTGGATCAGCCACCCGCGCGGCAGCCAGCCGCCCATCCTGGTCGACGCCGCACGGTTCGCCGCCCACCTGCGGGACGCCGATACGCCCACCCCCCAGGAAACACCGAGGCCATGAGCAACCGTCACAGTGTGCTGTACGACCCCGACGGGCGCATCGAAGCAGAGGTGCCGCTCGATCGCACCACACACGAGCGCCTCGTCCGTGCAGTGCTGGCCTGGTCCGACACGGACGTGCCGCGGCCCGACGACTACGAACAAGTCGGGCTGCTACTCGCCGGAGCCACCCGCGCGGTCGCCGACGACGTCCGCACGCTCGCCGCCAGGCTGCCCGAGGACGACGGCCGCCGGCTGTTCGCCGAATTCGTCGTGGGCCAAGCCGACGACTACCTGGCGCGGCCCTCGCGGACCCTGCTCCGCGTCAGGGACCGGGCCCGCACGCTGCGGGCCTTGTACGAGCGGCTGGACCGCCTCCACGACACCGCTCCTGCTGCGGAGGCGACCACCACGGCCTCCTCTTGATCGTCGCCCGGCGCCGCCTCCCCCGTCGGCTCCGGGCGACCCTCACGAAGCCCTCGGCGCCCGCTGTACGCCAGCAAGTCGCCGAGGGCTTCCCTTGTCTTCCCCCTCCCCTGGCGAGGCCGCACCGATCGACCCCGGCTGGGACGGAGTCTGAGCTGTCCGGGTGACCGGGGGCCACGACTCCGGTGTCGGAAGGTGCGGCCCCCTTACCGTGCGGCCATGGACTACCCCCCGATGCCCGAGCCGCTGCGCCGGGCGATTCACGACCTGGTCTCCGAAGGCGTGCAATGCGGCCAGGAGGTACTGCGGTACACCGAGCCCGATCAGGCGCACACGTGGAAGCGGATGACGCTGTACCGGGCCACGGACGCGGCGGACACCATGAACATGGTGGCCATGCTGATCGCCGCGTACTGCGAGCGCACAGGCATGGCCGCCGACACGCTGCAGGGCTACCTTCAGGTTGGGCAGCAGGAGCTCCGGTCCGCCGGCCCCCAGGACGACGACCGCGCGCACGTGGCTGGCCTGGTGGGTGAGGCGCTCTCGTCCGAGGCGATGCAGGCGCCGGGGAACCGGATGCGGCACCACCGAGGCCAGCGTCAGGCCGAGCAGGCACAGCACCCCGAGGACGATCCGCAGAAGCTGTTCACCGAGGCGTGCCTGCACGGGCTGAAGGCGAAGCTGTGTGACGACGTCGACTCGCTGGACAGCTACCTGCCGCCGCAGGTAGCCGCGATGGCCCGGCGGGTGGCCGACGCACTCGAAGTGCCGGAGCTGGCCGCGACGTAACGGCGCAGTCGCGCCGTCGTTGGACAGCGCGACTCCAAGAGTCGGGCCCCGGGGATGTCATGGCTGATTCCCCGGGGCCCGTGGTGTGTCCGGCGCTCGGTCAGCTCTGGGTGTCGTCCGGGTCGGTGAGCCAGGTGACGACGTCGGCGTCGGTCATCCAGATCGCCTGCGTCTCGTGCACCTCGCCGTGCTGGATGACGTGGCCGCGGCCCCCGTGCTTGCTCGGCTTCGGCGCGGGGCCGGCGATCGGGGCGAGGCGCTGCCAGGTGGTGGCGGAGACCCAGGCCAGGATCACCGTGCCGAACATCTCGTGCGACGCGGCCCCGAGGATGCTGGGGGCGGGCGTGCCGTTGAGGATGACGTGGACGCGGGCGGCGCGTCCGGTCCACAGCGCGGCCTCGAGGGCGGTGACGGCCGGGGACATGTGCGGGTCGTCCTTGTCGCGGAACGTCTCCCAGTAGCGGGCGAGCTGGCGCAGCGCGTGATAGGCGCTGTCCACCGACACGATTAGCCGAGGCGCGGCCTCGAGCTCGGTGTCGGTGAGGGTGAGGCGGCGCGCCAGTTCTTCCCCGAGGCCGACCAGAGCGTCGTGGATGCCAGCGACGCTCCCGCGGTGGGTGACGGTCGGGCAGGCCCCTCGCCCACAGGTGGGAGATCCGCTTGGGGTCGAGGACCAGGGCGTGGGCGCCCTGGTGGAGGAACTGGGCGGTCAGGGAGCGCAGCACGGTGGTGCTGCCGCCGCCGGTGCCGGTGCAGACCAGGATGTGCGGCGCGTGGTCGACGTTGACGGCGATCGCCGTTCCGTCGGTGCCGATGCCGATGAGTGCCGTCGACGCGGGCAGCGCCTCCAATTGCTCGCGCAGGCCGGGGTCGGTGAAGTGCAGCACCTGCGGGAGCGCGGTCGTGTTCGTCATGGTGCGGTGTTCCTTATCTGTGCCGTGCCCGGTGAACCGGGCGCTTACCAGGTGGGGGGATCGTGTCGGCAGACCCGGACAGGGCCCGATAAGGCCGATTCGGCATCACCTCTCTTCGGTCTGCGGGGCGGCCCACGCCGCGGCTTCGGTCTCGCTCAGGAGCAGGACCTGCGTGGGGTGGGCGGTAGAGCCCTGCACGATGTGGAAGCGGCCCGGGTGGGTGCTGGTCTTCGGGACGGTGGCGACCTGCGGGGCGGCCTGGCTCCAGGTGCGGGTGGTGACCCGTCCCAGGAGCACGGTGGAGAACTGCTCGCGTCCCAGCGCGGCGCTGTAGCTCTGAGCGCCGGCGAGATCAACAGGGGTTGAAAGATGGGCTCTCAGTTGGTCGTCACCCTCGTGGCGTTCGGCGGCCCGGGTCGCGTCCATGAGCAGCTTGGGGATCTGTACCCCGAGCTGGGCGAAGTGCCCTGCCTGGAAGCCTGTGCGGGCCAGCCACAGGTCGCGCTGCACGCCGGCGACGGGTACCGGTTCGGCACTGGAGTCGTCGCACCGGCCGGTGATGACGTCGTGGCGCTGCAGGGCGCGGCGTACGGCGTCGATCTCGAAGTCGGCGGGACAGCACCGCCGGCTCACGCAGCAGCCGCTCCAAGGTGATGCCCAGCCGCGCCGCGGGCGCCGACGATTCCGGTGGCGAACAGGCACTGGAGAGTCTCGCCGGAGGAGATGCGGGCTTCGGCCTCGATGACTCCCTTCGCCTGTCCCAGCACGTCGCTGATGCCTTCGAGTTCGGCGTAGTGGTGGCTCTGTTCACGATTTGCGGTTCTGGGCCACTTCGTGTGGTGCCGTCCTCGCCCGCTGACACGTGCCTCAGGCGAAGGCGCCTCACCTGCGTAGCACTGAGTGGGCTGCCGCATGGGCGCCGCAGTTTCGGCTGAGTCCACACAAAGTGGACCAGAGCCCCAACTAACCGACGTAATCAAGGGAGTTCAGCCTGACGGGCCGAGATCAGTAGTTAGGGTGCACCCATGAGAAAGAAGAGTCCAGACGGAGGCTCGTCTCCTGCTCAGCAGGCCGCAAAGTTCATCGGTGTCAGTGTGCTCTCCGGCGTCGTGCTGGCCGGGATCGCGTTGCCTGTGGTGGGCTTAGCCGGCCTGGCCGCCAAGGGGTCGGCTGAGGAGTTCGAGGAGATACCGGCAAACCTCCAGCGCCCGCCGCTGAGTCAGCGCACCACCATCCTGGACTCCCAAGGGGCTGAGATTGCGAAGGTCTACTCGCGTGACCGCATGCTGGTCGACATCAAGGATATCTCGCCGTACATGCAGAAGGCGATCGTCGCGATCGAGGACTCACGCTTCTACGAACACGGCGCGGTCGACCTCAAGGGCATCCTGCGCGCCCTCAATGAGAACGCGCGGTCGGGCAACGTCTCGCAGGGCGCGTCCACGCTGACCCAGCAGTACGTGAAGAACGTCTTCGTCGAGGAAGCGGGCAACGACACGACGAAGGCCGCCGAGGCTACCCAGCAGACGCTCGGCCGCAAGATACGCGAGCTGAAGTATGCGATCCAGGTCGAAAAGGAACTAGGCAAGAAGAAGATCCTTGAGAACTACCTGAACATCACGTTCTTCGGACAGCAGGCCTACGGCGTCGAGTCGGCGTCCAGGCGCT
Organism: Streptomyces sp. NPDC029674; assembly: GCF_044903205.1. Taxonomy (NCBI): domain Bacteria; kingdom Bacillati; phylum Actinomycetota; class Actinomycetes; order Kitasatosporales; family Streptomycetaceae; genus Streptomyces; species Streptomyces sp. NPDC029674. The sequence continues at coordinate 33,687 of NZ_JBJDPY010000017.1, forward strand.
ACTTCTCCAAGTCCGCCAAGGACCTGAGGCTGGAAGAGGCGGCGCTGCTCGCCGGCATCGTGCAGTCACCCAGCCGGTACGACCCTGTTAATGCCCCGCAGGCGGCCACCAAGCGGCGCAACACTGTGCTGCAGCGGATGGCCGATGAGCGCGACATCTCGCAGGAGGAGGCTAGCAAGGCCAAGGCGAAACCCATCGCCCTCAACGTCAGCAAGCCCAGGAACGGCTGCATCACGGCCGTAAAGGGCGCCGCGTTCTTCTGCGACTACGTCAAGAACGTCTTCCTCGACGACCCGGTGTTGGGCGACACCCGCGAGGAGCGGGCGAAGATCTGGACCCGCGGCGGCCTGAAGATCCGGACGACGCTCGACCCGCAGGCCCAGGAGGCAGTGCAGGCCTCGCTGAAGAAGCACGTGTACAAGGGCGATCTGGTGGCCGGTGCCGCCACAATCGTCGAGCCGGGCAGCGGCAAGGTCCTGGCGATGGGGCAATCAAAGCCGTACGGCTACGGCAAGGACGAGACCGAGATCAACTACTCGGTCGACGAGCAGTACGGTCGGGCGATCGGCTTCCCCACGGGGTCGACGTTCAAGCCGTTCGTGGCGGCTGCGGCCCTGGAGGAAGGTCTCACACCGAAAAAGTCATACCCGGCGCCCTTCAAGATGCCGTACCCGACCCCGATCCACGGGTGCAACTCGACGTACAAGAACCCTGACGGAGCCACCGTCGAGAACGAAGACGAGTCCGAGGTCGGCCCGTACAGGCTGAAGGACGCGATGGCCAAATCGGTCAACACCTACTTCGTGCAGATGATCGCGGACATCGGAATGTGCCCGGTCCTGGATATGACCAAGAAGCTCCATGTGACGCAAGGCAACGGCAAACCGATCACCGAACAGCCCTCCCCGCTGACCCTCGGCTCCGACTCCATCTCGCCGCTGACCATGGCGTCCGCCTACGCGACCTTCGCTAATCGGGGCACCTACTGCTCGCCCGTAGTCATCGCGGCGATCCAGGACTCGAAGGGAAAGAGCCTTGAGGTGCCCAAGTCGACCTGCTCGAAGGCGATGACGACGAAGACCGCGGACACCATCAACACCCTGCTGCGCGGCGTGGTCGATTCCGGGACGGGCCAGCAGGCCGGCCTCACCGACCGGGAAAACGCGGGCAAGACGGGTACCACCGACTCCCGTAGGAACGCCTGGTTCGTCGGCTATACGCCGAACATGTCTGGCGCCGTCTGGGTGGGCAGCGCCTCCCAGAAGATCAAGATGGAGAACATTCCGATCGGCGACCGGTTCCACCCAAAGGTCTACGGCGGCCGGGTCCCGGGCCCGATCTGGAAGGATGCCATGACTGGCGCCCTGGTCGGCAAGCCCGCACCAGGCTTTACTGACTTCGGCTCGTCAGGGTGAACTTCCCTGAAGTCCCTGGTGGGCCCGGAGCAGTGGCTAACGACCTCGTGCATGGTTGTCGGCGGGACGCTGATCATGGTGCAGGCGGTGGAGTTCATCCCGTTGTAGCTGCCAGACGATGGGTTGCCCGCTGGTGTGAGACAAGTCCGGCGATCGCTGGCACGGTGTCTTCGAGGAGTGGGCGACGGCCGTGGTGGCGAGCCAGCGCCCGCCAGTTCTTGAGGTGGGCGATGCCGTGCTCGACGCGGATGCGGCGTGAGGAGTGTGCCTTGCGGCGCTGGGTGAACATCTCCTCCCACCACGGTGGAGGGTTCTTCTTGTACTTGCGGTGCGGCGGCGTGATGACCTGGCCGCCAGTTTGAGCACCCAGGCCCTGGTAGCCGGCGTCAGCAAGAATCTGAAGGTCAAGTTGTGCGGCGAGCAGTTGGACCAAGCCAGCGTCGCGGGCTTGGGTGATGTCCGGGCAACTGCCCGGTCTCAGCGCACCCGCGAACAGGAGGCACCCCTCCGCGTCAGTCACGACGAGGGCCTTCATCGCGTTCTGCTTACTCTTGCCCGAGATGTACCGGTCGCGTCCGGCGGTCCCTGGCATGGGCCGACGGAACCGGATCTCAGTGGCATCAATGATCGCTGTCCGTCCACTTGCGCCGAGGAACTGGATGACATCGGCCATTGTCCGCAGCCGGATGCCCGACGCCACGGTGCAGCCTCGCTCTGCCAACAGCGGTCTCACTTCACCGATCGCACGGGTGATGGTGGACCGGTCGACGCCAAACCAGCAGGCCAGCACGTCGTGCGTGACACCATGACGGAGGTGGACCAGGGTGGCCAGCAGCCGGTCGACGAAGACCAGCCTGTACCGAGCACCCGCCCCCAGGGCGCGCTGCCGCGGCCGCGCCTGAAGTCGCCTCTTCCTCTGCTCAGTCCATAACGGCCCAAGCTCGGCGATGAGTTGGGCAATCACATCCGCTGACAGCCCGGTGATCTGCGGGCTGCCCACGATCACCGCACGCGAAGCATTCCTCACCGGTCCAGAATCCCGCGATCAGCGTCCCGCCGACAACCATGCACGAGGTCGTTATGTATCCGTGGTGTGTGACATATGCAGATGCGGGCGGGCTGACCGCTGCGGGACGGCGGCGCCGGGAGACGATACGGATGTAGGCGGCTGAGCTGTTCGAGCAGAAGATCAAGCCGTCGGAGGTGACGCAACGCCTGCGGTGAGCCCGAAGTCGGCCTATCGATGGCATCAGTTGTGGCGGGACGGCGGTGTACAGGTGCTGGCTTCCGTGACCCGAATTGATCGCGATGCCGTCCATCCCCGCGCCACTTGGAAAACTGGCCCCGTACCTGGAGCAGGGCCGGGCCGCGCACGGCTGGGTGGAGGGTCATGTCTGGACCGCCGCCAGAGCGGCCACACTGATCGGCAGAAAGTTCCACATTGCCTACAGCGTCTTGGGAGCCACGAATCTGATTCACCGGCTCGGCTTCAGCTCGCAGGTGCCCGCGCGGCTGGCGGCCGAACGCGACGAGACGGACGTGACCTCGTGGAAGGAGGCGGCCTGGGCCGAGGTAAATGAGCCCGGGCGGCCCTGAGGAGGCTATGTCTGCTTCGAGGACGAGGTGGGCTTCACCCTGGGGCCCAAAGGACACACCTGGGGCTGACGCAGCCGCACCCCGGTCATGACAGTTAGCGGGCTGCGCTCGGGCCGACTGTCGGTGGCCGGACTGATCACGATGCGGCCCCGTTGCTGGACCCAGCTGTGCCACCGTCTGGGCACCCACCCCGCGGGCAAAAGCAAGCGCCGCAGCATGGATAGGCGGGCCTTCATCGCGCTGGTCGACGGCGGATCAGTGAGGACCTGGACGTTCATGCTGTGGCGTTTTTGCTTTCCGGAGCGGCAGGGGGTGCCGGCAGGGATGCGGTCGATAGGCAGCACAGTGGCCGCCGAGGATGACAACGCCTTCGTGTGGATCGCCTTTCGCCTGGGTAGGAGGGACGGCGCGGAGGTCGGCCGGAGCCTCGACGGCTTGATGTATGTAGCGGTAGCCGGTCGTGATGCCGATGTCGAATCCTGCAGTGAGCTGGGCATAGGTGTCACCGCACCGCAGATGGCCGGGGCGAGCAGGTGGCTGATGTGCGCCAGCTGTCAGGTGCCCGGTCAGGGACCGGGAAGTGCGGCTGGATAGATCAAACGAGGACGGGTAAACAAGCCCCCGAAGCCCCTGGCATGAGGATGATCTTGGCTGATATCCGTCCACCAGGAGCTTCGTCATTGCACAGCGCTGTTCAACTCGCGGTCAGCGCCGACGGCCGGGAAAAGGTGACTCAGACTGCAGTCAGCGCTCCGACTATTCAGTGATCATCGACGTTGTGCATGTTGATTCGATGGGCCTGCTCCGTTCACTTAGACAGACTTCGATCCATTCGCTCTGGCCGTTTGCGAGGTTTGGGGGCTTGAATTCGATGCCGCCGCCTCCTTGGCCATGATTGAATGCGTCGAAGTAAGTATTACCATTGGGATGGTCGACTCTCAGGAAGACGCCGTGCCCGTCTTCACGTGTGTCGGTAACAGTGAAACTGTCTGCATCCTCGCTGATGTGAGGGTGGTAATAGTCATTCCAGTAAACTTTTCCACCGCCGCCCAATGGCTGGAACCATGCGCCGTGGGGGGTGTCCCCGGCCGCGAATGCGGAACCCTGAAAGCTTAGAACCAGGGATATTCCTGCGACCGCCATGAAGACAGTCTTGATGCGGTTTCTCATGCTCATCTTTCCTTCCTGGAGTTATTCGGTAATATCCCACGACTGACACAGAGAAGGAACTGGCCTACCATTATTCGTCAGGCAGATTTTGAGTTTTCCTGTTGTGTCGTTTTTGAGATTAGGGATACCCAAGTGGACCCCATTGCCGCCCGCCCCGTTAGTGTTTGTTTCCGAATAGGTTTGACCATTCGGGTGACGGAACGACGCATAAACGCCGTGGCCGTCGCTGAGGGTATCGTAGAGAAAGAATTCATCCAGATCGTCAAGCGTGTCCGGATCGAAATCCCACCAGTCGACCTGAGCTTGTGCCTGCAGAGGGGGGTCTATGTAGTAATAGGAGGTCGGATTGGAATCTAGCGGACCGGAATCAGCTTGCGACGCAGTTGCGCCTGCAACCGACGAGAAAAGAATTGCGGCGAGGGAAGTCGCAACGCCCAGATATGACAGCGCAATATTGCGCATAGGAAGTCCCCGTCCTGAATGAGTTAACGAAGCCGACACCACCCCCAGCGGTCTATGCGATGCCGACGGAGGAAACGGAGCGTATCTTCGGCTGGAAAGCCAAGGAAGCGAAATAGCTAGTTGATTAGCGGATTTTTCCGGCGACCGGTCGAAGCACTCTGGACTGTAGGCGCAGCGAAGAAACCCGTGAAGCCGTTTGGCGCTTCTGGCGCATTTGCGCCAGAAGGGCGCGCGGCTGCGAACTGCGTAGCACAACTGCTTCATCTGCATCGCATTGCGGATCCGAGGCCCAGCTCGGACAGGCGATTCGTCGCCGTCGCCCCAGGAAATGAGTCTGCGGCTGGACCGGGCCAATCAACACTGCCGGTTCTGAGCGATGAGCTGTTCACAGTGCTGGAACGCGAGTTGGACACAGGTCCGGTGGCGCACAGCTGGCCGGACCCGACCTGGATCTTGTCGCGGATCAGGACCTTGATCGGACGCCGCTTCCGCAAGAACTACACCGTCCAGGGCGTGACCTCTCTGCTCAAGCGGCATGGCTGGTCCTGCCAAGTCCCCGCCCGGCGCCGGGCCGTCGAGCGACACGAGTCGGCGGTCGCGGGATGGGTGAAGGAGACCTGGCCACACGTGGAATGACAATGGCGGCGCTCAGCGCCTGGCTCGTGTTCGAGGACGAGGTCGGGTTCGCGATGACGCCGCCCACCAGCAGCTCGGCGGTCCGATCGTGCTCATCTGGGGCGACTGTGAGACTCATGTGGTGCTGCCCGGGGCCAGGGTCTGACCCGCGGGACAACTGGACCAGGTTGCCTTGTTGAGGATCTGTCGGCCATGGCTTCCGGGCGGTGTCTGGTGCCGCCGGACCGGCGGGCGTGTCTCGATAGGGGCCTTGCCGCACAAGGCACCGTCACAGTTCTGACCGCCCACCGGTTCGACGTCGGCCACAGCCCCGTGCCGATCGAGGAGCCGCGTGACCATCATCAGCATGCCCCAGCCGACTCTGCCCGCACAGCCGGAAGAACCGCCGGCAGAGGACATGATCCTGGGGGTGGACACCCACAAGGACGTACACGTTGCCGCCGTGATCACCGTGCTCGGGGTGCTCCTGGCCCACCAGAAGTTCCCGGCCACCGCTGTCGGATACCGCCAACTCCTGTCCTGGGCACGCTCTTTCGGTGCCCTGCGCCGAGCCGGTGTGGAATGTACCGGCTCCTACGGGGCGGCCCTGGCACGCTTCCTGAGCCGGGAGAACGTCCAGGTCGTCGAGGTCAATCAGCCCGACCGCGCCATGCGCCGCGAGCGAGGCAAGACCGATGCCGTCGATGCGGAGGCCGCGCCGCCCGCGCGGTCCTGTCCGGACGCGTTGACGTCACGCCCAAGACCGGCGAGGGCCCGGCGGCCGACATGCGCGTACTGCGGCTGGCAAAGGAATCGGCCGTCAAGGCCCGCACGCAGGCGAAGAACCAGCTCAAGGCTGTGCTGCTCGGCATCGATCCCGCGCTGCGCGAGACGCTGTCCAAGCTGAGCAACACGGCCCTGATCGCCGCGTGCGCCGACCTCCCCGACGCCGGCGACTCGGCCGTCTTCACGCTCCGGCTACTGGCCCGGCGCATCCAGCAGTTGACCGCCGAGGTGAAGGAACTCACCCGCCGGGTCACCAAGGCCGTCCGTCACGACCATCCGCAGCTCCTGGACATCACCGGTGTCGGGCCCGACAGTGCCGCTGCCCTGCTGGTCGCTGGCCGGCGACAACCCGGAACGGCTGGCCAGTGAAGCATCGTTCGCTGCCTTGTGCGGCGTCAGCCCTGTCGAGCAGTCTTCCGGAAAGACCCAGCGCCGGAGACTCAACCGCGGGGGCAACCGACAGGCCAACGCCGCCCTCTACCGCATCGTCGTCACACGCATCCGCCGTGATGCCCGGCTGACCGTTCATGGCAGGCGGCTGCTCGTCGAACGTGTCTGCGCAGGCCATCCCGTCGCGCACGTGGCCGCTGAGATGGGCATCTCGCGAGCCACGGCCCACAAATGGGTCCGGCGCTGGCGATCCGAGGGCGAGGCGGGCCTTGCCGACCGCTCCAGCCGGCCCTTGACGACACCGCACCGTGCCGCGGCGGCCGTGGAGGCCCGCGTCTGCCGGCTGCGGCAGGACCGCAAACTCGGACCGGCCCGCATCGGCCCGATCTTGGGCCTTCCCGCCTCGACGGTGCACCGCATCCTGGTCCGCCATGGCCTGAACCGGCTCGCGTTCCTGGACCGGCCCACCGGCCAGGTCATCCGCCGCTACGAGCGCGAGCGGCCCGGCGAACTGGTCCATGTCGACGTCAAGAAGCTCGGCCGGATCCCCGAGGGCGGCGGTCACAAGGCCCTGGGCCGCCAGGCCGGCCGGGCCACCCGCAGCGGCGCGGGCTTTGACTACGTCCACTCCGCCGTCGACGACCACAGCCGCCTGGCCTACAGCGAAATCCACGGCGACGAGAAGGCCGACACCTGCGCCGGCTTCCTGCGCCGGGCCGCGGCGTTCTTCGCGGCGTCGGGCACCGACCGCATCGAACGGGTGCTGACCGACAACGCCTGGCCCTACCGCAAGAGCTTCGCCTGGCGACAGGCGCTGGCCGAGCTCGGCGCGACCGGCAAGCTCACCCGCCCCTACCGCCCGCAGACCAACGGCAAAGTCGAACGCTTCAACCGCACCCTGCTCGACGAGTGGGCCTATCTGCGGCGCTACACCAGCAACACCGAACGCACCGACGCCCTGGCAGACTTCCTGCACGCCTACAACCACCACCGCTGCCACACCGCACTCGGCGGCCACCCACCAATCATCTGCGTGAACAACGCTGCGGCTCAATACACCTACGCACCCGACCTCAACCCGGTCGAGGGCATCTGGTCCGTCCTGCGACGCACCACCACGGCCAACCGCGCGTTCGCCGACCCCGACGACCTGATCACTGCCGACCGGCGCGGCTTACGTCAGCTTCAGTACCGCCACGACGTCCTCGATGGCTGCCTCACCGGCACTGGCCTTCGACGCCAACCATCATGACGACATCACGCTTTGCAGGTCAGTAAGTGGTTGCTTCGGCCGGTTTACCTGCCCCCACGTCTCAAGGACTCACGTGCGGCTGGCTTCTAGGGCCCCCGGATGGTACGCCGAGCCAATTTCACTGAGTGAAATTGCCGAAGAAACCAACGACGCAACCTTTTCGAGAGCATGGCACCCCTTGTGGCCGTATGGCGCATTTACGCCACCCTGGATGCCCCGTTTCGAGAGCTTGGCGAAAGTTCTGCATCTGTTGCAGAGAATCCATCTCACATATCATTGCGGAGCTTATCGGATCAGCAGTGTCCACTGGGGGTGGAGTAGTGAGCACGGTTCCGGTCATTGACGCTACTGGTATGCAGATTCTCGCCCTGCTTCGAAGGGGCCTGGATGACGCTGCGGTGGCGAGACAGTTAGGCATGGGCCATCGAACTGTTCAACGCAAGGTTCAGGAGCTGATGTCGATCCTTGAAGCCAGGGGGAGAGTCGCCCTGGGTGCACAGGCGCAGCGGCTCGGTCTCTTCTCGGACTCAACTGAGCATTATGCCCAGCTAAGTTCTGCCCTGAGCGATCACGCTGAGGTTGCCCATCGACAACCGCTGGATGACCTTCAAGCTGAGCTCGTGCATTAGCTGTGTCACCACGAGGCAACGTTATCTAAGTCCCTGCCTGTGGAGCTACCCCAAGAATTTATGTGCTTCGTAGGCACTCCAGGAACCTGTAGGGCGCGACTGATCCGTGTGGTCAGCCCGCCCGATTTAGCCGGCTGCGCTTCGGTCAACTGGCCCTGGACTCCCCGGGGCCGCTGCCGAAGCCTAGCTCATCTGGATATCTGCGTCCATGGCTGAAGAGGCATCCTAAATGCACCACCTGGAGGATCTCCTGCGCCTGTCGATACCCTCCACCTTTCCTACAGCGGAAAGCACCAGTGTGTGCTGTGTTCGGCGTGGGCGAGGGCAACGGTTATGAATTGGAGCCCCTTCCGATCGAATTCGTAACTGTTGCCGCAACCCGACTTTACTGAATCGCCCTGCGCGTTTCTGTCGGCGTCGATGGCGGCGGAAAGAGGGTCGACACCCGCTGTTCCCGAAGTCATCAACACCTTCTCGTATTGATGGCTCTCCCATATTGGTCCGGGCTGTACCTTTTCCCGCTCGGTGGGGCGTCCTGCCATGCCAGCCCAGGCATGGCTCCTTCTACCTGTAAGGGGACACGTTGCTCTTACGTCGAAGATCCACAGCCACTGTTGCCGCTTTGGCGGCCGGGGCGGTATTGGCTGGTCTACTGCAAACCGCAGCCACGGCTGAAGAAAAGGAGCTATCCACTCCTACGCCACGCGTAGAACACAAGGTTGACCTCAACGTTATTCCGCCCAGCAAACGCACCGAGGTCCTGGGGAAAGACTGGAACAAGTCTGGCGATGTGGCGTGGACCACCACCGGGGATGGCCGTGGGTTCCACCTGCTAACCGCGCGTAAGAGGGACGGTTACGCGTGGAAGACGTCATCCACCATGTTTGAACCAGGCTTTGAAGCAGATGCCTGGATCGGCAACGCATGCGTCACCGGGTCAGGCAAACATGCCGTCGTGGTGTACGCGCCGCGCACGTTCACCAATAAGTCTCGTCTCATGGCCCGCGGCGGTTTTGCCGCAGTCGTGAACCTCGAAAGCGGTCAGGTGAACAAGCTTGATCTGACAGTCTCCCTGTCGTACTACAATCCGGGCTGCGGTTCAGGAGAGACGGCGGTGCTGACGCAGTCTCCCGGAGAGGACAAGACGGCCACGCGTCTGGTCACGATCGATGCCGCTTCCGGCAAGGTCCGTCGGGCAGTCGTCACTCAAGGTCAGGTCACTTCCGCCATTCCGACTACAGGTGGCATCGCCGCGGCAAGTGGCGCCCGAGTCGTGAGCATCGACGGGGAGGGAAACAAAGAAGTCCTGGCGAGAACTGACAGAGTGCCGTACCGGTTGACCCCGGATGCCGATGGTGGAATTGTCTTCCTGGACAGGAAATCCGCCGGCAAGGGCCACGAGGCTACAAACCGCATCAAGCGGGTCACCAGCAACAAGAAGGTATCCGTCCTCGGGACGGGTCCGGTCACTCAGACTGGGCTGACCCGTACGGGTGGCGACGTCTACCTTACCGGCCGGCCTCAAGTATCCGCTGCCATGCCCTCGCATGTGCACCTGTTGGCCAGTACCGAGAAGGACGTCACGATCTCAACTCGTGCCGGCCTTCTGGTAGAGAGGCCTCAGTGGGCAGATGCAAAGTCGTCACCGCGTTCCCTTCACCCAAATAAGGGATCAGACCCACGGTGGGTGAAGGTCGCAGCGGCTGTGGTCGGGACAGGAAGCCGGCTCCGGTTCACAGTGCGGCCCCTAGCAGACAAGGCGGCGAAATGGCACCGGAGCCAGTCCCCTTCCCCCGCCCTTTCCGGCGGCTCGCGCGGTGAAGGCACGCAGAAGCGCATAGCACCATCGGCAGGGACTGCGAGCAGCCGTACGGAGATCGTGGAGTCCAACCGGGTGTGCTCGGTCCCGCGCAACGACCCACGCAATCAGGCGCTGCAGCCCAAGCCCCGCCAGGTTGAGTGGGCTGTGGACCAGGCCGTCAACGGCAAGCTGAACAAGCACATCTCGCGTCCCGCCAACTGGAAGAGCCTTGGGATGCCGGCCTACCAGCCTCAGTCCCTCTTCCCCAACCCCACCTTGACCGGGGGCGGACGTGTTCCCGCTCAGATACTCCTCGGCGTGGCGACTCAAGAGTCCAACATGTGGCAGGCAGCCCGCAGCTCCGTGCCCGGGGTCACAGGGAGCCCGCTTATCGGCAACTACTACGGCATCGACCTGTATGACGGGGAGAGCGCCAATGACTGGGATGTCAACTTCCGCGACGCTGACTGTGGATACGGCATCACACAGGTCACCGACCACATGCGTTTAGCCGGACGAGGTGACGACAAGGACCACGGCGGAGCTGCCTGGGAGTATCAGAAGCAGCGGGCGGTCGCCCTCGACTACACCGCCAATATCGCAGCGGGCCTGCAGATCCTGGTGGACAAGTGGAACAAGATCAAGCAAGCCGGCATTGAGGTGCACGACGGCGACCCCAAGCAGCTGGAGAACTGGTTCTTCGCCCTGTGGGCCTACAACTCAGGCTTCCACGCCAACACCAACGGTAACGAGCCCTGGGGGTTGGGTTGGACCAATAACCCCGCAAATCCAGAATGGGACGCTGGCCGGTCTCCCTTCATGGAGGACCGCCTGGGCAACGAGGAAGCCTCCGACGCCGCACACCCGCAGGACTGGCCCTACCCGGAGAAGGTTCTCGGATTCGCCGCGCACCCGCCCTCGTTCCTGGAGTCTCCGGGCAAGCTCGTCCCCGCCTTCCGGGGAGCCTGGTGGAACGGTACAGAGGGCGATGCAACCGTCAAGGGCAGCGCCAAGTACTACCGGGCCAAATCCAAACCGCCCGAGGACCTCTTCTGCGGCCCCTACAACAACTGCGATCCCTCGAAGATAGGTGACGGGTCCGAGAACGAGACCGGCAGCGGCCCCTGCCTTTTGACGACCGGTGAGAACAAGTTCAAGTGCTGGTGGCACCAGTCGGTCCGGTGGAAGGAGGAATGCAAGACCTACTGCGGCAACGAGTTCATGCGGTTCGATGACACTTACCCTGAGGAAGCTGACGGCACCGCCTACCCTCCGAACTGCACAACAGCCGGCCTCCCCTCCAACGCGATGATCATCGACGATCTTCCCGCCGGTACCCCGTCGGTGAGACCCAACTGCGTCAACGGCGGCTGGACCAATCAGGGCAGCTTCACCATGGACTTCGGCGAAGCCGAAGCCGGAGTCGAGCCAGGCGGCACCATCGGTGAAGTCTGGCCGGCCAAGGTCGACCTCCATCAACTTGGCGCGGGCTTTGGCGGGCACTTCTACTTTGGACACACTCGACAGAACGACACCAAGGGACAGCGGCTCGAGGCCACTGCGCTGTGGAAGCTAGGCAAAGCGGTTAACGGTCCAGCCAAAATCATGGTTCACCTCCCGGACCATGGAGCGCACACCAAGAAGGCCAAGTACAAGATCAAGACCGCAAAGGGTATACGAAATCGGGTGCTTTCTCAGCCCGGAGACGGGAACCGTTGGGCGACACTTGGCTCCTTCATGTTCGACGCCGCCCCCGAGGTCACGCTGAGCACCACAACGCCGGACGGCACAGGAGACCAGGATATTGCCTTCGACGCTGTCGCGGTCGTGCCCATTAAAGGCACATACGTAGAGCGCACTGTGCAGGCGGTGGGCTTCTTCGACGAGGATCAGAACCTCGATGCCGACAAAGAGAGCATGTTGCCTCTCGACACACCCTTCAAGGACCGGCAGCATATATACGACTGGGCCATGAAGACATCCGGTGCAGTGACGGCCCTGCCGGGCTGTCTCGACCTACCGGCTCCGGGCTGCGTCATGCCCAAGACAGGCGCCGCGATGGTTAAGTGGAAAAAGTCCATTGAGGAGGCTGGAACGGATCCAGTCAATCATCCCGATGGCAAGAGCATGGCGGGGTGGCTGCACTATTCAAACCCGGTAGCTGATCGGCCGACTAGTGACAGCAAGCCTGCCCAATTCGATCGCGACGACAGTTCCTACAAAATCCGCAACAAGGCGACTGTCTCTTTCGTCAAAGCAGATGATGGAAAGGTGGTGGAAGGCAGCGAGTTTGTCGAGTACGACGATCGCACAGCCGATACCCACCTGCCGAAGTTCGTAACGGACACTTTCGCGGCCATCAAGGATGACTACAAGATTGCACCGCCGGACCTGAACTACACCGCTCGGGATCTCAACGAGCACAATGGCAGGGACACCACCACGGACACCAACAGCACGGGAGTGCTGCCGGGTCGTGCCTATGCAGCCATGGGGCTCAAGCCCAGTGTGGTTGAGAACGGCACCTGCGTGAGGGCCCTTAACACGTCCGGGGGGTCGATCGGGTACCGGCCCATGCTTGGCGTCCAGAAGGTGACTGATTCTGCGACCCGGTGGAAGAATGAAGTCGCAAACTCGCCCGTGGTCGACGACAAGGTTGCCGACTTGGTCGGTGAGATCTACAACGCCTTCTTCAAGCCGGGCAAGCTTGGTTCGCTGATGAACAACGCCCCGCCGATTTGGCAGGAACTGAGCTTCAAGCTCTGCGCGGATGGGAAGGTTCGCGCTTACGACGGCGATCCGATCCTGCGGTCGAGCCACATGCCGAACCAGTACCTGTACCTGGACGACAAAGCAATCGATCAAGCCGGAAACTACACCTCAAGCGCAAACCCTCTCTATCGAGGGGACTTTGTGCCGTTTAGCGCCATCTTCGACTTCACCGGCCATGGGCTCCCTTATGGCAGTTGTGACGCGGGATCTGGGCACAGCGGAAACCCGTGGAACATCGGCGTCGAAGACAGTACCGGCACCAATCCCAGCGGCCACTTCTGCTCCTGGCCCAGCACCGCGCCGGATCCTGAGTACAGTAGCTAGTCACCACAGCTACTAGTCCTCATGTGAGGGCGTTGGCGGGGTGGGGTCACCTCAGTGGCCCCACCCCGCCAGCGAGGGAGGCGAAGGGAGCCCGATGGCGCTGATACTTATCCCGTTCCTCTACCTGGGTGCGCTTTTCCTGTGGATCACTATTCCAATCATCAGTACCCGTGAAGGCCGGATCGGGGTACTGCTTCCGTATGGTCACGCCGGGATCAGCGCGGCGACGATAGCCTACGGGTATGCAAGCAATTCTGGCCTGTTCGCTGTAGCCTTATTCACCCTTGGGCCCGGCGGCGTCGTTTCCTGCTTTCGCATCCTGCTACAGCGAGCATTCCGCACAAAAACCAGCCCCAAGAAGTAGTCGCTGAACCACTATTTTCAGAATTCGTCTTCTTTTGATCGCAAGCGTGGTGACTGTCAATGAGGGGTCGAGTAGGTGCCCACGACGAACGCGACGTAGACGAAGTCGCGTTGCAGCAGGTCATCGGCCCGCTCGTTCCCCTCATCCCGGACGGTGGTGGGGATCGTTCTGCCGCGGCCGGACGCCCTGTAAGCGGAGTTCACACATCAGCCGGGCGACCGTGCGGCGGGCCGCCGGTATGTCTTCGCGGTGCAGCTGCCGCCAGACCTTCCGCATCCCGTAGACGCTGAAGTTATCGGCGTGGACGCGGCTGATCTGCGCGCTTGATCTCCGCGGCCTCCTCGGACGTGACAGCGAGCCGCCGGCCGGTGTCGACCTTGCGGACCCACGTCCGCACCGTCTCGGCGGCATCAGTGCCCAGCTTCGCGGCGACCGGCTTCATCGCGGCCCGCTCAGTTGGGGAGTTCGGACGGATCTCCGCGACCGCGCCCGCGAGCGGGGCTGCACCAGCATCGCCAATCTCGTCCGTTACACCAGCCAGGGCCGCGTCGAGGCCGACCACGCCGCTCTGTTGCCCTGCAAGGTCGCCGGTCTGCTCACCCGCCACCCTGACTGCTTCGACGACAGGCAGCGCGCGCTGCGCGACCAGCTTGCCTACGCCTGTCCCGAGATAACCGTGCCGACCGATCAGGATCCGTACCTTCGCCGGTCTGCTCGTGCGTCCTTGGGCAACCGAGCTGCTGACCATCTGGATCACCCGGCCCCGCGCTGCCGACCTGCCCTTCCTGCGCTCCTTCGCCACCGGGCTCGAGCGTGATCGCGCTGCTGTGGACGCCGCCCCACCCTGCCCCACCACAACGGCCGCGCCGAGGGCGTCAACTGCAAGATAAAGCTCCTCAAGCGTCATCGATACGATCGTGCCGGCCACCCGCTCCCGCGCCGGCTCATCCTGCTCAACTGACTACAGCGCTGATCAACGCCTACGAAAATCTTGGGAAAACCGCTCGTTTGGCAAACCCAAGGTAGACGCCGTGAGCAGCGGCAACCCTTCGGAAGAGTTGGTCACAGCTGATGCGGAGGGGCCCAACAGCCCGCGGCGGCCACAGGGCGCACGAGCATGCTCGGCAGCTGGCGGTTGGTTCGACCTGGACCACATACGCCGCCGGACCGCTGTGAGGCCTCGCAGCAGAGGGCTGCACACCCCTGCTGTTGGAGTTCTGCATGTGCTCGACGCCACACACAGCGAAGTGCTCTGGTCGGTCACAATGCGCCCATGGCTCTCCCTACACAGCTCACTGCGGTGCCCGGCACCGACAAACTTTACTTGTGGGATCCCAAAGGCACCGGCCTTTGGGGTTATGCGAACTGTTTATGGGTCATCTCCGGCCCTGATGCGGCGGTGATTGACACCCCTTACGACGGGCCGATGACGGAGGCGATGATTGCTGCGGCCCGGCCCCGGCTCGGTAGCCGCACCGTGGGAACGGTGGTCAATACGCATGCGAACGGTGATCACACCTTCGGCAACTATCTGTTCCCGGATGCAGAGATCATCGCTACGCGTGCGGGACACGACCACCTTCACCATGAGCCGACACCGCAGGAAATGCATGCATTGGTGCATCAGTCGTCGGCCGATGTTCCCCTGGGACGCTACCTGCGTGACCATTTCGGTGTCTTTGACTTCTCCTCCGCGCGACTTACCGCGCCCACCCTGACCTTCTCCGGCCAGCACATGTTCCGCGTAGGAGATACGGAAGTGGAGCTGCACGAGGTGGGCCCCGCACACCATGTCGGTGATCTGGTGGCGCGCATCGGAGATGTGGTGTGCACCGGGGACGTCTTCTTCCACGGCGACCATCCCACCCACTGGGCGGGGCCCCTGCAAAACGTCATCAACGCGTGCGAACTCGTCCTGAGCCTCAACCCGCGGGTCGTCATACCCGGGCACGGACGGCCGACAGATCAGGCCGGACTCGAAGAGCACCTGGTCTACCTCCGCACGGTGCAGCGCGAGGTGCGTCTGCGTTATGAGGCCGGACTGACCGCTGACAAGGCGATGGACGACCTGTTCCGCCGGGATTTCTATCCTCATCTGGGGTTGCCTGAGCGACTTATGATCGTGATCGCGGTGGAGTACAGCCATCTCAGTGGCGGCTCGGCGGCGCCGACCGTCCTTGAACTCGCCGGCCAGGCGGCCCTCTGGTCGTATCGGTAGACCGCGGCCGCTCACACGGTGCGCGCCGCTGGTGGCTTCGCACCAGGGCCGACGGACGCAGGGCTGCACGGAAAAATGATGGGTTGCCTGGTGCCGCCCGTACGGGAGTGCGGACGGCACCAGACGGAACAACGGCCGGGGGCGACCGCGTTCGGTTCCCGAGCGCGCACACCCCCTATGAGGTTCGGCGCCGCAGGTGTGTAGATCAAATGGCACCTGGAGCCAGCGGCGCAACACTTTTGTGTGGGACGCCGCTCCTGGTTCCGCCTCGTGGAATTATTCGCGTCGTTGTTCGACTTGGCGGAACACTTCGCGGGTCCGGAAGGGCGCAGGTCTCCTATCGTGGGTACTATCTCGGCGCGGTGCTGGTGACGGTCGGCTGACGCGGAGGCCCCGGCTTGAAGACCAGCACGAAGAACCGGGCGCCGGGCGAACCCAGCGGCATGGCGGCGCACATGGTGACGTCGCCTTCCTGGGAGCATGCGTGGTTGTCGCAACAGCGGGTCACGTGAGCGGGCTCGTGGGCGGGACCGGCCCAGGGGTAGCGCATGCGGCGGGTGTCGCCGTTGGGGTGTACGTAGGCCACGTGATTGGTCCGGTAGATGGGGCCGGACACAGGGTCTGCGCTGACCTCTTCGTCGAGTCGTTGAAGGTCGCTGTTCTCCGGATGCTGGGCTACGGCGTTGCGTAGTTGGGCGGTGAGCGGTACGGCCCAGTCGGTTTCCCAGTTCACCAGGTGGTGCTCGCGCGCTGCTTCATTGAGCAGCATGTAGCGCATGAGGTTGCGGTCGGGGATGGCGGGCTCGGCGTGTGCGGCGCGGGGAAACATGCGGACGAATTCGTCGTTGTAGGCCACAACGTTCCAGGCGATGTCGTTGACGTAGCTCGCGTTGCCTACGACGCTGCGCACGGCCTCTGTCCAGGCGGCGGGCACCGTCGCGCCGGCCAGTGGGTCCTGTGGGTGGGGTGGCTCGTGGCCCAGGGCGTAGACGTAGAGGGCTATGCGCTCGCGTTCCTCTAAGCGCAGGACGTCGGCGACGCGGTCGAGGAACTCATCTGCCGGGGAGGGCATTTCGCCGCGCTCGAGCTGGGCGTAGGTGCGTTCTGAGACGTAGAGGAGCTGGGCGACCTGAGCTTGTGACAGTCCAGGAGCTCGACGGCCCCGGCCGGTTCGTGGAGGCCAGCCCAGGTCGGCGGGGTCCAGTTGTTTCCGCTTCCACTGCAGCAGTTCGCGTAGGGCTGCCTTATTGTCCACGTTTCGCCCCTTCCGCGAATATTTCGGGCAGCACGTATCCATTTACAGGAACGGGGTTTTCCTGAAAATCCGCGGACGGAAAAAAGCGTTCCTGGTGACTGCCACACGGGGGTGGTGACAATGGCCGCTCGGATCTGCACGCGCGACGGGAGACGCGTCGGTCCTCAACCGCGAGGGGGAGTTCGCGATGCTGCATCGTGCTGCCGTCATGCCGCCGGAGCGGGCAGGCGGCGCCGTGGGGCGCACGCTCGCCATCTTGCGGGCGCTGCGTCATTTGGGTCCCGGGACACATCCACTGGCGGCCATTGCTCTGCGAGCCGGCTTGCCTCCGGCGACAGCCCACCGGTACCTGCAAGCGCTGCTTGGTGAAGGCGCGGTGGAACGGCAGGGCCCGCGTGGCCACTACGCCTTTGTAGAGACACGGCATTTACTCTCCGACTTCCCCCCCGATGTAGCCGACGACCCGCCAACTGGGCTGAGCTCGCCTACAGTTCGTACTGAGTTGATCACACTACAGTCACGGACCGGTCAAATCGCACTGGCGTACGCGGCGATTCTCTTTGGCAGGCCGCTGCGCGTGCATGTGGAAAAGGCACTCGGGGCACAGGCGGGGCAGCTAAGTGCCGTCCCCCGTGCGTCACTGCAGGCCTTGTGGCGTGCGCCGTTGGAGGCCGATGCGTCGGGGTGGGTTATTCAGGCCTGCCTGGGGGACTCCGCTGCGGCTCGACCGTCTCTCCACCGCATCCGCGAGGACGGCTTTGCCGTGGGATCCTCTCCTGTCACCGGCCGGGACATCGTCGCGGCGCCGGTCTGGCGGGGATCGACCGTGGTGGGCTCCGTCAGCCTCCTTGTTTCACACCGGCATCTGCGCAGCACCGTGGTGCGGGACCGCTTCGCCTCGGCAGTGATGGACACTGCCAGTGCGATCAGCCGGCATCTGACCCGCAGCGGGGCACCAGTACTCCCACGCTGACCGTTCTCTCAGTTCCTCCTCGCCTCCACAGGGGCTAAGAAAGGATTCTCTTCGTGTCCCGTTCCGTTCTCATCACTGGTGGCAGCCGCGGTATCGGCCTCGCCGCTGCCCGGGCCCTGCAGGCAGCAGGCGACCGAGTGGCCGTGACGCATCGCACCGCTGAGCCGCCAGCAGGCCTTCTCGCGATCCGCTGCGACGTCACGGACTCCGCCCAGGTCGACGCCGCCTTCAAGAGGGCGGAAGAAGAGCACGGCCCCGTCGAGGTCCTGGTGTGTTGCGCGGGCATCAACAAGGACCAGCTGCTTATGCGGATGAGCGAGGACGACTTCACCGCGGTCCTGAACACCAACCTCACTGGAGCTTTCCGCGCGGTCAAGCGCGCCAGCAAGGCCATGCTGCGCGCCAAGTCCGGGCGAGTGGTGCTGGTTTCCTCTGCCGTAGCCTTGCGTGGCGAGGCAGGACAGGCCAATTACGCTGCTTCGAAGGCTGCGCTCATCGGGTTCACCCGTTCCATGGCCCGCGAACTCGGCCCTCGCAACATCACCTTCAATGTGGTCGCCCCCGGGCTCACCCGGACCCAGATGGCCGACGACCTATCTGAGGAGCAGCTCGAGCGCCTCGTCACCCAGATACCCCTGGGGCGGCTGGCGCAGCCCGACGAGATCGCGGCCACCATCGCTTTCCTCACGTCCCCGCAGGCGGGCTACATCACCGGGGCCGTCATCCCCGTCGACGGGGGCGCCGGTATGGGGCACTAAGTGTCGCGTCCAGATCCGCAGGAAGGGAAGCAATGATCTGATCCATCGCTGAGGCCGCCCTCAGCAGGGGTGCTGGCGCGCAAGCTCCGACACTTGCGCGCCGCACCGCACTTCACCGTTCCTCGAGTGTCGAGCTCGACGAACGAAGTCCCGTCCTGAATCGGGAAGAGCACCGCCTCGTCACAGGCGGCAACGTGTTCTCCAGCGAACGCAACTCCGCATGGTGCGGGGTCGCCGCACGCCCAGGAGGCGTGCTTCCTCCATGATGCAGCATGTCCGCGCTCTGGTCCACGGCCGACCGGTATCGGCCAAACCAGCGCCAACTCCTTCCGTGTCCCGTCCGAGCGCGACGGACCGACCTACCGTCAGACGCGCCGAGCAGGAACTCGCCACCACAGGCTCCCGGCGGCTGCGCCGGCACGACTTCCTGCGCGCCGTCGACTGGGCCATCAACTGCGGTGGCTGGCCCAGCGCCAACCACACCACGCGCCGTATCGCCCTCGACCTCGCGCGGCGTATGAACGCTGATGGCCACGTCGCCTATGGGCGGCTCGCCCTGGCGGGGCGTCTGCATATCAGCCGCCGGACCGTCGACCGCCACATCGCCGTGCTGCGAGACATCGGCCTGCTGGTCTGGGTGGTCCACGGCTCGCGCAAGAACACCCGCCCCCCGCACCTGCCGGGCTGGTCGGGCACGGCCACCATCTACGCAGCCACCGCGCCCCCTGAATGGGACACCGCGATGGGGCACCGCATTCACGGCACCGGCTACCACGCACGACTTATCGGCTTCACCCCGGTCGGCCGGCACCTGGCCATCGCCAAAGCCCTCAGTCGAGCACGGTCGCGCCAAAGGCCGCGTGACACCCCTTCCTTAGGGAGAAACCCCCTATGTCCTCAAGCCAAGGTAGAGAGAGGGAAAAGAAGTACACCCCGGCGGCGGACAACGAGCAGCGCAGCGGCAACTGCCGTGGCGGTTGCCGCGTGGATTCGTCCCCGTGTGCCCTGGACGCAGACGGAGAGTCTCCGCAGGCTGGCCTTCGCTCTGCGCCCCTGGCTGGCAGCTGGCCTCTCGCGCGAGGAGATTGCAGCCGAACTCACTTCCTGGTGGCTCTCCTGGCGCCCACGGCAGCCAGCCGCCTACGTGCTCTCGCGGTGGCAGGCGCGACAACGGCAGTCGGAGCCCGAGCACCCTGCCCCTGGGTCCCACCAGCCCACCGGTTGTACGCCCAACCACACATTTCTCGCTGCCGTCGAGCAGCTGCGCACCAGGCTCCGAGGAAACACCAACACGATCACGAGCGAGGCTGATCCGCCTGTGTTAGAGATCCGCGCCCGAATCCGGGCATCGCTCCGCGAGGCCTCCGTAGCTCATTTGCAACGCTCGCCCCGGGCCTGCTCCTCCCTGGCCGAATGGGAGGCGCTCACAGACGAGCGCGCCAAAGCCTTCTGGACGCACCCCGCCCCACAGTCCTGAGCATCGGCGCGCTGGTCGAGTACCTCTCCCCCTGCCTCGCCAGAGAACAAGCGGCTGGCTGAACCGGACCTGCCGCCGCCTTGGTGACTGATACACGTTGGGTCAGCGGGGGAGCAGCGGAGGCTTAGCTTCCGGTGCTGGCTAGGCTGACTACAAGCCGTGATCGCTTGTCGACCAACAGGCGAACGCGACGGTGAAAGACACAAGAGCAGTCAGGCGCGCATGATTTGAAGGGGGAGAACGCCGATGCACACGGTCTGGCGGACAATCGTCGAAGGCGTCACGGGATCGATGGCCTACATCACCGACAAGCGCTGGAACATCGTCGCGTACAACGCCGAATTCAAAACCCTTTTTCGGGACGGCCAGACACCGTCCAACATCATGCGATGGATACTGCTCGACCATGAGGCGCGTCAGCGCACGCTACTGAACTGGGCAGAAGACTGGGCACAAGGAGCCTGCCCGGCACTCAGACATGCCGTCACGAACAGCCCAGCCGACCCTGAACTGGTCAACCTGGCGAGCGACGTCCGACACGACCCGGTCGCGGGCCCCATCTACCTGGCCACAGCAACATTGCACCCCCTGCACCCCGACGGAGCCGTCTACCAGGTCAACCACGCCGTACAGGGCCCAGGCTGGGTGATTGTGTCTGCAGCCACGCCTCTTCCCGAAATCGAAGCGCGGTTCGTGATGATGCAGTACCGGCCGGGCCCCACCCGGCCCCACCGGGCCGCGCCCCTAAGCAGTCGTGCCAACTGAAGATGCTCAAGCTCTGCACCAGCCCAGGTGTCTCTTCGCCGGACATGCCAGGCAACGCCGGGAACGCTGAAGGGCCGGATCCTCACGGCACTCGAGTTTGGTCTCCAGCCCGAGACGGCTCTCTCGGCCCCTCAATGAGGACGTGCATCGGCTGATCATGCAGCGGGACGAGGACACGACCCGGTGCCACTCCCGCTCGGGACGCACCACTACGTCCGCATGGATGGATCTCGCCGTCGCCGGGCAGGCCGGGCTGCCGCCCGGAACGGTGCTCGACGGCGAGGCCGTCGTGTGGGTCGAGGGGCGGACGTCGTTCTCGGCGGCGCAGGCCCGCGGCCACTCATCCGCACGGCGAGCATCCGGGCTCGCGGCGAAGTACGAACTACATCGCGTGCGACTGCCTCATGCACAACGGCGTGGACCTGCGGGCGCCCGTACACCGAGCGCCGGAACGCGCTCCTGGACGTGCTCGCCGACGTGCCGCCCCCGATCCAGCCGACACCCGCGACGGACGACCCAGAGGTCGCGGACCTCTAGGACGGCGGGGTGGAGGCCGCGGAGTACCGGGTATGGGTCCGGGCACCTGAGCATGTGCGGCCGGTCGATGGCGTCGACTACGACCAGGTCCCCACCGAGCCTCTTCCGCCGACGCCGCCGAAGTCGGTGGTCCGCGAGGTCCTCGGCGAGCGCCGGCCTTCGGGCTGGGTGCTGGCGAAGGTGCGCGAGGGCCGGAGCCCGTGGGGTGTGCTGCAAGCGTCGGACTCCGCGGAAGCGCCGCAGGGCGCGCCGCTGCTCGGTGTGGAGCAGGCGCTGGACGTCGCGGAGCATCCCGGGACGCAGTTGTGCACGCTGTGCGGGTGCGCGCAGGAGCTGACGCCGATGCTGAGCGGCTTCGGCCACATCGCCGACTCTCCCGATTCCTGACCCGCACCCTAACGGGTGATTGTGCTGGTCAACAGGGGTGTGGGGGCCGGACTATGAGGGCTATGAGCACAGACGAGCCTGATGTTCGGTCGACCGACTTCCAGCCGGGTGACTCCCTCACCGGCTCCGCCTGGCCCGACGTCCTCCCCCAGGCCCTGTCCACCGCCGCGGTGGTCACGGTGGCCGGGCAGGTGGCAAAGGCGCACATCGAGCAGCGCGGTGCTGAGCGGACGGTCATCGAGCAGAGTGGCGAGACACAGCGCGCGGTCATCGCTGCCGAGGTCGAACGTAAGCGGATCCGCCGGCCTCAGCCTCCGGTCGGCGACGGCGACGCCGCCTGAACGCTCCGGAGTAGCCGGTCCCTGCGGCTGCCCCGCTACTCGGTGGTGTGCTCGGGGTCCGGCAGCTGGGGCGGGAAGTGGCGCTCCAGGATCTCCACCCACCGGTGCAGGACCACGAAACCGGTGGTGTCGGCCTGCGCCTGGACCAGCTCGGTCAGCGCGTCGACGAACGGCTGCGCAGCAGTGTCCGGCGGCAATACGACGGCGGCCTGCTGCAGGCGCTCATACGCGGCCGGGAAGACGTCCTTGGCCCACGCGTCCCGCTCCTTGACGCGCCGAGAGCCTGCCTCCCAGTCGATCTGCATGATGGTCCACTGCGGGCAGTCGGGCGTGTGCCACATCTGGATCGGCAAGCCCACCCCGACTCAGGCGTTCTCACGGCTCGGGCCTGCCTGGCAGTCCGGGCACAGCTCGCCTTCCGTCTTTGCCTAGCCCTCCATCCGGATCCTCCCCTCGCCTGGAAAGCCACGAGCCTGCCATGGAAGATCTCTCGCTGACCAGGGCCTTGCTGCGGCGGCGCCCAGCTTGGTGCCCGCACGCTATGGCCATCAGCCGGGGTGGTCGTCCAGGCCGGTACGACGGCGCGGAGCCTGGGTGGCAGGCCGGGAGTGGACGCTGCTGTGGATCGAGAACACTGCCGGCCAGCTGACCGAGGGCAGTCCGTAGCGGGCAGGACAGTGTCGGCGTCCATGGTGGAAGGGATCCGGCATGACGTGGACGCTGCCGGAGCCGATGCTGAGCATTGCTGTCCCCACACCTGACCTGCGGGCGGGCTGGGCGGCTGAGCCCAAGTGGGACGGGTTCCGGGCGTTGGTCTCCGTCGACGCGGGCCGGACGATGCTGCGTTCCAGGAACGGCACGGACATGGGGCCCGCATTTCCTGAGGTGACATCCGGTGCCGCGCAACTGCCGGAGGCGACCGCGCTGGACGGCGAGTTGGTCGTATGGGACGCCGCGGGCCGGCTCGCGTTCGAGCGGTTGCAGAACCGGCTTGCCCGGCGTGGTGCCGGTGCGGCTCGGGCCGCTACCGAGTGGCCGGCTCACTTCATGGCGTTCGATCTGTTGCGGCTCTCCGGGACGGACACGACCAGTTGGCCGTATCGACGGCGCAGGGCCGCACTGGAGTCCATGTTCGCCGCCCATGGGCTCACCGCGCCGTGGACGCTGTGCCCCTCAACCACCGAGGCCGGCGCCGTACGCGAGTGGCTGACGTGGTCATCGGTCGGGATGGAAGGGGTCATCTTCAAAAAGCTCACCGACGCCTACCTGCCCTCGGTCAGAGCGTGGCAGAAGTACAAGGTCCGCGAGACGGGCGAGGCCATCGTCGGCGCGATAACCGGTTCCCCGACGGCTCCCCGCACGCTGCTGCTCGGTAGGTACGACGCGGAAGGCCGCCTGCAGTACATCGGCCGCACCGCCACCCTCGCTCGGACGGCAGGCGCGGCCGTCGCCGGACTGCTCGCTCCGGGAGGCAGCGGGCACCCATGGACAGGCTGGACGTTCTCCGCCGGGTGGGGCAGCCGGGAGACGCTGACCGTCACGCTGGTGGAGCCCGAACTGGTGGTGGAAGTCGGTGTTGACGTCGCCCGGGACGCCTCCGGCCGCTGGCGCCACCCCGCACGCTGGCACCGCGCCCGCCCCGACCTCTCCCCCGCCGACCTACCCCGTCTCCCGTCACGATCCCCATGAACGGGTTCTTAGCCGCTCAGAGCCTGTCTTTGAACCCCCGCCTGCGCCCCGACGCACGATCGCCGCACGGCGTCCCCGGTCACACGTCCCGACCGCCGCTGCTCCCGCGCTCCGCGCGAACGACCAGGGTTCAAAGCCAGGCCCTCAGGACGCTGGTGGAAGCCACCCGGGGGGTAACTCCAGCCCCGGTGGCAGCGGCTCTCCGGGAGAAGGCGCCAGACCATGCGGTGCGGCACCGGTCGCGAAGATGAAGCGGACCGCGCCGCCGGAGAACCTTGCGCCGTTAAAGTCGACCCCGCCGCCGCCGAACTGCGCACCGCCGAAGCGGACCGCGCCGCCGGAGAAATCCGCGCCGCCGAAGTCGACCCTGCCGCTGACGAACCCCGCGCCACTGAAGTCGACCATGCCGCCGGAGAATCGCGCGGAACGGAAGGAGACCGTGCTCCCGGGGCCGAAGACCGCTCCGGAGAAGTCGCCGCCGTCGAAGACGACCCCGGTGAAGTCGAAGTCATAGCCCTGCCAGGAGACGTGTGTCTCCTCGGGGCCGACCGCGGTGCGGTCGCGGATGAGGCGGATGATGGTGTGCCGCACCTCGCGCAGCGCCAGGTAGGCGTGGTAGGCGGTCATGTCGTCCGGCGGCAGGTCGGTCTCGGCGGTGTAGGGCAGCCGCAGATAGGCGCACAGCACGTCGATGCAGGTCTGTCGCAGCAGGTCGGTGGGCGCGTCGTCGGCGAGCCCGGCCAGCGCGTGCACCCCGCCCAGCCGCACCGCGGCGGACTCACTGCCCAGTTGGGAGACGGCGGTGGTGAAGCGCTCGGTGTGCAGCCGGGTGGCCTCCCGCAGCGCCCCGGTCTCATCGACGCGCTGGCGGCGGTAGGCCACCACCAGGGCGACCAGTGCCCCGGCCCCGGCCACCACTCCGAAGGAGAGCTTCACCAGGTCGAAGAGGGTCTTGGAGGTGAGCCGGCGCTCCGGTTTCAGCTCCCGGGCGCCGAGCAGATCCCACCCGGCGAAGAACACTCCGCCCGCAACCATGACCGCGAGGGCGAAGGTTGAGGCCAGCACCAGGCCGACCGGCCACAGGCGCAGGCCCCGACGCTCTTGGCGACGTATCAGAAGAGGGGTCACACCCCGCAGCATCACCCACGACATCCGCCGGCCGCAGGTCTCCGCCACATCCCGTCTGCGCCAAGGACGGCGAAGCCTCCGGGCCTGGCATACGTTGCGCCGGTGCCCCAGCACCAGACGTCCGCCATTGAGGTCGAGATGGGGACGACGATGTTGCGGGCATCGCCGCCGACATCGAGCGTCGGAGCGCAGGCGGGGGTTCAAAGACAGGCTCTCAGCGTCCGGCAGGTTCGGGGTAGCGGGCGCGGCGCCGGTCCGGGTCGTCGACGCCGATCTCGTACCAGGCCTCGCCCCGCTGGAGTCGCGGCAGGGTGTTCACCCAGACCGCGATGGTGATGCCCTGCACGTCGTCAGCGAGCGCCTGGAGGCGGTTGTCGAGCAGGTGCTCCGCCTTGCCCGCCAGGACGACGTGGAGGCGCGGGAAGGTCGTTGAGCGGGTGTAGCGGTGGCGTTGCCAGAACGGGTGCGTGGTGCCGATGGTGCCGCGGGCGCCTTCCCAGACGCGGTGTCCGGCGTAGCGCTCGTAGTCCCAGACCTCTTTGGCGAGGCGGGCCTGGCTCATGGTGCCGTTGTCGAGTTCGAAGAGGCGCACCTCGCTGGTCTTGGTCGGCCATGCGAGGACGGCGTCGGTGTTGAAGCTGAGGCCGGTCTCCTTGACGGTGTGGTTGACCTCCACCTGCCAGTCGGTCAGATGGTTACGGCCACCGTAGGCGAGGATCATGTCCGTCACCGCGACGCCGTGCGGACCGAACCCGGCCCCAACGGCCTTGGCGCCGGTGCCGGCCTTCGGGCGGGGCGGCAGCTCGTTGCCCTCAGCCAGAGCCTTCTGCCCCGCCGGGGTCAGGTTCCAGATCGGGTGCCGTCCGGCCTTGCCGTTCGTCTCCGCCAGCCCGAGTTCCGCCAGTTCCTTCATCGCCCTGCGCACGTACGACCGGCCGTCGGCATCCTCCGCCGTGATCACCTGGGCTATCTGCCGGACCGTGGCTATGCGCACGCACCCCAGCATCCGCAGTGCATCGGCCCGCACCTTCCCGGCCGTGGGGGTGGACTTCTTCCCCTTCGCCGACGTCTCGGGGGAAGGAAGAGAGGTGTCAGCGTGCCGGGTGGCCCCTTGGCGGGCGGTGTGAGCTGCGGTGATCGGGACGACGTTGGAAGCCTTCACGGCACCGTTCACGGCACTGGATTCCGGGCCGCCCGGAAGGTGTTCGGCACCCCTTGTCCAGGTCGGGCGCGGCTCCGGGTCGGGCTGCCGGGCGCTGCTGGTGTACGTCATGACAAGGCTCCTCACGCAGGTGGCGCGGGGGTCTGGATGCAATCCCCCCGTCACCTGGTAGAGGTGTGGCGAAAGTCGACGGTGTGACACTCTCCTGGGTGCCGTTACCGACCCGTGATCATCAGGAGGGTACGGCTGACCTGTCTCAGCGAAGCTGAAGCGGTTCTCACCGAAGATGAAGGGATGGAAGTTCGTCTCACTGAAGGTTGATCGCGCAGATCAGGGACTGCCTTGGCGGACTCGTCGCGAGCCGGTTGTCCCGTAACCGTCGGCTCAGGGCCCCGGCGTCGTCCCTCGCCCAGGTCGTTTCCGTCTGCTTCGGAGACTCCGGCGCCCTACTGACCAGATCCAGGTTCATCTGTCGGTGAGAGGGACCCGGATGCCCTCGCCTCTGGTGAGACCCTCGTAGCCTGCGCCAAGACGAGTCACGTTCAGTCGTGACTCCTCTGCTGCGCTTTCTCCTTCTCGCGCAGTTTGGCGCGCCGCTTCTGACGGCCCTTCAGGGTGAAGCCCTTACAGCGCAGGCCGAACCGCAGGCTCTTCCAGATAATCCTGCGACGCCGCCCCCATCGCCGCCATCGTTTGCGCCTGACGATACGCCGACGCTCCGCCGCGGCTCCGGGCAGCGGGACCCCTCCCCAGGGAACGGGCAAGTCGTAGTTCTCACGCTGCCACCGCGTACCCGCCGCGTCGGTGTAAGCGAACGTCACTGACGGATTCCCCCGCCTCTGGGAGGAATCGGGTGTCAGCTCCTCAGGAGAGTGCCAGCCAGTGAAGGTGAAACGGGCGCCGTCACCGGCGGACAGCAGCAACAGGAGGCCCGGCTCGACGGTCGCGCGAGTTCGCCCGACCGTCGTCCAGCCCTCGTCTTCCCCGAGGTCCTCATCCACGTACGCCTCCACCGTTACGAGGCGCACGTTCGTGACCGGTGTCTGGCTGTGATTCCGGACTGTCACGCCCTGCTCGTCGAGGCTCTCCAAGGCCACGTGAGCAGCCTTCTCTCTCTGCCTGCCCGCCAGCACTCGCTCTTCGGCGGCTCGCTGGCGAAGAGCGATCCACACCGCCGTGGTCGTCGCCGCGATGGTCCCCACGAACGCGAGCCATTGCGGGAACGTCCCCCACCATGACGTGGTTGTCGCCGGGTCCGCCTCGACACAGAGCAACCAAGGAGCAATCACCACGACAACGTAGCGCGGAATCAGGACTACTGGCTGGCGCCAAGGCAGTCCCTGATCTGCGCGATCAACCTTCAGTGAGACGAACTTTCATCCCTTCATCTTCGGTGAGAACCGCTTCAGCTTCGCTGAGACAGGTCAACGGCGCAGACCTCAGAGACGATCGCGAACGAAGTCGTCACCATCCCCGCCACCATGGCCGGCGGCATCACCGCGTGGGTGGTCTCGCCATGCGCCGCACCGCGCCGGACGCGCGGCGGCGGACCTCTATCACAGCTCCCCTTGACCGCGACCTGATCGGCGGTCGGGACCGGCTCTGGCAAGGGGAAATGCTCCGGTAGCCAACGTAGTCAAGGAGAAACGTGCGCCCGCCCAGGCCTGCGCAAGGGGTAGCCTGCCACCCGCTCGGAGTCGGACAAGGGGTGCCGGTTCGCCCGGCCCGAGCCAGAGAAGAGGGTGGGCCTGGCGGTGCGCGCGATCCGAGCGGTGCGCATCGGGTGCGGTGCGGGACAGCGGGTGCGGCGCACCGGGCGCGCGGGAGTGCGCGGCATCGTCGGGTGGTGCGGCACACCGGTGCGGTGGCACGCCATCGTGATGCGCCGCACGGTGGCGCCCATCGTGATCCGGCGCACCAGAGTGGAGTCCACTCGGTGGAGCCCATCGAGTGGACTCAACTCCATCCGATGTCGTGCATCGCCACTCGATGCAGAACCCCTTGTCGGCCTCGGGTGAGCGGTTGTGCATCGGGGCCCGGTGCGTGCTGCCTTTTGAAGAGGTAGCGGAGGCCGTCAAGGGGAAACGTCGAGGATCACGCGGAAACTCGTAGCTGGACAAGGGTTGCTTTCCATCCGATGGGCTGGGTGGAATCCGGCGGCACACCTCGTCAAGGGGGGGATGCACCGAGTGCACCGCGTCCGATGCGCCGTCGCCCTCTGTACACACATCGGGTGGAGCTAGCGGGAGTGGCGGCCACTCCGACGCGTGCCGGTGGAGCGTGCAGTGCGGTGGTGCGGTGGGTGGGAGTGCACGGCATCGTCGGCGGGCGCACCGGTGCGCCCGAGGCACCGCACCGAGCGCACCGGGTGCCGGGATGGTCCGCACTCCCCCACCGGGTGGAGCGCACCGAGTGGACCACCTGATGCGCTCCACCGTGGTCTCCACTCCCCCAGCCAGCGGTCCACTCACAGGGCGCGCGGTGAAGTCCACCGTGGCCACTCATCCCCGACGGCGGCCCCGTGCGGTGCGCCACGGGCCCGGCCGGCCGCCGGGGTACTGCCGTGAGCGGGAGCGCCGCGCGGCGGGTGAAGGCGCAGATCGGCCACCTGCTGGCCAGTTGGCGTCCCTTCACCGGTCGGGGCCAGCTCCCCTGTTCTGGTCGGGCTGCGTCGTGTGGTGTTGCTGCTGCGCGTCGGAGGCCGGAGCCTGCTTCGCCTGGTGCGCGTGCTTGGTCTGGTCCGCCTGCTCTTCGACTGTGCGGCCGCGGGCCTCGCCTGCGCGGGTGAGGGCGGCGAGGTGGGCGAGGTTCTGCGGCGAGGTCATCCACGTCGCGGGGTCCGTTGTGCGGCCCTCCAGGTACTCCTGCGGCATCGCGGCCTGCTGATGGGCGTGGATGGCGGCGGCCCGCTGCGCCGGGGTCTGAGCGGCCACCCGGCCGGGTTGGTCGACGCCGTGCGGCGCGGCCTGGTCGTGGTCGCCGGTGGGCGGGAGTGCGCCCGACGCGGTCGCGGCCGGGGCTTCGTCCCGTGCGGGCGGTGCGGTGAGGGCGGCGCGGATCGCGTTCTGCAGGGCGAGGCTGGCGACCCGGGCCCGCTCGTACCGGGTCGACTCCCGGGGCGGCTTCCCATCAGAGCCCGCGACCCACCAGCGGCTGGGCCAGGCGAAGTCGGCGGTGTAGCAAGCTGATTCGCAGCCGGGGCCCGTCGTCCCTTCTGGGGCACGGTGAGCTGACGGCCGTAGCGCTCCAGGGCCCGGTCGGCGATGTGGCTGTCGATGCCGGGCACGTAGGCGCGGCCGCGCAGGGTCTCCAGCAGGTGCCGGCGCGCTTCGGCCAGGACGTGGCGGCGGTAGAAGACTCCGCGCACGGTGAAGACGATCGCGGCGACGTCGACCGTGGCGAGCGCGGTGTCCACCCAGGGCCCCACCCGGGCCCGGATCACCGCCCCGGCCGACCGGCACCGCTCAAGGAGCCCGTCGACCATCGCCTGCCCGAACTTCAGGAGCGCGGAGACACGCCACCACGCGAGCAGCTGGTCCAGCGGGCGCGGGGTCTTCTTGTCCGGGCGGGTCTCCTGCGCCGCCCACCACGCCAGACCGTGGCGGGCTCGCTCGCCGGGCAGCCGGCCGTGCTTCTTCACGTAGTCGTCGGTGATGCCCTCGAGGACGTCCTCGATCCGGCGGCGGCGGGTGGCCGACCAGTCGATGAGCTCCTGGTCGACGCCGGCTATCTCCATCACCGGGCGCAGGCCCGGCGTCACCTCCCTCGGCACGGTCGCCAGTCCGAGCTCCTCGCACACCTCGGTGGTCATCTCCAAGGTGTACAGCGTGTCGGCGGCCACGACGTTCTTGTAGAGCCGGACCGTGTCCAGCGCGTACCAGGAGCCGTCCGGGCGCTGCACCCGGTTCAGGATCAGGCAGTGCTCGTGCAGGAGGGGAAATCCGTTCCTGTTGTCGTAGTGCCGGAACGCCGCGACGACCAGGGCCGGGGCCTTCGCGCGCTGACGGCCGGACGCCCACCGGGTCTGTGCGACCTCATCCTCCAGCCAGCGAAGGGTCGCAGCGACCGCCCGCTCGTGCGCCCACTCGATGACCCGGCGCGTCCTGGCATCCCCCAGAGCCCACAGCACGACCAGTGACGCCTGCGGCCGGAACACGAAGTCCAGGGCGATCAACGGGGTCTGCTTGCGCTGCTCGATCTCCTCGATCGGCTGACCGAGGACGGTGGCCCGCCGCGCCGTCTCCGGGTCGACGCCGTCGTCCAGGAGCTCGCGCTCCACGCGGTCGGCATCCGGGTGCCGGATTTCCCCGAACACCAAATCCATCTGCCGCTCGGTCACCGTCTGCCCGGCGGTGAGCCCGAGCGCGGCCAGGCCGCGCCCCCTCCACACCCCGGGCGGGAGCCCGGCCATTTCCTGAGCGTCCTTCAACACCTGACCGCCGGGGCGGCGGCCGTCCCCGAACGCGACTCCGCGCATGTAGTACCGCCGGCCCTTCCGTCGCACCTTCCCAACACTGATCATCCCGGCAGCGAACACCGGCTCTGACCTGCGAAAAAGAGCGATCCCGTGGGGCGGGAGGGTTCACCGGAACTTCACGGCCGATCCCGCCGGGCGGGCGTTCGCGGCGGCACCGTGCCCGCCCGGCGGACACCACCGAGGCCATGCAAATCCTGCGCTGCTCCTGGTCACACACGCCTCATCCGTCCCGAAAACCGCCACCAGACATCGCTATTGCCATAACGCGTACACCTACGTACCGCTCCCCCACTCATCGGCCAAAGACGCACCAGCCCGCACCACGTCACCGGCTCCCTTCAACCCGAGTAAGACCCGCCGCCCCCGGCATCGCCGGGGGCTTAGCGCTTACGTGTGGACCCCTTTCAGTTCAGGTTCTCCTCCCCGGCGGCTGCCCCGTGCGGTGCGCCACGGGTTCGGTCGGCCACTGAGGTACTGCCGTGGCGTCCGCCGGGCAGGAAGTGACCTCGAGCCGAATGTGCATGTCATCGCTCTCTGGCAGAGCCAGCCCTTCGGGGCGAGCGGAGGGGACCTGCGCCTGCCTTCTGCTGGCGTCGCGGGAGAGGCGGGGTAGGCCACGCGCTGGCTGCGCTCGTGCGCCTGAGGTCCATTCAGAATCGGCGTGGAGCAGCTTCGTTGTCTTCACTGGTCGGGCAGAAGACGTGATGGAGATCATGTGCGCATAACGAGCCATTGTGTCCGAATATCGGACGACTGTTGCGGATGTGACCGGTAGCTTCTGCTGCGCCCACTCCTGATCTTCCACAAGGAGGAGACGTGTTATCCCCACGCATACGCTTAACCGCGCTCGCTTGTGCGGCCGCCTCCGTCGGAGCGCTGCTGATATCGGCCACACCGGCCAGCGCAGAGGCACCCAAAGAAGCATGTACGGGGCTCTATAACGCGCGCATCGTCTTTTGGGCGATGACCTGCAGCGAGCCCGGCGAGCCGATGATCGGCGGCTTCGCGACCTGGCGGAACGTGCCCATCAAGTTCGACAAGACGGACACCGGCAACGCCACGGTGCAGACGTCCAACTACCTGCGCGTGACACCCAATACCGAGCGCAGCGTGGCTGCGGAGAACATAGAGATCGGCCTGTACGCGGAGAAGACCGGCAAGACCACAAACACCTATGGTCCGCGGTGGACGGAGCTGACGACCAGCGGCGGACGGACCAAGGCCATCACCGCCGGAGTGAACCCGACCAAGGCGGACAAGCGCAACCACACATACATGACGGTCCGGCAGGACCGGGGCAATCAGTGGGATGTGCTCTACGACTTCAACAAGGTCGGCTCCACGACTCATCAGCTGAAGGTGCCTCGCGGCAGATCGAACCGCGTCGATGTCGGTCTTGAGGTCATGGGGCCGAAATACACCGACGTGCCTGCCATCGCCAGCCGCATGCAGTTCCTGGACGAGAACAGAACCTGGAAGCGGGTGGAGAGCCGCAATACCGCGAGGTCGGTGACGCTGCCCGCATGTGGCGCCTCGCACAAGCCTCCCAACTGCTTCACCACCAAGCTCACCAACGCCACCTCCTTCACCCAGTGGAGCGCGAGCAAGCCGCGCCGCCAGGCGGCCGCTCTCGCGGGCCCCGCTGCTGCGGTCCGGTCGGCCCCCGCTGCAAAGCCGGCTTCCAGAGGCACTGCGCCGGAGCCGGATGTCTTCAACGGCGTGGATCAAAAGGCGCTGCAGGCGTGCATGGAGCAAGATCCCGATGCCTGCCTGGAGACCGTTCCCGGGCTTGCCGATTGCGTGGTCAGCGCCCGACTGTGCAACGCCGCGGCGCTGCCTGACACGCCCCAGCCCGCTCCGCAGGAAGAAGGAGAGGGTGAGCAGGTGACGGCGACGCAGATCCGCGAACGGGCGGCATCCGCGTTCGACGTGAATGCCGGTGACGTCATCGTCACCGCCAGTCCTGCGCAGCGCACCGGCCTGGCTTCCGCCTCCCGCGGTGACGGGTACGGCAGCGATGAGGTGTGGACGGTCTCCTCCCGCCAGTCCACGCCGGGGCTGCAGCACAGCGACCAGCGCTTCGACGGCTTCACCGCGCGCTACTCCGCGGCCACCGGTGCCCTGCTGGATGCCTGCTGGGGGCAGACATGCGATCAGTGATCCGCCGCCCGGCCTTCGGCGGCCGCCTCCTCATCACTCGCCCCAATCCGGCAAGGAGCCTTCCAGTGCCGTCTCGCCAGAAACTGGCACGACGCCTCCAGGGCGCGGCCGCCACCGCCGCGCTGACCATGCTGGCGGCTGCCACCCCCGCCGCCGCCCACCCCGGCCCGCGAAGCGCCGCCGTAAGCGGCGAGCGGGTTTTCGTCGAAGCCTCCACTGTTCCCGCCGCAGAACTTGCCGGCTTCAACTCGCCGCGGCTTCTGGCCGATTACATGCGCGACCGCAGCACCGGGCCAGCCGCCGCGGCGCCCCCAGCCGCCGCAGCACCGGCCGCCGACGAGCCGGAGGAGCTGCGCAAGCAGTGCGCCGAGCACGCCGATAAGGCCAAAGGCGCCAAGGGCTGGCTCAAGTCGCGCTTCGAGAGCTGCCAAAAGCGCCCCTACGACCTGGTGCTGCGCAATAAGCGGGGCACCGAAACCATCGGCCGGCTCTGGTTCGACCAGTGGATCCTCGGCTTCGCTCACGACGGCAGCCGCCGCGTCGACTACACCTCCAGTATCGAGAACATCCGTGTGCAGCCCATCCCGTCTGAGGACGCCACAAAGTGGCGCATCGGCCAGCACTTCTCGCACACCATCAACGCCGGCACCAGCAGCCCTGACGCGAAGGTGAATGCACCACAGACCACCAGCCGGGACGAACTGCTGGGTGTGTGGGACCGTGATCCGCGATGGACGCTCACCTACACCTCCCCCGACAAAGGCGCCTTCGACCCCAAGAATGATCAGCGCGTGGACACCCTGGTCACGATGGATCTGACCGTGGACTCCCCCAACGCCACGCCCTACCCCGACGGAGTCGGCGCCTACCACTCCAACGTGCGCTTCGACTACGCCGGGCAGATAGCGGGCAAGCACAAAGGCACCGTCTTCACCGAGGCCCGCGTCCAGCTGACGATGAGCAGGAAGGATCCCGAAGTCAAGGAGAGCTCCCTGCACATCTATGACGCCCAAAAGCGCCCCGAACGGACCTTCCCTTCCTTCGTCGGCAAGAGCGTGCCTGGCGAGAAGGAGCCCCTGCACCGGCTCGTCGACAAAGACAAGCAGGAGGAGAACCGAACCAAATCCATCAGCGAGTGCAAGAAGGTCTGGGGCAACTACACCGGCAGCGGCCTGCAGTGCGACGAGTATCCCTTCGCCTCCACCCGGGAAGGGTCCACGAAGGGCGACAACCGCTTCTCCGTCCGCCTCATTGATGGCAAGGACAACCTGGCAGGCGGCAAACGGATCAACAAGACGTATACGCTCAATCGCGTCCTTGACGGCGACCCCTTCTACGTGAAGATCACCGACTAGCCGGGAAATGACATGCCGCTCCTCACCGAGTACACCTGCACGGCCACCCCAGGCCGCCGCGTCTTGGAGGTGTACGACGCCGACACTTACCCCGACGACACAGCAATCCTGCAGACCGCCGAAGAACAGGTAGTAGCCGGACAGCGCCACCACCTCTATCTGGTCAGCCTCCAGCCCGCCCTCAAGGCCCAGGTCAGCATCCGCGTCTGGGACACCGTCCCGCAGGTGCCTGCCGACGCCGAAGGCCACGTACCGCTCGCCATCGAGTCGCAGACCGGCACCCTCGTCGTCAACGAGCTCGAGTTCGGCCCCGCCGGCGAGACAAATCTGCCCCGCCCCGGCGTATATGAGGGCCACGCCTGGTGGCGTGGCCGACAAGCCGCAGGTGACTACTACGACAGCTACCTCGAACAGGACACCGAGGACTGGACCCTGGAACAGACCCGTAGCTACCTCGCCCAGTGCCCCGCGGGCGAGCACTACGTCCTCGACCTCGCCTTCCTCCGCGAGCCGGACCCACTCGATGAAAACGAAGCAGATCGCTGAAGCCCCGCAACCATGCGGCAGCGGCCAGCCTGCGCCTGAACGGAGCCAGACGCCGGGCACGCGGACGGCTGGCGAGGTGCTCAGTCACCTGCTGCGGCGCGCGTCGCCCTGCTCTGATCCCACAAGGGGCGCCCGGTGCACCGGGCGCCCCTTGCTCGGGTCGCGCATAGTTCTGCCGCGTCAGCCCTTATCCGTATCCGGTGAATCCGGATCGCTGATGCGAGGAAGGGGCTTGAACGGTCCCAGCTGGGGCCGTTGCCGCTTGCGCAGATGCCGGTGCCACTGCTTGACGCACCAGATGGCGAAGGCGATAGGCACGAACGACAGCACCGTGGGAACCATGGGCGGCAGCGAAGTCCACAGGGACATCGGCCGCACCACGCCAAGCACGATCGGCACCACGACGCTCAGCCCCATCAGGAGAGCGCCCCACAGATCGTCGACCCGGGACCACCACGTCCGGCTCTGCAAAAAGGGCTCGACGAGCATCATCACTGCCAGCGCGAGCCCCACGACCGGCGCGAACAGCCAGGGCGCCATGGGCAAGCCGTGATTGCCGAAGAGCTCGCCGATGAACGTGGCAGGGATGTACGCGATGAGCAGGAACGTCAGGGTGTAGACGATGCCGCTGGCGGCGGCACCGAGTTCGTCGTCAGAGTCCTGCTCGGGAGGTCCTGGGTTCCGCTTCATCGCAGACCTCCTCCCTCAAAGTTCCTACAGACAGGCGTGAGCCAGTGCGGGCAGGCCGGTGGAGTTGATGATGAGGTTCGCGATGTCATCGTCGATGCCGCCAGGGTACTTACCGTGCTTGATGTAGGCCCAGATGGCCTTGACGACCTTCTTGCCGTTCTTGACCAGCTTCCACGCCTTAGCGATACCGATCCCGTTCTCGGCGGCGAACTTGGCGACTCCGGTCGCGCACCCGAACCAGCCGAACTGGACACCGGGCTTGGCCTGGACGCTGGGGTCCAGGAGCTCGACGACCTCACGCAGCGCGTCCTGGTCGCCCGCCTCGACTCGCTTGATCAGCGATTCGGGTATGGAGCTGATGACGTCGACCGCGCGCTGGATCGCGGCCTCCCCCTCGGCGTCGCTCACACCGGACAGATCGATGTCAGCACGGATAGGGGCGGATATCGCGGTCTGCGTGCTGTTCACACGTGTGCGGTCGGCGGCCATCGCCGAGCCGGACAGTCCTGTACCAACGATCGCTGCGGCCACTAGAGCGGCGACGGCCGCACCACATCTGCGCCGGTACGTCTTGTTCTGCATGCCCCGTGCTCCCTTTGAGCGTGTATGTCGGGCATGGTTCGCAACCCAGTCTTTTCACATGGAAAGGGGCCAACCATGCCTTGCGGTCAAGATCAACTTGATCACGGCCTGCAGAGCCAAGCTGTGACGGAGGCCACAATTCCGCCTCGGCGATGCCCGGAATCGCAAGAGTTGGCGCGATTTGGACGGCAAGAAGACAGGCTGCGAGTCCAACTCGCCTTCGATAGCGTGGAGTCGTTGTTTGGCGTGGTCGGTCGGGTGAGGGCACCTTGGCCAAATCCGCCCACCCTCACCCCGAAGGCCACTTCTCGGTGCAAGGGTGCCGAAAGTGGAGCGCGACACCGGGCGCTCCGACTCGGTCCCGCTATCACTCTGCGCACGCCGCCACAGCAGGTGGCGGGAGCACAGCGGTCGGCGAGGTGCTCGCCATGCCTGCCGTGCGTGGACCGACACGTGATTGCAGCGGCCGTGCCAACGCAGCCCGCACGACACCGTGAGCAGGACCGGGCCAACCCTTCGTCATCCTCGGGATCAGCGGAGTGCAGTCGGCGCGGACTGCATCGCTAGTGCCGTTGAAGCTGCCGTCGCCCGCAGAGCGAGCCGTCGGGGCACACCATGTAGCGCCAGGTGAACGACAGCCCCCTTCGGGTGGATCGTCGACGCGAACCGTCACGATCCGCACGTCCGCCGCTCAACGTCACCAGGTCGATAAGGGAAGCTACTCACGTGCCGCTGTCGCCGAACAGCGGCACCGCAACTGGCATGAGGTCGTCCCGGATCCGGGCGAATCGCAGCGGGTGTCGCCACGATCCACGCTCCTGCGCCGTGTCCACCATGATCTCGGCGACCAGCGCCGGTTCGACGAGCATGACGTCGAGCGGCGTCCGCGACCCCCAGGAGGCCGCGAACCGTACGCCCCCCCCCACGGGTGACCGGGCCCTACGGGCGTCAGCCGCTCTGCCAAGTCGCGCGCCGCTTCCGGCCGTAGCGGCGTACTGCGGCCGATCGGCCTGAGCCCACCCTTCTCGTCGAGGCGGGCCCAACACGAGCGTCTGCGGCCGCCGTACGGTGCCGGTAATCGCGCCCACCACCGCCTCAGTGGTATCCCGACGGCGCAGCTTGTACAGCGCGCGGGCTCCCGGCAGATACCGCTGCCCGCTCCCCCGGATCAACAGTCCTTCGACGCCCGGCACCCGCGTCCAGGACGTCAGTCACTCCTTGGTGGCTTCGTTCACTTCAAGCGGCAGCGTTTGTTCAGCAGTCTGGGAGGCAGTTGGTGATCCACTGGCTCGCTGATGTTCACGAGAAATGAAGGCAGTCTGATGTTCGAGCGTCCGGGATGATCGGGGAGGAGTTCGGATCCGCGAGGGAAGGAACAGCGCGATGGCGATCAGGGGGCTGAGCCCGGAGAGGACGGCCCGGCTTGAAGCGCTCGTCGACGAGTGCCGGCCGCTGTTGGCAGGGAACGACGGAATGGCTGCCGTGCAGCGGCTGCTGAGCGAGCGCCGGGTCGAGGTGCTTGATGCCGTGGTGATCACGCGTGAACTGCTGGGGGCGGGTCCGACGTCGCTCGCGGAGGCGAAGACCATCGTTCTGACGAGCCCGGGCAGAGGGCGTGAGCTGAGGGTGCACGAGCAGTTCATGGGCGGCTTGGAGCAGAACGGTGCCTTCGACCAGTGACAACCGGCTGGTCAGCGCCCCGCCACCCGCGAAGGGTGGCGGGTTGAAAGAAAGCCGTCAGACGGCCTTGGCTGGTTGTTCGACCCGGGCCCGGGTGGAGGCGAGCCGGTAGGAGTCGGTGCCGGTCTCGATGATCGTGCCGTTGAAGGTCAGACGGTCCACGATGGCCGCGCAGAGCCGGGGGTCGGTGAACGTCTTCGTCCACCCGCCGAAGGACTCGTTGGAGGCGATGGCGACGCTGTTCTTTTCCTCGCGCTCGGTCAACACTTGGAAGAGCAGTTCGGCGCCGTGCCGGTCGAGTTCCATGTATCCGAGGCAGCGCCTACTCTCCGGTGGCGAACCCGGCAGCATCCCGGTGGGAGGCCGAGGGCGCCGAGATCCGCTGCGACAAGATTTCCTCCGCCACTCCGGGCTGTACGTTCCGCAAGTACATTCCGACGTGGGTGATGAACTTCGACAAGGCACCGCCGGCCGTTGCACACGCCTGGCTGATCCAGGCCAAGCTCCCCACCACCCTGGCAGCAAGGCCTCCAAGAAGCCCCTGTTCTACCTGCCTGCCGCGGACAAGAATGCGCACAACCGCAAGCCGGACGACAACCGTAAGGTGATCTGC
The DNA here is from genome assembly GCF_044903205.1 of Streptomyces sp. NPDC029674. Taxonomy (NCBI): domain Bacteria; kingdom Bacillati; phylum Actinomycetota; class Actinomycetes; order Kitasatosporales; family Streptomycetaceae; genus Streptomyces; species Streptomyces sp. NPDC029674. The sequence continues at coordinate 72,056 of NZ_JBJDPY010000017.1, forward strand.
CCGGACGGGTGGGCGGCCACCTACGGCAACCCGGACGCCACCAAGGTCACCGCGATCAGCTCCACCGACAAGGTGTCCTGCGATGAGTTCGCCTACGCCTCCACCTACAACTCCGGTGGCATGCCCACCGGCATGGGCGGCATGAACGAGGTCGACACGGGCAACGACTGCGTGCAGACCTATGCCACCCGGGTCAAGCAGGGTGAATGGCACCTGTACGACGATGTCCGCACGGCTGCCCCTACGTGGAAGGAGAAGTGCGGCCGCTCGGCCATGTCCGGCTGGATCAACTCCACCTCGATGGGCGGAGCATTCAGCGGAGGCTTCTCGGGCAAGTACCGGCTGCTAGACCAGGACCCCTACTGGGTCGACTTCCCCAAGTTCGCGCACTGCGACGCAACCAAGCCGACCGTGACCTGCACGGTCCCCAAGCCGTAAGTTGCTGAACGCCGGCGGGGGCACAACCGTCCTTGCAGTTGTGCCCCCGTCGGCCACGCATCCCCGAAAGAGAGAATGCCGCAATGCCTGACAGTCTTGAGTGGATCGCCGATGCGTGGAACTCCAAGGGCCTGTACATCACCTGCGCCCGCGGCCTCAGTCCCCAGCAGCTGGCCGAGCGCATGGCTGATCACGAGCCCGTGGAGATCAAACCCGCCACCACCCTCCAGGAAGCCTCCAGCATGGTTGACATGTCCCAGGCCTACTGCGCGGGGCTCATCGGCCAAGCCGGCGACTGGGCGTTCATCGTGGAAAGCGGCGGCAGCGAAGGCTGGGCCCTGGATCCGGCCGTATCCCGCGGCGCCGAAGTGCTGATCTTCGATCCACGGCCCGACGACCCGCCCTCCTTCTTCAGCTACCACGCCGACGGTGAGGTACAGCTGCACTTCGAACTGGGCGCCGGCTACGACCCCGCAGGCGCCCAGCCCAACCTGCTACGCCCGGCCCTCGAGGAGGCCGGGGCCATCGCTCCCCAAGACTCCATCGACGACATGCTGGGCATGGACGAAGAACTATCGACACACGAACAACAACGCCGGGCACTGACGGTCATCGGCGCACACTTCGGACTGTCCCTGCCGCAGGAGGCCATCGAAAGCGGGCACCTCCCTGCCGTCATCACCCGCACCTCTCCCCCCTCCACCTGGTAGCACAGGCCCTTCAGGTTCCTGACACTGGTGGCGACGCCACTCCACCGCAGACCAGCCCGACGGTCAGGGTGATCGACCACACCCGACGGCTCGGCGACTCCAGGAACCGAATAGCGCAGGCCAACTTCGCAGCGCGCAGGCAGCTCGGCGCGGCGCAGGCCGGTGTCGGAGGCGTGGTCCAGTTCCAGGATCCACCACTCCCCCAGCCGGGCCTCGTGGCCGGTGACCACGTGAGGGACGGCGACGGTGTGGAGGAGGCCGAGGCGGCGCAGCAGGCCGCTGGGTAGCCAGGCCACCTCGCGCCAGGTGGACTCGTAGGTCAGGGGCTGACGCTCGTCCTCCCAGCGCCGCTCGTCGGCGGTCCAGGTGTCGCCGGCACGCCAGCTGGCCTCACCTCCGAAGTCGTGGATTCGCTCGGCAAGGACAGCCTCGGCCTTCTGGAACGCGCGTCGGAACACTCCGGTGAACCGGATGCTTGTCGGCTGTCCGAGCCGGCGGAGCTCGATGCCGCAGTCGGTGCGTGCGGTGATCCGGACCCCGTTGAGACCCTGGATCTCATCTTGGCCGGTGCCCGCCTGCACCCGGCCGGGCAACAGGGCGGCCAGCACGCCGTCGACGCTCGCCGCGCTCTCCAGGTCGAGCCGGATTCCCTCCGCGGTGGGCTGTACGTACCGGATCCCGAAGGGGAATTCGAAGAAGTTCCGCTGGTAACTGAGAATCCGGTAGAACGCCTCGGACTCGAGCAGGAGTTGCGCCTGGCGGGCGGGGGCTGGGATGAGAGGTGCGCGGCGGGGTAGGCCAGCGACGACGTCGCACGCGAGCTGGCGGGGAGCACCGGTGTAGAGGGCGTAGGCCCGGGTGCGGCTGCTGATCCGGGTGTCCGGCATGGGGGTACCTTTCGCTCCGCTCCATCGGCCCGCGGAACATGAGGAACAGGCATACAGCCGCCCCGCCCACCACAAGAAGGGCACCAAACCCCGGCGCACCGAGGAGCGGCAAACTTGACGGCCTGGGGCCATGTGCAGCGGGCACGAGGCCGAAGAATTTCACGGGGTACGTCGGTGGATCTCAGCTCAGTGATCATCGCTGTCGCAGGCGTCGCAGGAACCCTGGGAGGGGCGCTACTCACCCAGCGCGGCTCCGAACGAGCGAAGCGCCTGGAGATAGAGCTCGTTCGAGACCATGAGGAGGTTCGCGAGGCCCGTTCGCTGCGACGCACCTGCTATGTGGAACTCAACCGGGATGCGCGGCAGTTCACTACCGCTCTCAACCGCCACCTGCACGTCATGAGGGGACGCGGCGTGGAGGAGGCCGACAGCGACGCACTCGAGGAAGCGAAGAACGCGCACCGCGATCGATACTCCGAAGCACAGATGATCGCCCCCGAAGAAGTACTCAGGCGAGCGAGTGTCGTCAACCAGGCCCTGAACAAGGTCTACGGCCAGGTCAAGCGCCTCGAACGCGGTGCCCCCGAACCAGGCGAAACGATGGAGACCGCGGCCCAGGCCCAGTACGAGGTCTGGGAGATGCTCCGAACTATGAGAACCGCTATGCGCCACGACCTCGGTGTGTCGCATGAAGATTGAGAGCTGGCACTCAGCTCCGTGCGAGCTCTCTTGTCTGCTTCGACCAGCCAAAAAGGCTGATCGAGACAGGGGTTGAAACGCAAGCTGAACGCCGGCAGAGGCACAACCGTCCTTTGCAGTTGTGCCCCCGGGCGCAGGTGATGTACAGGCCCTTGGAGTTCCACGCATCGGTGCGTCGCTCCACTACGGCGCGCAGCCGCCTCTAACAAGTGGTCACCAGTCCGCCGGGCCGCCTCACCGTGAAGTGAGCGCTCGCCGCGCGGCGTTGATGATGCTGTGCGCGTCGGTGCCGTAGACGGCGGACTCGCGCAGGGTGTTCCAGGTGCGCAGGTAGGTGGCGATGCTGTCGGCGTCGTCGATCCATAGCTCCGCGTGCCAGTCCTCGATGACCACGAGGCGTTCGTCGTAGATCCAGAAACTATTGCCCGGCCGGATCTTCAGCGAAGCGCTGAACGGGACGATGCCGAGTTCGACGGTGTCCAGTCCGACGACCCCGACGAGCCTGTCGAGCGGGCGGCGCGCTCATGACGATGCACCACGAACAGACCAACGCCCCCACCACGGACCCACCCTAGGTAGCGCCGGTGTCGTAGTGGGCCTGCCTGCTGCGGCTGCTCATGTGCCGGTCTCCGTCGTGGGGGCAGTGGCCGGGACCGGCTTTCCGCTGAGGAGGTCGTGGGCGAGGGAGCGGTGGCGTCCGGCGGTGCGCTTGTGCTCGCGCCCCAGGGGGGCTTCGGCGGCGGCGAGTTGGTCGTAGGTGCCGGCGCGGGCGAGCAGGGCGGTAGCCCATGCGGTGCGGTTGTGGTCGGCGCCGGCGGTGCCGGTGGCCGCCATGCTCGCCTGGCAGGCCTGGTCGGCGGCCTGCTGCAGGGCTTGTTGCCGGTCGCGGAGTTGGGCGGCCTGCTCGCGCTTTTCCTGCGCGGCGGTGCGGGCGGATGAGTCGGCGTAGGAGGGCAGGGTGGCGGTGATCGCGTCGGTGCGGCCCTGGTGGTCGAGTTCAGCGAACCAGGCGTCCAGGTTCGCCGCGAGTTCGGCGGAGGGAGTGCCCGATCCGATGCCGGTGCGCTGGCGGCCCGTCAGGGCCCAGCCTTCTATGACGGGTGACCAGCGTTCATGGGCGGATTGACGGGATACGCCGGTCATCTGGCCGATGGCGGCCCAGCTGGCGCCACGCTCGCACTCGACGACGACCGCCTCCCGGACCAGCCGGTCGGCCAGGGACTGGACGTACAGGGCGTCGGCGAGGACGCTGGCGTCCTCGCGTCCGGAGCGCGGCAGGTCATCGACGACAGCGTTGACGATCTCGTAGCGGGTGTGGGCGGCGACGAGGACGGCCTCGTCGAGCGGCGCGAGCGGAAAAGTGCGTTCTGGGTCGTCGGCGCCTTTGGGTGCTGCGGGAGTCTCAGACATGCTGTCAGGCTAACCCTGACAGCTGCAAAGGTCAGGGCGAGCCTGACACTCGCCCCAATCGACGGCGTCACCTACGACGAAGACCAGGACAACGGCCACCACTGACCGGCGATGTCCCGATGGCCAGCGGGGTCTGCACCTCATCCGGGTGAGGAAGCGCTTGCCTCACCGCATCGGCCATGACTGCCGGGCACGCTACGAAGGCTCCTCTCAGCCCGCCTCTTCGCGAACGGAGACCCGTGCGTCCTCATCCCTGCCTCGTTGCCACGCGCCGCACCCCACCGGGCCGCGCGGGGAACCTCGTTCACAACCTGCGGAAGCTGCTGAAGCCGAGCAGTGCGCTGGTGATGGCGACGCTGCTTACCCTGTCCTTGGTCACTGTGCCTGCCTCAGCGGCCCTGGCGGCCCCGGCAACGTGCATGAACGGTCAGAAGGACTCACGGGGACGTTCCTCCGTGGATAGCGGCGAGATCTCGTGGGAGGACGAGTCGGTGTTTGACGACGCACGCCGTCACGCCCATCGGATGTGGTCGCAACGGGGCCTCGATCGGGTGAAGTTCCCTGCGGATGACGCCAGCCGGATCGCTGACCTGGAATGGTCGGACGTGACCACGACCCGTCCGCCGTGGAAGGGCGTTTTGGGCCGCTGGAAGGGGATGCGCGGCACCGACCTCCTGAAGCTCAACAAGGCGTACCTCGGGCCGGGGAAGCGGTACGGGGACCGCAAGTCCCGTCGCATGATCGCCGCGCACGAGCTTGGACACGCTCTGGGGTTCTGTCACAAGAATCCAACGCGCTACCGCTCTCTGATGGCTCCGAATACGTTCGACATGCCCTCCAACGGCGCCCCCACTGCGCGGGACCGTAGGAACTACCGCGCGTTGTGGGGCTGAAAGGCAGATCCATGAACTCCCTTCAGTGTCGCCTCGCGCTCGCCGCGGCCGGAGCGGCCGTCGTGGCCGGCGCCTCCTGGGGCGTCTACCGCACGACGGATGTGGCGGAGACGATGAGTGCGGGCGAGGCGGTGACGCTGTACGACGTGCGCGACGCCAGGCAGGTCGCCGGAACCGCCGACGACGTGTTCGCCGGTACGGTCGTGAACCATGCCGGGCAGCGCGACATCGTCGGCATCCTCTCCGTCCTCTACGAGGTTCGGGTCGAGCGGAGGTTCAAGGGCGATCTGCACGGCACGGTCATCGTCAGTAGCGAGCAGGGGGCCCCGTCGCTTTCGCGGGGCACCTCCTATGTCTTCGCGACGGGCCGTGTGCCGGACCAACGCACACACGCCGTGCTGCTGGAGACCAGTCCGACGTCCTTCACCAGCCTCAGCGCTCCGATCCGGTCCGGCGCCCCAGACGGGAAGGCCGCGGGCCGGACGGTGGCCGAGTACTGGTCCTGGGCTGTCGAGCATGAGGTCAACGTGTCCGGCTGAGAGGGCGTTTTCTCCCAATGTTCCGTCCCGAACTGCAGTATTGGTGAGGTTTCAGAGTCCTTGCCAGGTTGGGGTGGATTCTCTGGTGAGGCGTCGTGCCATGAGGGCAATCATGGCGATGTAGATCATGGCGGTGGAGCGGGCCGGGAGGGCTTCGTAGTCGCGGGTCAGGCGGCGGTTCAGCATCAACCACCCCAGTGTTCGCTCCACGCACCATCTGCGCGGTTGCACGGTGAAGCCGCGAGCGCTGCCAGGGGTGCGGCGGGCGATTTCGAGATCGATGCCGAGGCGGGCGGCGTGGTCGACGAGGTACTCGCGATAGCCGCGGTCGGCCCGACCTTTGCGGATGGTGGGGTAGGCGGTGGCGATCCGGTTGAGCAGGGTTTCGCCGGCGGTGGAGTCCTGGATGCTCGCGGCGGTGACCAGGACGGCCAGCAGCAGCCCGGTCGTGTCGATCACGACGCTCCGCTTCCGGCCCACGATCTTCTTGCCGGCGTCGGCCCCTTGGCCGGCGGTGGGGACGTTGGCGGAGGTCTTGATGCTCTGGGCGTCGATCATCATCGCGGTCGGCTCCGGCGTGCGGCCCTCGTCCTCGCGGACGCGGCGCCGCAGCAGGGCATTGAGCTGCTCGAAGATGCCGTCCCTCTCCGAGCGGGCGACGTACTGGTAGACCGTGTTCCAGTGCGGATAGTCGTGCGGAAGGTAGCGCCACGGGATGCCGGTGCGGGCCACGAAGAGCACCGCGTCCAGGAGGTCGCGCAGGTCATGGCGGGGCGGATGGCCGATGTTGAGGCCGCAGCGAACGATCTCCTCCCGCCAGCTGGTCAGCAGCGGTTCGACCAGAGCCCAGCGGGCATCTGACAGATCACTGGGATAGCAACGACGCTCGCTCATGCCTCCGGGGTAGCCGAGGACCGGGCCACCGGTCAGGGCGTAGGCCGGCCGGGCAGGGGCATTCGAACCCAACCGGCGCACTTTGCGACGAAACAGGAGCAGGCGGCGCGCAACAACCGGATCTCGGCCTCATCTGCCACGCGAACGACACGCGCCACACTCAACTCACCTATCACTAACCAGAATTCATCGCAGGCACCCGCAAAAGGTGGCAAAACGCCCTCTGAGTAGGTGTTTCTCTTCCTCGACAGCACAGGCCAGGGCCCATGTGATGCTCGTGGGGCAGCAGTAGCCGTTCTGCGACCGCGTTGCTGCAACGGAGACACCGAACGGCGATACCTCCGTAGATATGCATCTATGCCGGGAAGGCCGATGATCACGGGCGTCCCCCGTCTTGGCCCAGGCGCCACCGGTCTCCGGTACAGCGGTCCGGCGTAGGCGCCGACAAGAGGCCCGGGATCACCACCGTGGAGGCCCCAGAACACCTAGTCAGCGCGGGCGGTGGCTGAGAAGGTCACCCGGCTGGCACTCCAGTACCTCGCACAGACGGGTCAGGGTGGTGAACCGCATGGCCCTGGCCCGGCCGTTCTTGAGGATCGACAGATTCACGTGGGTGACGCCGACCCGTTCGGCGAGTTCCGCCAAGGTCATCCCGCGCTCCTGGAGCAGCCGGTCGAGGTGGACCTCGATCGAGTGCTCCTGCTTCTCCTCGGACATCAGACGGTTCCGTCGAGGTCTTCGCGCATGGTGATGCCGACACGCATGACCCGGGCGAAGGACAGGACACCGAGGCCGGTGAAGATAGCCATGTAGGGAATGTCCCACGTCAACAGCCCCGAGAGGGCGCTGACGTCACTGTCGCGGCTCAAGGAAGCGATGAGTGCCCTCTCGGCCGTGGACACGGCGATCGCGGCGAGCGTACTGCCGGCCAGCAGCCACCAGCCCAGCTTGCGCAGCCGCCCTGCGGTCCGCGCGGTGTAGAGCCCCTCGCGCTCTGCGCTTCGGATCAGCTGGAGGACGAGCAGGAGCGCTCCGGTGCTGAAGACGAAGGGAACAAGCTGCGTGGTTGTGTTGAGCAGGCTCTGGGTCGTACTGGGGGCCGTGGTGCAGTAGTTCGGATGGGCGCTCAGGTCTACCTTGGCCCCCGGTGCGGGTTCGACTCCCAGGTCCGGCCCCTCGCCGACACCGACCGACATGGTCGAGTCCTCGGCGCAAACCGACGTGTCGCCGATGCCGAGGACGTGCACTCCGTCGGAGAACAGCAGGCCGAGCAGCCCGGCTCCCATCAGGACCGCGACCAGTGTTACGACGGCCCTGACGGCCGTGGACATCGGTTCCAGCGGATTGCGCACCTTAGCCATGACAGCCCCCGTATCGTTTATCGATGTTATTGAATAACGATACGTTGGTCGATGGAGTGGTAGCAACCGTGAGACGGACCGTGGCCACTCCCGGGGCGCGGCCGCATGTGCCGGTGGAGCCCGGTACGCCGCTGGAGGACTGTGCGCACATCGCTGCCGGGTGACGTTTTCGACCGGTCTTTCACCTCGGTCATGGCGACCACCGCCTCACCGGGGCCCGACCACCAGGATGCGACCGGCCCCAAGGGGCGCCCTCCCCCGGTCACCACCCACCCTCGCGCGCTCCCGCCCGGCGCAGACAGAGCGTCGGAGGGATAACAGTGACCGCACCCATTGATCACCTTCTCGCCAGAGCCCGCCGCATCGACGCCACCTTCCCCGCTCCCCCGCCCCATCTGCAGCCCGTGCCTCGTCCCCTTGGACCCACTCCCCCATCCGCCGGCACGGGCGCGACAAACGGGCACGGGACGCCGCCTGCGATCTGCGCACCCTGCGCGAGACCGTCCTCACCCGGGCCGCCTCGAAGCCCTCACTCGAGACTTCCTCACCCATTCCGTGCCGCCTGAACCCGACGCCGTCCGCGTGCTGGGCTGCATCCTCCAGCTCGGCAACGTCCCCGACGCCGCCCGCTTCTGGTGGCAGTTCGCCGCAGGCGCCGACGACCACATCGCCGCCTACTGCCTGGCCCTGCAGCACCAGTCCCTGGGCGAAGACACCGCCGCCGCCTGGTGGATGGACCAGACCCCTGGCGCCACCGACCCCGACGAACACCTGCCTTTCGAGCCCGACCGGATCCCGACATTCACCGGCTGGCGAGTTTTCCCACCACCTTGCGAATTCTCAGCAGACTGCGGCCCAGCCTCCGCCTGAGGACCCGGCAGCCCATGCTCGCCGCGGTCATGGACTACGTCGTCTCCGCCATCAAGTACGCCGACGACGGACGTGGAGCTCGCCGTGCCTGCACCGGAGTTCGTCGCCCGCATCCGCGCCCTGACCGCCCCCGGCACCCTGCACTCCAATGCATCCCCTCCTGCAGAGCAAGACTCCGACCCCCTGCCCTCCCGGCCCCGTGGTAGAGCCGCCCGATCCGTCCACGGCCGCTTCGTCCTGGTGGAATACATCTGTGTGCCGACCTCACCCGCACCCCAGCTACCTCCGGCAGCCAGACAGCCGTAGCCCCGGAGCAGCCAGCAGACCGCATAGCTGGTCCGGGCCCCGGGGACGAGGTGGTGCCTGCTCCCCGGGGCTGCGGCCTCGGTGTGGCAATGGGTGCGGGCTACCGATGGTGCAGGGCCTCGGTCAGCTCCCGGTGCCAGTCGGCGCGCACTGGAGAGTCGTCGCCGAAAGGGTTCGGGCCCAGTGCCACCACGTCGTCGGTGATCTGGAAGGTGAGCCGGTAGGCCATGACCTGAACGGCGAGCTCCATCCACTCCTGCGTCTCGTGGGTGGGCGGCACCGGGCCGAGCACGGTCACAAACCACATCGGCATCAGGGCACGATCACGCACCGCCTTCGCCAGGCGACTGCGCAGGGCCATCGCGAGTTCCTGTTCGGCCCGTGCGCCGGCGGCGATGGTGTCCGCGGCCGCATCCTGCTGGGCTGCGTCCGCATCCAGGGCGGCCCGGGCCGTACTGGCCTGGGAGGCCAGCGTGCTCAGCCGCTGAGCGCTGCGTTCGGCGGCAGCGACGGCCGTGCTGAAGTCTAAGGCGGCTTGGTCATGCGCGCGGGTGGTGCGGGCAGTGGAGGCGAGGATCCCGGCGGCCTTGATCGCGATGCTGCGCTGCTGATCCCGTTCGGAGACGGCCTGGCTGTAGTGCGTGATATGAGTGCGATAGTGGAGGCGCCGGCGCTCGGTGAGCAAGGCGGTGCGGGCCTGGCGGCCTTGCAGGGCGGTGCGGGCCAGTGCGCGCTGTTCAGCGGTGGCGGTATCGAGGTCGGCCTGCGGTGCGCCGTCGGCGATGCGCATGTGGGCCTCTAACAGCTGGAGGCGCCCGGCCAGTTGTCGGAGGGTTTTCTCGGTGTCCTTGATGTGGCTGCGCACCTCGGTGTCGAGGTCTCCTAGGTCGCTCTCCACGGTGCTGATGTCGTCGCGGACGCGGGTCAGTTCGTAGTCGAGGTCATCGGTGTATCCGAACTTCGATTTCAAGGACCTGAGGTCGCTTTCCAGGTCGCTGACGGTACTTTCGAGGTCGCCGACCTGGTCGTCGAGGTTGCGGATCTTGGGGCCGTAGTGGTCGTAGCTCACGTCTGTCGGCCCTTTCCGCTTGATGAGGGACCCTCGCTCAGTGCCACCGCGGTGACGATCCACACGAGGACGAGAAGCACGAGGAACCAGGTAGAGATCACGCTCAGGCTGATGAGGGCGACCAGCACACCTGCCAGGTGCACACCGATGCACACCTTGCGGCGGCGCAGATGGTCCACGACCGCAACCGTCTGAAAGGATCCGGCCAGGACAGCCATGAGGTGCGGAAGCAGCAGAAGCAACCACCACCCACTGTGATCCAGCACGAAGACGAGCACGATCAGAGTCAGGGCGAGCACGCCTTGACCGCGCCAGGACCAGTGCACAATGCGCTCGGAGAGCTGCCGGTCCGGTTCGGCGAGGCGGGCGGGCAGCGTCCGCTCGAACTCCAGAAGCTTGTTGCCGCTGGTCACCAGCTCCTGGTACTGCGCGGCGAAACCGTCGTCACCGGCGGAGAGGTCCTCCAGCCGGGCGTAATGATTCTGCAGCCGCTTCTGCAGCTCACCGTACTGGTGCTCTAACTCCCGTTTGGTATTGCCCACTTGATCTCCCATCTCGATGTGATGACGTGACAGGCGAACCCTGCCCGCGCAGTCGGCCCTGCAACTCACCGACGGTAGCGGCCGCCACTGACAGGCCGCCCACTGTTTTTCCGGTACAGGGGGCATGCAGCCACGCCTGGTGCGGCGGAACTGGCGGCGGCTGGCCCCGAGCTCGACGAGGAATCGTCGCCCGTCAGGAGACGGGTGCTTGCCATGGCCGGTGCGGTGGAGGGCCACCTTCGATGGCTCGGGCTCGTATTCCGCGACCTGGAGCCTGCCGCATCTGGTCTCGGGCGGCTCTGCCTACTTCGCGGGTCGCACGACTGTCCTTCGCAGCCTCGACCAGAGCATCGATCACGCACTGTCGCTGCCGTCCGGTGCCGGCCCGGTGGACGTGAGCTGGCCTCGACGGCGGGGTCGAGCGGGGCCGTGCGGGTCGCGCCCAACGGCAGGCTTCGAGCGCTCCCTCACCTGAAGCCGGGCACTCCGCTCAGGCCAGCCCCGCCCAGGTATAGATGGCTGGAAAACTGGGGCGCTCCGCTCTGACTACGAGCGACGGCCCGTTCCCCTCATCATCGGTGGAGGGAACAGGCCATCTGGTCCATGTTCTAGACGTCGGTGCTTACGGCGTTCCGCTGCTGCTGGTGTTTGTTCAGCAGGGTTAGCATCGTGTCCAACTCGTCGTCGGACATCTTGCGGATCAAGTGCTGGGCGATGGAGTACCCGTTGTCGTATGGGAGCCGGGGCGGTACGCCGGCTTCCTCGTCGGCTGACTCTGCGGCCTCAACGGTGCTGCCCGGGCCGGGGGCGGGCACACCCTCGCCAGCCGTGGGTCCCACCGCAGGGTCAGCTGGTCCCCCGTCGTCTGACTCCCCTATTACGTCGTAATAAAGGTTGGTAGCAGCGGGCTGGTTGGCAGCTTCACCGGGCGGGCTCGGCTTCCGCCAACTCTCTTCCTCCGTGCCGCCTTCTCCGCCTGCTGAAGGGCCTGCTGCTGCTTTAGCTCGACTAGGGCGGCTGCCTGCTGGTCAGCCGGCTTGTTGCCCACAGCGCGCAGCAGGTCGAAAGGTTCCTGGCTGATGCGTTCCTTCAGCTGAGGCGTCAGGTTCAGCAGCGCCAGGCGCTGGGACACCCACCCCTGCGATTTGTGCAGGCGCTTGGCCAGGGCGGTCTGTGTGCCGTGGATCGCGAGCAGTCGTTGCAGTGTGTGGACCTCGTCGAGCGGCGTCGGCACGCCGGTTGCGGCGCCGATGGCTGCTCGTCGGCTGCTGATGCCGATGGTGCCGAAGCCTCCCGCCCGAGCTGGTCTGCCTGGCTCATGCGATCTCCCGGGCCATTGCACGCATGCCGATGGCCTGCTGCGATCTGGGTGCGTATGTCAGCAGGGGCCACTTCATCCGAACGGCCTCTTTCTGTTCCTTCAGGTCTCCGATGAGTCCGACGAGCCGCAGGTACTTGATGTCGCCCCATCCCTGGAGGGAGGGGGTCGCGATGTATCCGCGCCACCCGGCGCAAACCGACCGCCCGATGCCAGCCCCCGTTGGCTGGCCGACGGGCTACCCGCTCACCGGTGCGCGCACAACGGCTGGAATTGATTTAGCGTTCAACTGGATTGAGCGGCAAGCTGACCACTAGGCCGGCGACCACCCAGGTCACCAGCCCAACACCCCAAGCCATCACGGGAGATGACTTGACATGAGCGAGAACTTGCCGCTCCGCCTCCACCACCACGCCTGGATCACTGACGACCAGGAAGCCAACCGGCGCTTTTACGAGGATGTGATCGGCCTACCCCTGGTCGCCACGTGGACCGAGCGCGAGGTGCTGTTCGGAACCGAGCGCGTCTACAGCCACACCCTCTACGGCCTGGCCGACGACAGTGCGCTCGCCTTCTTCCAGTTCGCGAACCCCAAGGACCAGGAGGAGTTCAAGACCGACATCAATTCCACCCCCGTGCGCCACATCGCTTTCAAGGTCGAGGCGAAGGCCCAGGAAGCCATGCGCGAGCGCGTCACCGCAGCCGGCGATGCCCAGACGAACGCCCATGTGGTCGACCACGGGTACTGCGTCTCGCTGTACATCACGGATCCCAACGGGCTGATACTGGAGTTCGCTGTCGACCACCCCGAGGTGGAAAAGATCGACGCCGAGCGGCGAGCCACAGCACACGAGGACCTCTCCCGCTGGCTCAACGGCGACCACACCAGCAACAACCGCTGGCGCTGACCAGTCGCCCGGCTTTGAACCGGGGCCACCCGCCCCGGGTCTGCCGCGGACGCCGCCATCGCCACCGGCAGCGAATCACCACACTCCCGGCAATACCGCCGAGCCGCCCCGCCAGCCCCCGCCACTTCGATGTGTCCAAGGTGCCTGCATGACTGCCTCTCACCGATAGGTCGTGTGCGCCATCGCACCAACGATCCACCCGGTCTCCGAGACACGACAGCTCCAAAGAACCGGACTACCGACGCCGGTTGACACTCACCCAGGCTCAGGCTCGTCTCGTCATCGACCGCCCAGCGGCAGTAACACGACGTGCACGAGAGGTGTGTTCGGGATACAGGGGCAGAGGCCGCCGAGGGTCGCTCCCCCCAAGGTGCGTAGCGCGTGGACCTTAAAGTGGCGCTGGTCGACCAGGAGCGCGGTCCGTTCCTCGGTCCGCGCGTAGGGCAGGCGTAGGGCAGGCGGCGGGAGGTGCCGGTCTTGTGCCAGGGTTCGCGGACCGTCAGCTCGCGTGCGCACAGATGTTTCGTTAGGAGTTCGAAGCGCCGCTCTCGCCAGGGGCAGCACCATGGCGCAGCCCCACTCATCCCGGCACCTGACCCCTCGGATACCGGCCGTCTACGGGTGGGAAGGCCCCCGGCCGTATTACGTCGTAATAGTCAGGCGTCCGGAACGACTCCGCCTTGTCCAGGTATTACGTCGTAATGCGCGCCATACCCAGGGAAGCAGGTGTAGGCGGCCCTCGGGCCCGCAGGTCGTTGCGGCAGGGCTCACTACCTGGCTCGGGTGCACGACAAGTTGAGATCTCCGCTTGGACCACGAGAGACGGCCCGTTCCCCTCATCATCGGTGGAGGGAACGGGCCGTCTGGTCCGTGTTGCTAGGCGTTGGTGCTTGCGGCGTTCCGCTGCTGCTGGTGTTTGTTCAACAGGGCCAGCATCTTGTCCAACTCGTCGTCGGGCATCTTGCGGATCAGGTGTTGGGCGATGAAGTACCCGTTGTCGTAGGGGAGCCGCGGCGGCGGACCGGCTTCCTCGTCGGCTGACTCTGTGGTCTCAACGGTGCTGCCCGTGCGGGGTTCGGGTACAGCCTCGGCAGCCTTCGGCCCCACCGCCTGGCCAGCTTTCCCCCCGTCGTCTGACTCCCCTATTACGTCGTAATGAGGGCTGCTGGCAGCAGGCTGGTTGTCGGCTTCACCGGGCGGGCTCGGCTTCTGCCTGGTCTTCTTCCTCCGTGCCGCCTTCTCTGCCTGCTGACGGGCCTGCTGCTGTTTCAGCTCATCCAGGGCGGCTGCCTGCTGGTCGGCCGGCTTGTTGCCCACAGCGCGCAAGAGGTCGACAGGTTCCTGGCCGATGCGTTGCTGCAGCTCGGGCGTCAGGTTGAGCAGGGCCAGGCGCTGGGACACCCACCCCTGGGATTTGTGCAGGCGCTTGGCCAGGGCGGTCTGTGTGCCGTGGATCGCGAGCAGCCGTTGCAGTGCGTGGGCCTCATCCAGTGGCTCGAGGGCTTGGCGGTGAACGTTCGCGACGAGGGCCGACTCGAGGATCTCGTCTGCGTCGGCGCCCTGGTCGTCGTCGACCATGACCTTCAGATGGGTGAGCCCTGCTTCCCTGGCGGCCGCCAGCCGGCTGCTGCCGTCGACGACGACGTGTGTCGTGTCGGGCTCCAGCTCCTCCTCGCGCTCGGGGTTGGCTTTCACGTAGGCGTCGCGGTTCATGACCGTGATGGCCTGCTTCTGGCCGTGCTCTTTCAGACTGCCGCCGAGCTCGGACAGATCTCCGAGGCTGGTCCTCGGGTTGTCGGGGTTCAGGCTGATGCGGCCCACGGGGAGCTTCGTGGGCGGTGCGACACCTTCGGTCGGCACGCCGGTTGCGGCGCCGATGGCTGCCCGACGGCTGCTGATGCCGGTGCTGCCGAAGCGGCCCGCTCCGAGCTGGTCTGCCTTACTCATGCGATCTCCCGGGCCAGTGCGCGCATGCCGATGGCCTGCTGCGATCTGGGTGCGTATGTCAGCAGGGGCCGCTTCATCCGCACGGCCTCCTTCTGTTCCTTCAGGTCTCCGATGAGTCCAACGACCCGCGGGTCCTTAATGTCGACCCATCCCTGGAGGGAGGAGGTGGCGATGTATCCGCGTCGCCCGTCGTAGAGGTTGACCGCGATGCCGAGGTAGTCGATGTCCAGGGCAAGGTCGTTGGCCAGGTCGTCGATCTGTGCGGTGAGCAGGCCGTAGGCGTCGGCAGAGCTGTCCTCGGCCTGGACGACGATGAGCACTCCCGAGCGGCCGGGGCGTTCGCCGTCGCGGCGGCGGCCGTAGTAGGCGGCGGCGTCCATGCTCAGCCCGAGGCTGGGCGGGCAGTCGATCAGGATGACGTCGTAGTCGCTTTCCAGCGGGGCCAGGGCCCGTTCCAGGGCGGCCTCGCGGGCTCGTACGGCGGACAGCCTCACGTCGAGGAGGAAGGCGTCGGTGCAGGCGGGCAGCAGGTGCAGGCGTCCGTCGAAGGACTCTTCCTCGATGGACACGATGAGGTCGCGCAGGTCGCCCTTGGGGTCTCCGGCCATGTGGTTAGTGAGGCTGTCACCGTTCATGGGCAGGGGAGTGGCGCCGAGCTGGTTGGTGAGGTGGCACTGGGGGTCGAAGTCGACCAGGAGGACGCGGAGTCCGGGTCCGGGCAGGTTCTCGATGTCCAGTGGGTCCTCGTCGGAGCTGTCTGCGGTCTCACCGCTGCTGGCGCGGAGGGCCTTGGTGAGCTGCTTGGCGACGCGGACGGGATAGAGAGTGTTGGAGTCTTCGGCGAGGGCCTCCCCGGTGCCGGCGGTGATGGCTGTCTTCCCTACACCGCCCTTCTGGTTGCAGACGACGATGCGCTGGGTGACCTCTGGGCGTTCGATGTGGGGGGCGGGGTTGGTGTCGAGCCACAGCTGAACGGACTGGGCGAGGCCCTGGATGAGTGAGACACCGCGCTCGGCGGCGGTGTCCCGGAAGGCGTCCCACTGTCCTTCCGGCAGGAAGGTGGAGAAGGAGTCGGCACCGGAGGTGTCGATGGGGGCGGGGTTGGAGGCGAGGCGGGTCCAGGCCTGGATGCCCTGTTCCACGGCGACCTGGATCTCAACGCGGTGCTGGGCCGCTCTGACTTTGAGGTTCTGCCGGAGCCATCCCGGCAGTTTGGAGACGACCTTCTCGCGGTCGCTGGAGGTGGCTGGAGAACTCATGGAAGACACCTTACTAACGCGCGAGATCATTTCCGACATCGACGCGCTAGCTAGACCAAGCTGATGGTGTCGGTTCCTCCGCAACTGCGCGGCTATTACGCCGTAATAGCCGCGCAGTTGGCACCCCGCCCCTCCCGTCCAGCGTCTATTACGCCGTAATAGCGCAAGGCGCCGCTCCCAATTCGCCACCGCCCACGTGCCCTACCTGTCCGACCTCACTACGCTTGCTGCGCGGAGCCCATGCGGCTCACCCACCGGGCCGACTGGGGGGAGGGACAGTATGCGAACCCTGCGCTGTTCAGGGGTGCCGCGTTGCACCTCGAACCCGTGCCACCTTTTGGGCTAACGCAGACGCCGAGCTCGCGCAGGCGTTAGGGATTCGCAATCGACCCTTCGCATCCAGTTCCTGGCCGGGCTCGCCGCCCAGCGCGAGGAGATCGTCCGGCTCCGCGCGGCCGCTGCCAGAGCCGGCCGGGTGAGCCACCTATCTGCACCGCGAACCGCAGTGCTCGGAAGCCGCAGTTGAGACGGGACCCCCGACGTGCCCGCGATCATGGCCAGTCACGCAGCAAGGCTCCACACAGAAAGAACGGCCCCACCAAGGGCGATAGCCGAGTGCAAGGCAAGCCACAGGACGTACATCTTGATTCGGGCCAGTCGCGGGAAGCGGCTGCGCTGGCGATCCTTCACGCTGCTCAGCCCATCTTCAATCTGAAGTGTCGAGTGAAGTGAGCCGATCTTCTGACGCAACCATCTGGCTTGCCGCATGTGAAACGCGGAGCGCTCGTGTGACTTGAGGGATGCCATGACGCCATAGGCCCCCAGGGACGCCATCGGGACGGTCACCACAAGCATGGGCGGGTGGAGACCCTTCTGCGCGAGAAATCCCAGTCCCGCCGAGACGATGACGACGATGATGTTCGTCAACGTCGCCCGCTGATTTTCCATCTGGCGGTCAGCTTCACGCTGTTCCTGCCAGAACGCCAGAAGCACGTCGGTCTGGTCAGCCATGACTACCCCCTCGATGCTCGGACTCACATGCTCCCCACCCCGACTCAGATCATCCAGCCCTCGGGCGCAACGCCACCACGTTGCCGACGCGCCGGGCCGGTCGTAGTTCTGCTGGGCGTGGCGAATCTGGGTGTAGGGGCCGAGGCACAGCAGGGTGTAGCCGTCGAGGCCGTCGTCGCGTTTGCGGGCTTCGATGTAGAGGGCGTAGTGCGCGGGCTTCATGCCGAGGTCATCGGGCAGGGGCAGGTTCGCGGCTGCGTGGGTGAGCATGGCGTAGCCGGGCTGCCAGATGCCGAGGATCGTGGTCGTTTCGCAGCGCAGCCAGCCGCGGTCGGTGTAGCCGAGCTGGCGGCCGTGGAGGTAGGCCGCGGTGTGCGGGGTGTCGGGGTGGGCCAGGGCGACGGCAATCATGTCGGGGCCGTGGTCGTCACCGGGCCGGGTATGGGCGCGCTCCACTAAGGGCCCGATGCGCACGGCGATGTCCTGGGAGCAGCCGGGCGTCCAGGGCTGCGGAGTGCGCAGGGCGGTGAGCATCGCGCGGAACTGGTCGACGATGGCCTGGCCTTCGGGGGTGAGGCTGCCGGGGGCGTGGCCGCAGCGACGGAAGCGACGGATCGTCGGAGGGTCTCCTGCTCAAGGGTGGGGTGGGTGGCTGGGCGCAGGTAGCGGGCGGCGGTGTTCACGAAGTCGTCGTGGGCGCTTTTCGCGGCCTCGCGGGCTGCGGTCAGGTCCTCGGTGGTGGCGTGTGCGTTGCGGATCGTGTACGTCAGCGTGATCATGCGGTCGACGGCGGCACGCACGGCCTGGTCCTCGATGAGGACGCGCAGGGCGACCAGCGGGCGTGACGGCGCTGCGGGTCATGTGGCTCTCGCTGCGCAGGGCTTGGACCCGGTCGGTGCCAGCGTTCTTGAGGACGGCGTCGCCGCGCGCCCACAGCGCCCGGCGGTGGTCGCTGGCGGCGCAGGCCAGCGCGGTGATGGCCTCCAGGCGGTCGCGGTGGGCCGCCTCGCCGTGGCTGGCGAGCACGGAGCGTTCGGCGGCGCGCTCCTGGAAGCGGCCGGAGACGATCGCGCCCAGCAGTGTGGCGACGATGGCCAGGGCTGCGGTGATGAGGGTGGATAACCCGCGGTGCCTCTCTCGGCGTTCGGGTGGAGGTGAGAAGAACGGTGAGCACCGGCCCATAAAGGGCCTCTGTCGTCCAGTCGTCAGGGCGCCGCCTGCCAGCGTGTCCGGGACCCGCCGGGCGCCCGGTCGTGATGGACCTGGCCACCGACCGGTCCCGGGACGCGATCAGCCGGTACTCAGCTCGATGACGGGCGGGACGGTGCGCCGCACAGGAGATGGTCGAACTTCACGAACTTCTCCTCGCGGGTGCCTGTGACGGTCGCGCACATCACGTGGGCCACCTGGTCGGGGGAGGGGCCGACTGCCCGTGAGACCCGGGCCGCGCACAGGGGCTGCGCAACGGAGGGGAACAGGCGGGTGGGGAGGGGCGGCTGCATGCCTTCCGGGGTCAGGTCGATGACCAGCCCCTGGTCGGCGCTCCAGCGCAGGAAGGCGCGCATGCCCTCGAAGGCGGGGGAGACGAGCCAGGCGGCGGGGGAGAGGAAGGCAACAGCGGTGGCGTGCAACCGGGTCTCGAAGGCCCGCCACAGTGCCCAGCGCCAGAAGTAGATGTGGAGGTTGGACAGGACGTATTCGCGGCGGCCCTGCCCGGGGGTGCGGAACTCGTCGAGGCTGGGCCGCCACAGTTCGTCCGCGGTCCGGGCGTGGCCGGGGCGGGGGCGGCGGGCCTCGATCCAGGGGGCGGCTCCGCGGGCCTTGTCCTTGTATGGAGGGTTGCCGACGATCGCCAGCGGGCGTAGCGAGTTGAGGCGTTGGGCCAGTGCTGGGGGGAGGTCTCCGTTGAGGGCGTTGCCGATGACGATGTTGTGGTCGAGGTAGTCGATCGGCATGTGGCCGCCGGTGGCCAGCCAGCAGGCGGACTTGGCGAGGTCGACGGCGACCGGGTCGGTGTCGATGCCGTAGACGCACGCCTTCATGACGTCGGCCATGACGGCCTGGACGGTGAGCGGTGCGGGGTTGTTGGTGCCGAACAGGAGGGCGGTGTAGGCGCGGGCCAGGATGCGGGCGGCGGCGGTCAGAAAGACCCCGGCGCCGCAGGCCGGGTCCAGAACGGATATGGCGAGGACGTCGGCGGGCTCGTCGTCCAGGTGCAGGTCGGTGATGGTGCTCAGGGCGGCCCGAGTCAGCGGGTGGGCGATCTCGGGTGGGGTGCACCAAGTACCGCATGCGCTGCGGGTATTGGCGGCGAGCAGCTGTCCGCGCAGGCTGCCGAGGTCCTCGGCGTCCCAACCGGTGATGCCGGGGAGGTCCTGGAGGAGTTTGCGGATCCGGTGGGCGGTGTCGGCGGGCAGCTCGAGGGGCCAGGGTGCGGTGAGTTGGCGGGCGGTGGCGACGGTGTTCACGGCGAGCCTGATGATCTGGCGGTGGCCGTCGGCGCCGGGAGCTTCGGTGGTGAGCGCCTCGAGGGCGGCTGGGGGAATGTTCACGTGGGATCCGGTGCGGACTGAGGCCAGAAGCCGGTCCGGGTAGGTGGCAGAGGCCCTCAGCTTGTTCTTTATCTACCAGGACCTGCCAGGCTTGCCGATGGCCTTGAGAGTCTCGGGGCGTTTGACGGTTTTGCCGACGTCGTATCGGGGTGCCCGGTGTTTGTTCCTGGCTCCAGGTGGTCGTCCTGGGCCAGCGCCTCGAGGTTTGGGAACACGGGTCGGGCAGGCGAGGTGAGCGCGGATGTTCCTGAACCCTCGGCGGACCCGGGCCGGGGTGAGCCGGTAGGAAGTGGTGGGCTTCTCCCAGGGCCGACAGAGGTCCTCGGCGAGAGGACGGGCGAGCCGGAGCTGGGTGTGAGCGACGATCAGGATCCAAGTCCAGCGGTCCGCCGCCTCGGGAGTACGGAGCTTCGGAGTGGTCCAACCGAGGGTCTGCTTGGCGAAGCGGAAGGTGTGTTCCAGGTCGAAGCGTCGGAGAAATGCCTGCCATAAGCGGTCCACGTCCTCCGGAGCGACTCCGGTCCTGGAGGACCATAACCACACCGGCGGGGCATCACGCTCCTTCGATAAATGCTCGACCTTTAGCCGGATCAACGTGCCTTCAACCAGAGGGAGTTCACCGTCATGGTCGAGCCATGAGGAGCGGTGGGTGAGCCTTGGGTGGACCCTGTCCCATGCCTGTGTCTTGGCCTTGCCGAAGTTGGTGGTTGCGGTGACCGTGGTGATCGTGGGCTCGGGCCAGGTTTCCGGCTTGGCGAAGCGGAATTCCGGGCCGTGTTTAGGCGGCCGGCCGCCCTTCGGCTCGTAGACACGAGGCGGCTTCGGCAGTCGCATGACGCGGTCCGAGCGGACCCGGCCGACCAGCTCGACCGGCAGATCGCGTAGGACCCAGGCCAGGCGGGTGACGTCGTAGCCGGCATCGCTGACGATCACGATGTCCGGATCCCCGGCCTGCCACTGACCCGCGGCGATGAGCCGTTCAACGACTCCCCGCAGCTGGGCCGCGGTGACCGCGGTGGCGTCATCCACCGGTCCCAGCCGGACCGCGTCCAGGATCGCGGTCCAAGAGGTGGCGCCCGGCTCCAGGACGGCGACGAAGGAGTAGGGCCAGCCCGGGATGAACTGCGACGCCGTCTTGGCCCGGCCATAGACATGGCAGAACAGCCGCTCGGGCGAGCACGGCGCGTCCGAACAAAGCCATGGCGACACATCGACGGCCAGGACCAGGCGCCCACCGTCGAAACGCGGCAGCGACAACCCGGCCAGCACCGTCCGCACCTGGCCGACATCGATCCGGCCGCGGTTCAGGCCTCCGTACATTGCTCCGTGCCCACGCCGATGCTCGGGCAACAGCGTCAGGTCCACTGGGGACTTCACCGCCCCGTCCGCACACAGCACCGCATCCGTCAGCTCGAACAACGCGTCGCGCCGAGCGGTCAGACACTCGTAGAACTCACCCCGGAAGCGTGACGCTTCCGCGAACGCATCCCTCCGCACAACATCAGGCAGCAGACTCACCCTCACGGCCTTCGCCTTGGTCATGTGCACCTTGGTCGGAGCACAGGATCAGACGAAGGCCGCCCCCACGTCCGGCAAACCCTCAGGTGAGCGACTCAGTACGAGGCGCCGTTCGATGCCGGAAGAAAAGGAACAAGCTCAGGGCCTGGGCAAGGGCAGACTCATGGCAACGGCCTTCGTGCAGATCAGAGGCCTTACTGGATACGGCACACGGACGCGTGATGGCCGGTGAAATGCCAGAACCCACCCGAAGTTCGAGATGCGTTCGAGATGCTGCCCGTGATCACGGCTCGCGAGGGGTCAGAGCCCTCCGTAGCGGTTCTTCAGGGCTGCCATGTCCCAGACCACTGACACGCCGTCCTGTTCCGCGTCCGCGTCCTCCCAGTACGGAAGCCCCTGTTCGTCCGTGGTGAGCACGTAGTCCAGGACATCCGTGGCAGAGCCGTCGGACAGGGCCTGCGCGGCCCAGCTGAGCAAGGCTTGCAGCGAGGTGTACTGGAGCCAGTCGTCGAACCGTCCACCGTCACCGTGGGCATGCGCACCGATGCGACCGTGCTGGTCACCCGGTGCCATCTCGACGAAGAGGGAACCCCCGGCGCCATCTCTGGCCAGAGGCAACCAGGAGGAACGCCAATAGCGCAGTTCATCGGGAACGTCCCGCTGCTGTGATCCGATCCACCACACATAGTCTTTCGCGATCTCGTCTGCGCCGGACAGGCGGTAGTTGCCGGGCAGCAGGCACTCCCCTGAGCCGTCGTGGCGGCGCAGGGACGCCATGAGGTCCTCAGGAAACACGAGCCCGCACTGGCGTTCTGCCGCGCGTACCGCATCAGAGCCCGTGGCAGGGGGCAATGAGGCGTACGCGGCCGGCGCGTACTCACACAACCAGTTCTCGATCCGCAACCACGAGCTGTCAATCGTCATGGCATGCATCGTCGTCCGAGGGACCACCTAGACACCAGACCGGCGTCATTGCTCGGCACCACGACCACTCGGTAGTTAAAAATCAAGCTCAGAGCCTGTCCTTGAACCCCCGCCTGCGCCCCGACGCCCGGCACGCCCGCTCGACGCGCGAACGACGGGGGTTCAAAGACAGGCTCTGAGATCGGAGACGACCACACGCGCTTCGCTGACGCCAGCGGCCTCAAGGCATATGCCGGCTCCTCGCCTGTCACCAGGGCCTCTGGCGAAAAGTCCTCCATCACCAGGCGGTGGGTGAAGAGCGACCGGCTCAACCACGCGGGCTACCTCTGGGCCTTCGCCTCCCTGCGGGCATCGGCCGGGGCCAACGCCCACGACCGGCGACGACGCGAGATCGGAGACCGGCACGCAGCCGCTCAGCGGAACCTCTTCAACCGCATGATCGGCCAGCTCTATCACTGCCTCCAGCACCACAAGCCGTTCGACGAGCACACCGCCTTTTCCACCGAACTCGCGGCCGCCGCTTGACGCGTTGGCATCGTGAGGTGTCTGTCTTTGAACCCCCCGCGTGGGCTGTTTCAGGTGCTTCATGTGCTGTAGGTGCTGAGGTTGGTTTCGACCTGGCCCAGCAAGGCCAGCAGCTGCTCCCGCTGGGTCTCGTCGAGGCCGGCGAGGCTTTCCTGTTCCAGGGTGCTCCAGGCCCGGTCCACCTCGGCCAACATGCAGGCGCCGGAGTCCGAGGGCTCCACCAGCACAGCCCGCCCGTCAGCCGGGTCCGGCAGGCGTCGTACATGTCCGGCCTGCTCCATCCGCTGGAGCGTCTTGGTGAGTGTGGAGGGCTCGATGCCGAGCATGCGGACCAGGTCCGATTGGCGAAGGACCGGTCCGCTCTCCCACAGGTGCATCATCACCAGCTCCTGGCCCGGGTACAGCCCGAGATCGCGCAGCAGGGCCGCGGCCACCGTGCGGTGCAGCCGGGCCACCCGGCACAGCGCAAGGCTGACCGGCCCGCCACCGGCGGCGGGCCGCGCGGCAGGCCCGGCCGCATCCGTCGTCGCCTGCTCCTTGGTGGGCTTCGTCACTGCTTCCGCGCCTCTCCGACCGTCCTCCGGGCACCAGAGGGTGCCCAGCCACCCACTTTACTTGGTCGGCTAAAGATTGCTGTACGGTGAACCCGCCGAACTAGTTAGCCGACTAACCATTTACTTGGTCGGCTACGTATTCCTGCCGCGGCGCGTAGGACAGCAGGCGATCACCGCGCAGGCAGGGACCGATTCACTTTCTGGGAGCACCTCCATGAGCAAGACCTGGTTGATCACCGGCTCGTCCCGCGGCTTCGGCCGCCAGTTCGTCGAAGCGGCCCTCTCCCGTGGGGACAAGGTCGCGGCCACCGCCCGCGACACCGCCGCGCTCGCGGACCTCGTCACCGCCTACGAAGACGCCGTCCTGCCGATAGCGCTGGACGTGACGGACCGGGGCGCGGTCTTCGCCGCTGTCGAGCGCGCCCACGCGCATTTCGGCCGCCTCGACGTCGTCGTCAACAACGCCGGATACGCCCTGTTCGGCATGGTCGAGGAGCTGAGCGAGGAGCAGATCCGCGACCAGTTCGAAACCAACTTCTTCGGCACTCTGTGGGTCACCCAGGCCGCCCTGCCGTTCCTGCGCGCCCAGGGCAGCGGCCACATCGTCCAGATCTCCTCCTTCGGCGGCGTCGCACCCTGGCCCAACATGGGCGGCTACCACGCCTCGAAGTGGGCCCTGGAAGGCCTCACCGACACCCTGGCCCAGGAAGTCGCCGGGTCCGGCATCAAGGTCACTCTCGTCGAGCCCAACAACTTCGCCACCGACGCGGCAGGCCCCTCCGGCGCGCACGCCCAGCCCCTGCCCGCCTACGACGGAGTGCGCGCCGCGGTGGTCGCCGCCTTCAGCGGTGCCCCGGCCGGTGACCCCGCCGCGGCCGGACCGGCACTGCTGAAAGTCGTCGACGCCGAAAACCCGCCGCTGCGGGTCTTCTTCGGCAGCGCCTCTCTCCCGGTCGTCAGCCAGGTCTACGCCGAGCGGCTCAAAACCTGGAACGACTGGGCCGAGGTATCCGCCCTGGCCCAGGGCGCACAGACCTGACGCCACCCCAGAGCCCGGATGCAGCCTCTGCGGCGCCAGCACAAGATCAGCGGAGGATTACAGACGGGTTCTCAGCGCTTGAACGGGTTCGCCGTGGAGGCCAGGCGGTGGGGCGAAGGTGCGGGTGGAAGTCAAGGAGCGGCCTTCCAGGACAGACGGGAGCGCCGCGCCCGCACAGCGGCAGGCGCGGCGCTCAAAGGAGTGGTGCTAGGTGGCGGTGTTGGCGACCACAAGGAACTGGTCGCTGCTGAGGTCCATCACGACTTGGGCATCGTGGCCCTGGGCGCGCTGAGCGGCGGCGTACTCCTCCGCCGACCAGGACCCGCGGGGGCCTCCCGCCGGGAACTGCTCCAGGACGGTGCGCTGGGGCTGGGCAGGCATCAGGACTGCTTTCCTTCGGGGTGAGGGGCGGTCATGGGTCGGTGTCCTCGGGGGAGGGGACGTCGCCGAACATGTCGTCCATCGCCTGGGTGACGGCGGGCCGGTGTTCGGGCCGGGTGGCGTTGAGGACGGTGTTGGTGAGGTCGATCAGGTCGATGTCCTCGAACAGGCCGGTCAGGTCCGCGATGGTCTGCGGGTCCAGAACCACGCTGTCGGGGCGTTCGCTGTCCATGAAGCAGCTCATGGCGTCGACGTAGTCGGCGAGCCGGTGGGCCATGGCCGGGGTGACGTCGAAACTGTGGCAGTGCTCCAGGCCTGAACCGAGGGCACCTGTGGGGCTGATGTGGATGCGGATGCTCTGCCCGGGGCCGGGCGGGGCCTGTCCGAAGCCGGTGAGGGCTTCAGCGAGAGCCGCGATCGCCCTGTTGCGGTCGGCGTCCGCGTCCGTGGCGGTCGCGGTGTCCGCGTCTTCCCCGTCCGCGTCCAGCACCGGCGCTTCCCACAGCACTTCCAGGCTTTCGGCGTGCAGCCAGAGGATCCCGTCGGCGGTGTCCGGGAGCGCGAGGTGGCCGATGACGCGCAGCAGGTCACCGGGCTGCCGCTCGGTGAGCAACGCGTGCGCGATCTCCGGCTTCATGGTCGTGCAGGGGATGACCGCTTCTTCGACCAGGCGGTCGGTCCCGGCGGAGCAGGTCAGCCGCCAGGAGACGGTGCCCTCACGGTCGCCGGGTTCGGCTTCGGCGGCCAGGTATCCGTCCATCGTGAACGGCATGGCGTCCATCAGCTCGCCTCCGCCAGGCCGTCGGTGCGGTGGGCGGCGTCGTAGGCGTCCAGGACCTTCTTCGCCGGGGTGCCCCGGTCGGCGACCCGGTGGCCGTTGGCGCGCGCCCAGGTCCGGATCGCGGCCAGTTCCTCACTGCTGCGCCTGCCGGCCGGGGCCTGGGCCGGGCCCATGGTGGCGGAGGGCTGGTCCTCGGTGGCGGCGCGGCCGCCGGCCTTCACCTTGCGCAGCTGCGCCTGCGCGGCCTCGAGTTCGGCCTTGGCGCTGGCAAGGCGCTCTTCCGCCTGCCGTTGCGCCGCATCGGCGGCACGCCGCTCGGTCAGCTCGGTGAGGTGGCTGCGGACGCGGGCAGCCCGGGTGCGGATGCTGGTGGTGCCATGGTTCTCCGCCCAGGCGAGCAGGGCCTCGATCTGGCCGGCATCCGTCGTGCCCACGAGCGCCGGCACGGTCACCTCGGGGGCGCTGGTGCCCTCCTTCGTGCCCGCTTCGGCGGCAGCGGTCGGTTCGGTGTGCTGGAGAGCTTCGGCGAGTTCGGCCTTTGACAGTCCGAGCGTTTCGCGGACGTGCTCGGGGCTGTCGCCGTTGGCCAGCATGGAGGCGGCGGTGGCGGTGAAGGCGTTGACGGGCATCGGATCTCCGATCGGGGTGTCGTCGGCGGTGGTGAGATGGGGGAGCAGGCGGACGAGGTCGTCTTCGCCGCAGGGCAGGCCGAGCGCGCCCAGCAGGTCGGTGAGGTCGTCCTTGTCTCGGGCCCGGCGGGCGACCACCAGGGCGGCAGCGGCACTCTGGCCGCTGCCGAGCGGGGTGAGTTCGAGGGCCTCGGCTTCCAGGGCCTCTGTCATGTCGGTGAACACGGCGGCTCCACTACGCGGGGGTGGTGGTGCGGGGGTTTGCGCTGGGCGAGCACCAGGAGCTCGCGGTTGCGCTGCTTTTCGGCGTCGGTGAGCGGCCCGGCCTTCGCGCCGCGGCGGTGCCAGAGCGGGGAAGCGGGTGGCTCGGGATAGGCCAAGAGGTGACCTGTGTCGGGCTGCGGGGTGTCATTCACGGGGCCTCCAGGTGGAGGGATTCAGACGTGGTCGTCGTCCCGGCGGCGCTTGCGCTGAAGGTCGGAGGCGAACCGGCCCAGGCGGGCTTCGACCGGGTGCGCGGCGATCCAGTTCTCGGCGCAGGCCTTGTGCACGGGCTCCCCGTGGTGGGAGCGCATAGGCGCGGGCGTGTCGCAGAGCACGCAGGGGTCGTCTTGCCAGCGGTCGAAGTGCTGGCTGTCGCGCCAGTCGAGGAGGCCGCCGGGAGCCGGGATCAGACCCGGCTCGAACAGCGGCTGCTTGCTGCTCTTGCGGCTCATGGCCGAAGGTCGGGCAGTTGCTGCAGGACCTGATCGATGAGCGGCCCGGCGGGTTTCCAGGGGCCGAGCTGTCCGCGTGCGGGGATCGGCAGGGCGAGCTCCTGGACGTCGGCGAGCTCGAGGTGCCATTGGCCGGGCTGCGCCCACGGGGTGCAGGGCGGGGCCCCGTCCGGGTCCTGGTGGCAGCCGGTCAGCCGGGCGACGGCGATCACCGCGCCGGTCGGCAGGTCGCGGTTGCGGACGGCGCGGGCAACATGCGGCCAGCGCAGCGCAGGCCATTCGATCTGCTGGCTCGCGTGCACGAGCAGCCAGCCGCGCCAAAGCCAGTGCTGCGCACGGTTCTCGATCGTCTTGGCCCCGACCACAATGCTTGTGGCCCACGGTTGCTTGATGCTGATGCCGCGGATCCAGTCGCCCTCGGGCAGGGTGGTGATACTCATGCGGCCCGCCCCCACACGCTCGTGCCCGGGCGCCCGGCCCGCCGGCCGTTGACCGACGGCACGGTGAGCTGCTGCGTCGTCGCGAGGTGAGCGCGGCCGGAGTGCTTGCCCTCGTACAGGGCCGCGTCGGCCGCGCGCTGCAACACGGTCAGGTCGCAGGAGCCAACCCCGGCAGGGGTCGCGGCGCCGATGGAGGCGGCGACGTCGACCATGCGGCCGTCGTCCAGGACGACCGGCACGTGCAGTATGCGGACCAGCTGCGCCAGGCGCTGCTTAACGCGTGCGGCGGGCAGTGCCAGGACGAGCGCGAACTCATCGCCCCCGAGGCGGCCGACGGCCGCACGCGGGCCCGCCCACGCGGTGAGCCGGGCCCCGAACGCGGCCAGGACGGCGTCGCCCGCCGCGTGGCCCATCGTGTCGTTCACGGCCTTGAAGTGGTCGGCGTCAACCATGACCAGGGCCGTGTGGTCGCCGTGGCGGGCCAGGAGCCGGCGGGCACGGGCGGTGTAGGCGTCGCGGCGCAACAGGCCGGTCAGCGGATCGCGGCGGGCCGCGGCGAGCTGCTTGTGCAGCGCGGCCGCGTGGAAGGCCCAGCCGGTCATCGGCACGGCGGCGGTCGCCAGTAAGAGAGTGCGCTGGCCGAACCGGCCCCGAACACGCAGGAGCAACGACATACTTGGGTTCTCCGTCTCGTCTCGTACGGGATGGATGGGCCCGGGGCAGCCGTCGAAGCCGCCAAGCAGAGCGGCTGTCCCGGGGCGGAGCTACAACTCGAAGTCGCCGTCGACGGCGCGGGCCCAGCTGTAGGGGTCGTTCCAGCGGCCGGCCGTTGCGGCGGGCCAGTCGAGCTCCCAGCCCGGCCGGTAGCCGCAGGCCCCCCAGCCGTCCGGCCGCCCGTGGGGGACCTCGAGTCCAGCCGTCGCCGCGGCAGCGGCCTGGTCGTAGACCTCGTGTGCGATCCGTACGGCCTCACTGCGGCTGTCGGCGCGGCCGGTGAAAACGTGCACACCGCTCAGGCCGGGCTGACCGGTGCGGTGTATCGGGACGTCGACCTCGAAGTAGGGCAAGGGCATGACATCCATCTCCTCTCGCTGTCCGTGGTTGAGGGGCCACTGCGACCGCCCCGGACCGGCGGGTGCGGGTCCGGGGCGGCACAGAGTGCGCTCAACTCGCGGGGTTCAGCTGGCCGTCGCGATGCCGCCACGCAGGTGAATGCGCGCCCGGGCCAGAAGCGGAGCCTGATCGCCGTCCGGGCTGGTCAGTGCGTCGGTGAGGTAGCCGACGGCGCGGTCCAGGTCCTCGCTGGCGTCCTGCCAGTTGCCGAGGCTGGAGGCGCCGAGGACGTCGCGGACTTCTTCGACCAGGTCGATGAAGGCGTTGGGGGTGACACCGCGCGGCGCCTGGTGGCCGATGAGGGCGGCGAGGTCGGTGGCGAAGCAGTCGCGGAGTGCGGCGAAGGTGTCGGGCCTGGTCTGGACGGCCATGGTGGGCCTCCTTGTCAGAAGTCGGGCCGGATCGTGATCGGAATGCGTGGGTCACCGGCGTTGGTGTGCACAGTGCGGCGGTGTGCGGCGAGCCCGGCGGCACCGCCCTGGACGGGTAAGTGGCAGTCCGGGCAGCCGTGCCACCACTCGTCACCGGACGGGAGATCGGCCGGGGTGAGCGGGTGCGGGCCGGGTGCCGCCCGGCTCACCGTCCGGCTCCCACCGTGGCGAGCTCGGAGGCCAGGTGGACCGTGCCGAAGCCTTCGGCGAGCAGCTGCTCGCGGGTGGGCGTCAGCTCATGGAGTTCGCGCACGACGTGTAGCGGAACCACTCGGTCGCGGGAGGCGTTCTGTGCCTCCACCACGGGGAGCGGCACGTCGAACAGGACCACTGTGAGGGGGCGTTGCCAGTAGCGGGCGCGGGCCAGCAGCCCGGCTCTCACATGCGCCATGACGTTGGTGGAATCGAGGATCACGCGGAGGTTCCGGGACAGCCGGGCGTCCAGGAGCAGATTCTGGATCTCGGCTGCAACCGGAGTTGCGGTCTGGTCCGCCTCCGAGTCGGTCGCGGCCAGGCGGTAGAGATCGAGGCAGAGGCGCCAGCTGGCGGGATAGTGGGCAGCGAAGGCCGACTTGCCGCAGCCGGGCGGACCGACCAGGGCGCACACCGTGCCGACGGGCAGGATCAGCGGTTGCATCGCTTCCTTTCAGGGGACCGCGGCCGCCATCACAGCGCGGTGCCGGCGGCGGCCAGCGCGAGCAGGACGAGAGCCGTGAGGATGAGGTCGACAGCGCTACGCAGGTAGAGGAATTTGCGGACCGCGAGCGCGGACAGGACCCGGATGCGGGCGGCTCGGGTGTCGCCCTGCATGCAGTCGCGGATCTCGTCCTCGTCGAGCTGTGCCCAGTACGGGAAGGAGGCCCGGTCGTCCCCACGGAGACGGGGCCGGACGACCAGGAGCAGCAGCACGGCGGCTGCGCCCAGGGCGAGGACGGCCGCCGTGCCGAACACCTTGGTCGCCACGGGCAGGTCCTTGTCGGCGACGGACGCCAGGCCCGCGAGGACGGCGCCGGTGAAGGCGAGCAGTAAGGACGACTTGCTGTCCGTACGCGCGATCTCGCCTGCGACCGAGGCGCAGGCGGCGTCCAGGTTCTTGTCGATGCCGAGGGCGGGGACCGTGGAGGTCATGAGCGGTGCTTCTCCTTGTCGTTGCCGGGCGGGCCGTGCGTGGCCCGCCCGGAGGGGTCAGAACGGCGGTTCTTGCGGCCAGGCCGGAACGGGCAAGAGTCGGATGCGCAGCTCGCGTCTGTCGGACCACAGCCGCACGCCTCCATCTCCGGGAACAGGGAGCCGGAGTGGGAGGGAGTACCGCGCGGGTTCGCTTCGCTGTCTGGGACAAGATGGGGCCCTCTGATCTGGAGGGGGCGTTGGGATGGGTTACGACCTGCGCGCAGTGATCGCTGAAGGGGAGGCGCTGCGTGGTGCGGCGCAGGGTCTGCCTGCCGCTCAGCTGGCGTTGATCGGACAGGGCCTGTTGCTGATGCCGATGACAGACGCCCTGTTCAGTTCCGTCGCAGACGGGAGCGGCGTAGGCGCGTTGGGGTTCTGGCGGTTGCCAGTAGGGTTCGAGAAGACCCTGGCTGCCTGGTCATCCAGCGGCCCGGTGGCTTACGTGGAAGCTGAGTACTTCGGTGGCGTGGGCGAGCAGCGGGCTGCCGTCTGGGATGGCGGCACCATCGTGCTGGGCCCGCTCCACGTGGAGGAGGGCCAGCCCTTCCCGCCAGCCGGCAGCCCAATCTCTCAAGCGCTGCGGCGGTTGGGCGTAGTGGCAAGCGCTGGCCAGGACGAGTTCTCAGCTGTGGGGTTGGACCGGCATCGACACGGCGAGGCGTGGATTGACTGACGCGCGGCTTCCAGATTCCTGTACTCACGCGCAAGTTCCCGGCTCAGCTCGCGGAATCTGCCCGTGAGTGCGAGAACCTCGTGCGCTCGCTGATTCGCCCCGGTTCAGGGTGCTCACCTGCGTACTTACACGGCATGCGGCCGCGGTACGTCCCGAGGAACCCGCGTGAACTGCGTCGCGGAGCTGCGCGGCACCTTCTTGACCTGGCGGCGCCCCTCGCTCCGAGGACGGGTCATCACCGGCGCCAGGCGCCGGGCAGCCGGGCGGGGCGCTGCGGGTAGCGGGGACCGGGGCGCTGCGGGCGGGGCCGGCCGATCCGGCGGCGTGGTCGGGGGAGGGGCACGGGCTGTTCCTCCAGCGGGTCGGTGGCCAAGACGGCGCCCCACCGGCGATGAGCTGTCCGGGAGGGGCGCGTGCTGCTGTGCGGTGACGGTCGCTACGGCGTCTCGGTGCCGGCCGTGGTCGGCGTGGTGGTGACCGCCGGGGTCTGGGAGGGGTTGGTGTCCTGGCCGTCCGCGTCGGCGTGGGAACCGAGCACGACCGCAAGGACGGCCGCGGCAGCCAACGCCAGGCGTGTCAGCAGCGACATCTTCGACTTGGCCGGGGTGGTGGGCTGCGCCGGTATGAACCAGCCCTGCACCGGCTCCGGAATCTGGGTCTTCTGCGACACGGCGAGTCTCCTTGTGGCGGTAGGGACAGGGGTGTGCGGGAGGCCGGATGGCCTGTCCGGCCCTCGCACACGCGCCGAAGCGGGTGTGCGAGGACCAGGCGGAGCATCCGGAGGTCAGTCGCGGAAAGGGCAGTTGGTGTGCCGGTCAGCGGCCGCGGTCGGGGGATGCGCCGGGACGTGGATCTCGGGCCGGACGGTGACTTCGACCGGGCGGCTGTGGGGGCGGCGCAGGGTCAGGCCGCGCATCGCGAACGCGGAGAGGAACGTCCAGGCGAGGACGGCGAGCCCGGCCGCGACGGGACGGCTGGCCGCTGGGGTGGTCGTCCAGACCATGAACACGGTCGCCGCGCCGTGTGCCGCCCACAGGGCGCGTACACCGACGTTCCGGGAGAGGAAGCCGAGGACCAGGCCGGTGATGCCCGTGAGGAGCCACAGCGTGTAGACGGTGGAGCCGTCGACGGGCAGGCCGGCGGAGTGCTGCGCGATGTAGGTGCGTACCGGCTGGTCGACGACGGCGGCCACGCCGTTGGAGGTGTCGACGCCGACCTGCACCTTGGGCACGGCGGTGAGCAGCTCGTGCAGCGCCTGGCCGACGACTTCGCCGGCGGCCTGGGCCATCAGCACGGCGAAGGAGACTCCGACCACCATCAGAACAGCGCGGATCCAGGGGGCCATGTGCCGAAGGCCCGCCTGGGGAGCGTCGAGCACGTCCTCCCACATGCTGTGCAAGGCGCCGCCCTCTTCCCACGCGGTGCCCCACCAGGCGCGCAGCGCGGCGAACCGCGGCTTCTTCGACGGCGCCTTCGGGACAGGCACGGGGAGGTGGGTGAGCTCCTGGTGGTCCTGGCTGGGAGTGTGGTCGTGGGACTGCACGGGGCAACTCCAGGGTGGTGGCGGGGCACGGAGCGTGCGAGCGGGCCGCGCGGTGAGCGGGCGGGGCTGGAGGCGACGGCTGCGGTCGGCGGACAGCCCCCGGAGGCCGGGTGACGATGGCCATGGCCGAGACTCGATCGGCTGCGGCCGGATGGCCTGTCCCGCACCCGAAACCCGGCTCGAGGTGGGGTGTCGGATGCGAGGCAGGGCATCCGGAGTTCAGCGGACGTCGTTGCGGGTGCGGGAGAACATCCCGCGCTGGTGACTGGTGTTGGTGATCTGCGTGTTCTGCACGACCGGGCCCTCGTACACGGTCTTCGTGACCGCTCTGCGGGCCTTGCTGATCGCGCCGCCGACCGCGGTGACGGCCATGGCGACACCCGCGAAGGGGAGGGTGACCATGAGGACGCCGTAGAGCGTGACGGAGGCCAGGCCCTGGAGGACCAGCCAGGCGCCGCAGCCGACCCCGGTGATACCGGCGCCGACGCCGATGGAGGCGACCGCGATCCCGGCCGCCCAGCCGGGCACGATCCGCTTGTCGTCCTGAGGGACAGGCGGGGTGTCGCCGTACGCGGGCAGCGGGCTGTCGTCACGGAACGACGTCGGGATATGCCGCACCAGGGGTACCTGGGGGCGGAAGTTCTCTTCGATGATCCGCTGGGCTTCGGCCTTGGCTTCGGCATCGGTCATCGGGCAGGTGGCGCGGTCGAAGTCCACGGTGTTCTCCATCGGGCAGATGCGGGAGCGCCCTCCCGGCCGCGGTGGTGGGGAGGGCGCAGGGGGCGGGGGAGTGGGGTGCTTCAGCCGATGCTGCTGAGCATTCCCGTGATGCTGCTGATGGCGTTGTTGATGGCGGGGGCGATACCGGTGGAGGCGAGGGTGAAGCCGAACAGGGCAGCGGCGAAGGCGGGCCCGATCCGCAGGTAGCCGGTGCGGAGCAGGATCAGCACGGCGATTCCGGCGAGGACGACCAGAGAGACGGTCAGCGCCACAGTGGGGACTCCTTCGGGAAGGTCGGCGTAGATGGCGGCGACCCCGTGCGCTCTCCCGGCCGGGTGATGGGGAGGGCGCACGGGGACGGGCAGCGAGGGGCACCCCGGTTCGATTTAGGGGGCCGGTGGTTCAAATGAGCAGGCTGATCAGGCCGGACGCGTCCTTCGGGGCGATCTTGTCCTCGCCTCGCAGGGTGCTGATAGTGGTGCGTACGGACCCGCGTTTGGCTTCCTTGCCGCCGTCGTCATCGAGGGCGGCGAGAAGGTCCGGCTCGGACAGGGGGCCGGACTCCAGGGCCGTGAGAATCCGCTCCTTGAGAGTGCGCGGCATCGGCGGAGCAGGAGCGAGTTCGTCGCCGTCGTCCGCGCGGTCCTCGCCGCCCTGGGCTGCCTGCTGCCCGCCCGGGCCTTCCTCCGGCGCCGGGAAAATCAGCGTCAAGGGCTGGCCGGGTGGGGGAGCGCTGCCGTAGAGCTGCCGGATCACCGGGTCGTATCCGTCGTGCGGTGAGAGCGAGCCGACCAGGAAGAAGCGCGCCATGCTGGAGGGCCGTGCCGAGGTCAGGTGGTAGCACATGCCCTGGCTGTTCGGCTTCTCCTTGCTCCGGTCAACGGAGGTGCCCCAGCGCTGGATCCGGCGGGCGCGCCCGAGGATCTTCGGGATGGGCTGGAGGTTCTCGCCGGTGGGCAGCAGGCCGTCGCCCACGAGGGAGGCCATCATCTGTGAGGACCAGCGCAGCAGGATGACCTCGCCTTCCTTCAGCATCGCGCGCAGGGTGTCGCTGCCGCCGAGTTCGTCCAGGTGGCCGGCCTGGGCCGCGAGGACGATGCCGATACCGACACTGCGGCCGGTGCGCCCGATCTCTTTGATCAGGCGTGCGGCTTCGGCCCGGAACGGGCTGCCCTTTTCCAGCAGGCGGTTGGCCTCATCGATGACGACGTACTCGAGCGGGTCCGGATTGTTGATCAGGAAGCCCGAACGGCCCCAGTCGCCATAACGGTTGAACCGCTCTTCGGCCTTGGCGACGGCGGCCCGCAGCAGGCCCATCGCCTCTTTCAGCGTCCGCACGTGGGTGGCGACGTTGCCCTTGGCCTCGGGCACGGACTGCCCGCCCTTGAGGTCGGCCAGGTGCACGACGATGCCGTTGCGCTTACACGCGGCGAGGAACGCCTGAAGGGCGCGGGACTTTCCCGCGCCGGTGGTGCCGAAGATGATGATGCGCTGGGCGTTGCCGGTCTCGGGGTCGTGCACCCGCATCCGCAGCGGCTCGCCGTCGTAGTACGAGCCGATGCGGATGCAGCCGTTCTCGTCCATCGTCAGGTCTTCGAGGGTGATCGCGCGCATCTTCGCGAGCGGGTTCACGGGGAAGACACGGACGACGGCCTGGCGGCCGCGTCCCTGCTCGAAGATGACGCGGGAGGGGTCGTCGACCTCCAAGAGGTCGCACAGCGCGTCGTGGTCGGCGCCCTTCACTCCGCCGGGCCGGGTGCGCAGCATGTACTCGCGCATCACCTCCTGCTTTTCTTCGACGTGCTTCTTGGCGAGGGCAGCCGGCGTCACGGGGTGAACTCCTTGGACATGTCGTACTCGTTGATCTCGACGAGGGTCACGCCGGGCAGCGCGGACCGGCCGATCTCCGCCCAGACGTCTTCGTCGGCCGCGACCGGGTCCTCGGGCTTCGGGCCGATCAGGAGCATCGCGACGTTGGCGCCGTACCCGGGAATGTCCTGCACCTCGAGGAGGTGCGCCGGCACCTTCATCAGGGCCGACAGCCGCCGGATCTTGATCTCGGGCACGGGCTCGTCGGAGTCCAGTGAGCCGATCGCGATCGCCACACGGCGTCGGCCCTCGATCGCCCGCACACTGAGGACCTGGGTGTACTCGGCAACTCCACCCTTCTTGGCCGCGTTCAGGGCCCACCACCGGCCCGCCGGATCATCCGGCACGGGCACGACGATCTCGTTCGAGGGCTTCTCGTCCGCGTCGCCGTCCCGGGTTTCATCGACCTCGGCTTCGGGCTCGGGCCACTTCGCGACGCGCTTGGCGAGCTGCCCGGGGCGCAGCCACCACACTCCGGCTGTCCACAGCACGGCGACGCCGCTCTGGACCAGGCGGCCCTCGGCCGCGTCCCACAGCAGCTCGGTGACGAGGTTGGCCACGAGCACGGTGTGCGGCGCCAGGTAGATCGTGAACACGATCGGCTTCTTCAGCGGGTGCGCGAGCTGCAGGCGGGGGGAGAGGAACGCCCCGCCCAGCCCGGCCGCGATCGAGGTGAGGATCGCGGGCACGGTGCCGGCGTCAGTGAACAGTCCCGCTGCCATGGCGCTGCCGCCCGCGAGGGTCGCGAGCCGGCCGACGCCGCTGACGGTGGCGGAACCGGCGCGGCGGATGGTCGGGATGTACGTGCGCAGCGGCATCGCCGACGCGCTCCTTTCAGGTATGCGGAAGGCGCCGCCCCCCTGGGGTAAGGGGGCGGCGCCTTCGGGGTGGATGGGGTCAGCGGTTGCTGTACCACTCGCGGTCGGCGACGTCGTACGGGCCTGCCTGCATCGCCTCGTTCACGTCGCCGTAGTCGCTCTCGTGATCGCGGGCCGCGTTGTCGAACTCGGTCGACATTTCCGCCGCTTCAGCGGCGAGGGCGTCGGCGAGCTCGAGGGAGCCGCGCATCGTGGCGGCCGCATCGTGGTGTGAGGAGGTGACCGAGTCATCGACGGCCAGGGTCGCGGCGACGTCGGCGAGTCCGTCGACGGTGGTCGCGCAGTCCTCGACGTAGGAGTACGCGCCCTTCACTGCCTGCGAGAGCAGCCGCATCGCTACCGCCGCGATCCCCAGACGCGTGATGACCAGCATGAACGTCAAAGCGTCCGCGATGACGTCGACGATGCGACCGCTGGTCAGCGGAGCGAGCTCGCCGCCCTCGGCCGGTGCGTCCGTGTCCTCCCCAGGGGTCGGCAGGTCGGGCGCGCCGGATGCCTCGACCTCGGCACCCGTCTGCACGGAGGCCGGTTCGACGTACTTGGCGTCTTCGGCGGCGACGGGCACCGGGGGTGACGTGTCGATGCTGTCGTCCATAGTCAGCTCCCGCTCCGGTCGTGGTACTCGCGTTCGGCCGGCGCGGTATGGCCGGCTTCCTTCACCCGGTCGGCGCGCAGCTTGTCCGCCTCAACCGCGGTGTCACGCGCGGACAGGATCGCCTCGGACGCGCGCGGCAGAGAGTCGCGCAGCGCCTCGGCTTTGTCCTGCACGCTGCCCGCGCGCTCCATCAGGCGGATGCACCACTGAGTGAGGACGCCGGGCACCTTCTTCTCGATGCACATCGCGTACAGCGACTCGAGGCCGGACTTGAGGCCCTCGCACTTGGAGGCGACCAGGTTCATGTGGTCGACGCCCTGCAGGATCTGCTCGCTCATCTCTTCGTCGGACTCGATCAGGTCGTAGACGGTCAGTTCGGCGTCGACGAACTGGGTGTCGCCGGCCTCGCCGACTGCAACGGCTGTACCCATGACGATCGGGCTCTCTTTCGGTACGGATCGGGTCGCCGCGGCCTGACCGGATGATCCGGGGGGCAGTTGCTGCCGGCCCCGGCCGATGGCTTCGGGCCGGCGGGGAGCCGGACGCTGCGGCATACGCTCGATGGTCGTGGC
The DNA here is from genome assembly GCF_044903205.1 of Streptomyces sp. NPDC029674. Lineage (NCBI taxonomy): Bacteria > Bacillati > Actinomycetota > Actinomycetes > Kitasatosporales > Streptomycetaceae > Streptomyces > Streptomyces sp. NPDC029674. The sequence continues at coordinate 108,740 of NZ_JBJDPY010000017.1, forward strand.
GTAGGCGACGTCCCAGCCGGGTGGCGGCCGCAGCCGGTCACCCTCACCACCGGGCATGGACGACCCCGGGCCGGAGGTGGTGCTGTCCTTCCTGCGCCGACGGCCGTGGGGCGGTTTGGGGCCCGTGGTGTGCCCTTTCCGCCTGTGCCACCAGCGGCCCTCCGAGGTCTTCTTCTGCCGGGGCGCCTTCGGCTTTTTCTCCGCCTTGCCCTGCGAGGCGCCGGGCTTGGGCTTCTTGGACAGATCGACCTTCTCGTCGGGCTTCTGCGCCTGGTCCTTGCGCCCGGGCTTGGGTTTCTTGGACAGGTCGACTTTCTCGTCGTCCTTCTTCGCCCCAGTGCCGTCGCCGGACTTCGGCTTCTTCGTGAGGTCAATCTTCTCGTCAGGCTTGCCCTTGGCCTTGGCGGGCTTTGGGTCCTTCGCCTTCGAGGCGTCGTCCTTCTTCGTGTCACCCTTGCCAGGCCCGGTCTTCCTGGGCTTCTTCGAGCCGGGGCCAGAGGCCTTCTCACGTTCGAGCTTCGCCTTCTGCTTCGCGGCCTTCTGCTTGCGCCGCTCGGCCGCTGCGGCTGCCGCTTCTTTCCGGGCCGCCGCACGGTCGGCGAGGTCAGCTTTGCGCTGGTCGGCTTCCGCCTGCCGCTGCGCCTTGGCATCAGCGTTCTTCCGCTGCTGCCGACCAGTCGCCAGCTGCCCCAGCGTGCCCGGCGACTTCCTCGCCCCGCCCGCAGCCCCCCGCCCCGAGCCCGCGCTGCCTCCGCCCGCGCCCTGGGAGGTCTGGCCGGTGCCTGCTGCGCCCTTGCGGCCGCCCGGAGTTGCGCTGCCGCCCGCTGCCCCGCTCTTCGGCCCCGTACCGCGGCCGCCGGCCCCGGACGGGGAACTGCCCGTGGCTGCCCCCTTGGCCGAACCCTTGGGCCCCGCGCCACGGCCGCCGGCCCCGGCCGGGCCGCTGCTGGAACCGGCGCCCTTGGGCGTCGGCTTCTGCTGCCCGAAGGCGCCGCGGCCCGCACCGCCACCGGCAGCCGGGCCGCCCGGCCGGGCGCCGCCCTTACCGGTCGCGCCGCGTCCGAACTCGGGCCCGGACGGCACCTTCTTCGCGGCCTTCTCGGCGTTGGCGACCTTCTGCTTGTCGGCCGCCTCACGCGCCTGGTCGGCCACGGCGTCGTGATGCTCGCGGCGCGCCTTCAGATAGCTCGCCACCGACCACGTTCCGCGCAGCGCCGCGACCGCGATCGCCGCCATCGTGACCATGGCCATGGAGGCCGTCGCGCGGGCCGGTGTCTCGGTTCCGCTTGAGGCGTTGGCGACCATCTGCGGGGCGATGTCGTCCGGGTCGACGGCGCTGGAATCGTCATCGTCGTCGGGGGCCGGGAACGGCAGGAGGAAGTCGGGCGGCGGAGCCAGGTCAGCGGCTTCCGGCGGGGGCGGGACCTCGTCGTCGGGATCGCCGCCCGGGGGCGACAGATTGAGCATGGGGAGCGTGATGACGTCCGCACCCCGACCCTCGTCGGTCATCTTTTCGTCCTCACTTGACGTAACCGTCCACCTCGCGTACGCGCGCGCGTGACGCGCACGTGTGGCGACAGCCGAAGCGGCCGGATTCCTTGATTTGAACGTTGATTTTGAACGCGGAGAGTTACGAGCCGAAGCCCTTCCCCTTCAGGTACTTGCCGAGCTGGCCAGCCATTGCCGCCCACATCGGATCGTCGGCGGGAAGGTGCGCACGGGCCGCATCGATGAGGACGACGACCTGATCGCGAGGTGTGGCCGCCGCGTTGATCCGGGGCGCCCACAGCTCGAACGTGAGGCGCTTCGACCGCGCAGGATCCTTGCCCGGCATCACGCCCCCTTGTTGAGGTGCGCGAAGAACGGGTTCGTATCCGTCGCGGGTTCCGCTTTCGGCTCGGGCGCCTCGATCTGCTGCTGCCCTCCGCCGGCCTTCAGCTCCTTCAGGCGCTGCCGCTCAGCCTCCTTCGCGGCCCGCTTTGCGGGCAGTTCCTCATAGCTGCGCCGGTAGCGCGCGCTGTACGCGGTGAGCTGGACGATCACGTCCTCCAAGTCCGCGACAACCTTCGCCAGCGGCCGGACCGTGTGGCGCGCCCGCAGCTTCGACTGAAACGGCAGGTCACCGGGCAGCTTGTCGGCCTCGCCCAGATCAGCCTCGATCTCGGCGAGCAGCGCCTTCGACTCCGCGAGCAGAGGGGCGAGGTACTGCCTGCGCTGCTCGATGAACACCCGGCGCTTCTCAGGTCCTTCCGCGAGCAAGTCAGGCGTCCACACGCCCTTCCGCGGCTGCTTCTCGTCGCTCATCAGGGACTTCTCTCCTTTACGGGGCGCTGCCACAGGAGTTGGTGGCAGGCTGAGGGGCGGCGTTTCGGCGCCTTCACCGCGCCCCCGAGGCGCTGTCTTCGTCTCGGGGGCCGGTGGAACCGTCGAAACCGCGGGTCGTGCAGGTCACCACTCCGGGCGGTAGCCGCCCGCGAGCAGCTCGGCTGCCTCCTGGCGGTACTCCGAGGCGGTGCCGGGCGAGGCGACCGCCAGCTCGCGCTGGATGTCCGCGAGCGGCAGCCGGCCGGCGTCGCCAGCCGTGAGGATCATCCGGGCGACCTTGCGGACCGCCCGCTCGCGCGGCTTGAGCTTCGCGACGTCCTCGGCTTCGACCGCGCGCCGCTCGATTTCGGCAGCGGCGAGCCGGGCTTCAGCAGCGGCGTACTCGGTTTCGGCCTCCCGCTTGCGGGCCGCCTGCGTGTTCGCGTCGGCAGTCGCCTTGCGCTCGTTCTCCTCCGCCGTAAGCCGGTCGGCTTCGGCAGCGCGGCGGCGGGTTTCGGCAGCGGCCTCTTCCGCTTCGGCGGCGGCGCGGCCGGCTTCGGCAGCGCGCTTCCGGGCCTCCGCGATCTCCGCCGTCTCGAAGGCCTGAGCCTCCGCCGCGGCGATGCGGTCGGCCTCCGCCGCGAGCCTCCGCTTCTCCGCCGCCTGGCGCTCAAGTTCCGCCGCGCGGACGTCCGCGGCGGCCTTCGCCTCGTACTCCTGGGCCTCCTTGCGCTCAGCTTCCGCCGCGCGGGCCCGGGCTTCGGCGATGACGGCCGTCTCCAACGCCGCCTCCTCCAGCTCAGCGGCCCGCTCTGCGGCGCTGACCTGGGCTCGGGCATGCGCACGGGCCTGGCCGGTCTCGCCTTCCACCCGGGCACGGACAGCCTCGAGCTTGCCCTCCGCCTCCAGCCGGTCGGCCTCCGCCTTCTTCCGCGCGAGCTCCTGGCGCGTCTCCGCGTCCAGACGCCGGCGCTCCGCCTCCTCCGCGCGCGCCTCAGCAGCACGTTCCTGCTGCTCAGGCATCGCGAGAGCCTGCGAGACGGTGTAGCCGTGGGCAGCCATCTTCATCGGCAGCAGTTCGTCCTCACTCGCCTTGCCGAGGTCGCCCTCGCACTTGCGCCTGAGCCACTGCTCATAGCCGATGAGCTCCTGCTGGCGCCGGATCATCTCCGGGTAGGAGGTGACGTTGTGCAGCCGCATCCGGCGGTAGAACCGCGGCGTGGCGATGGGGGAGAGGATCCAGCGGTGCAGCGGGATCCGATCGGTGACCGTTCCCGCCTCCAGCCTGGCCTTCTGAATGATCAGGCGGCGGGCGGCCTCGACGCCGATCACGAACAGGATCGGCATGACGCCATGGCTGGCGGCCTGCACCGGGTCGGTGCTGATCTGGCCCTGTGAGCTGGCGTTGAACCAGATCGTCGCGCCCGTCATGGCGTGCGCGGCGAGCCGCAGGAGCGGCCATGGAGTGCTCTTGCGGATCAGGTACAGGTCCAGGGCGAGGAACGCGATGATGCTCGCATCGACGCCGACCGGGAACCAGGGGGCCAGTTCCTTGCTGAATCCCCAGCTCAGGGCAACCTTGGCCAGGGTGCTGTACGACATCGCGAAGCCGATGACACCGACCAGCGTGCCGCCGACCGCGGCGACGAGCGACAGGGCAGTCATCAGCCGGTCACGGGCGGGCTTGATCGTCTTCCGCTTGTCCGGTCGCGAAACGGTCCGGGCCGCGCCCGAAGTCTTCTCCGGTGCGCCCGAAACGGCGTCCGGCGGGCTCGAAACGGGGGCGTCAGGTGCCGCACTCTGCGGCACTTCGGTGATCGTCATGGGGGGCCTCCCAAGAGGGCGTTCAGGACGTGCGCGAAACGGCGGGGGCTGCTCCCGAAACGCGGCGGTGCTTTCCCGAAACGGCGGTCGGAGCAGTCGGTTGATCGTGAAACTGGCATCGGCTCTACCCGCTCCGGGCGCACGAAAAGGCCGGCCGCCCGGGAGGTGGGCGGCCGGTCTCGCGAAGCGTCGCGGGGTGGGCGCGAAACTGGGTGCGGCTCCCGCCGGGCGGGCGCGAAATCACCTGCTCGAGGTGGGAGGGCAGCGCCGCCGCCCAACCCCGCCACCAAGATGACGGCGAACGGCTCAGACGGTGATGGCACATGCCGCTCAGCAGGGCCGGACCAGTCGCGGTGCTATCCCCAGGCGCGCCCGCAGCAGCCGCAGGCGTCGTCGGTGTCCGCGTTGTCGGTGGCGCCGCAACCGCCGTTGCCCTGGCACGTCCAGCCGAGGACGAAGTTCCGGGTCACACGGTCCGAAAAGCGGGTGAGGAGGAGAGGCATGGTCATCGTCCTGACTGTCTGCGGGCCGGACTGTCCGGCTCCCCGACATCGCCCGGACCGCACCGCCGCGAGAGCGGCAGTCGGTGCGAGCGGTGCCAGGCAGCCGTCAGACCAGGACCGCGGGACGGTGCGGCACGACGATCTCACCGTCGGGGAGCAGCTCGCCGGTGTCCTCGAAGAGCAGGACGGCGTTGCACAGCAGGCTCCATCCCTGCTCCGGGTGCGCGGCCACGACGTGGGCGGCCTCCCGGTCCGGGCTGCTGGCCGACGGGCACTGCGGGGTGTGCAAGCACAGCGAGTCCGGCAGCCGGGCGGGGCCGGTGGCGGTCGTCGCGGTGTCGATCTGGGTACTGCTACGCATGGGCTCTCCTGCGGGGATGCGGGCCCGAGACTCTCCCGGGCTGGAGGCGTGCGAAAGGCCGGCCGCCCGGGGTACGGGCGATCGGCCTGGAGGAAGAGCGTGACGCGGGCCAGGAGTTGCAGCTCTGTCCCGTACCGCGGTCAGCGCCTCTTCTGCTGGGCGAGATAGGAGTTCTGCAGGCGGACGAACACCTCGTACAGCTGCTGACCGGTCTCGCACCGCGCGTCCGGCGAGCACCTGGTACAGGACTCACCGTGCGCACGGCAGGCGGCGCTGGCCTTCATGTAGCGAGCGTGCAGAGACTCAGCCACGGGACCTCCGACCGAAGTCGCGGTCGGCATTGGTCCGGTGCAGCTTGTCGGCGAGCTCCTGGCGCTCGGCCTCGCTCATGCCAGCCTCCGCGCCGCCCGCTTCCGGGCCGCGCGACGCTTCATCGAGCGGCGCTCGTCCTCGGACAACCCGCCCCAGACGCCCTCGTCCTGGCCGGACTCCAGCGCCCACTGAAGGCACTGCTCCATGACCGGGCAGCGGCGGCAGACCGACTTGGCCTCCCGGATCTGCAGGAGCGCCGGGCCGGTGTTGCCGATGGGGAAGAACAGCTCGGGGTCCTCTTCGCGGCAGACCGCGTTGTGACGCCAGTCCATGCCGCTCACTTCCCCTGCCGGACGCGGCGCAGGGCCTCATCCATGTCCGGGTCGGAATCGGTGGCGATCGGGCGTGCGATGCTGGTGTGCATCAGGTCCTCCTAGACAGGTCCTGGACAGCCCCGGGGGCGCAATCCCCGGGGCTGTCGCTTTGCTGGCTGGTCGTACGAGCAGCCACGGCCCCGGCCGTCCCGAGCGATCGGGATGGCCGGGGCCGTGGTCGTTCGTCGTGCGGTCCTACCTACCGGGTGAGCTGCTCTTCCTGCGTCGCCAGGAGAGTGATCGCGCTCATCAAGTCGGCGCGCTCCCAGGCGGTGAGCTGCGGGGCGTCGGCCTTGCGCGGGTTGAGCATCTGGATCAGCGCGGCCAAGGTGTCACGGACGCGCCGGAGGTCGGCATCGGCAACCGCCTCAGAGACGTTCTGCCACTGCTGCTCGTGCAGCAGGCGCAGACCCCACGCCCGGCGGTCGTTGAAGTCCTCGCGGTCCATCTGCGCCTTGCGGCGAGCGGGGGCGAGGCGCTTGGTGTGCGCGGCAAGCTGGGCAAGGCGGCGGCCGTCCGTGCACCGGGAGGCGAGGTCGGCGGCGCGCAGCATGTTGCCCTTGTCGTCCCTGATAGAGCAGGTGGAGCAGCCGCGGACGTGGGCTTCGTCCAGCTTGCGAGCCGTCTTGTCATCCACGGTGCCGCCGACGATCTGCATGACGGCCGGGGTCGAACCGGCCTTCGGCTTACGGATCACGCGGGTGGAGCGTCGGCCGGCCGTCTGGGTCAGACCCTCTTCCAGCCGCTGGAACCACTGGTCGACGGAAAGGTCGACGGTGACCAGGCGGTAGCTGCCGGGGCAGCGGACCGGGTCGTCGGTGCCGGCCTTCTTCGTGTGGTGAGGGACGAGCTTGGGCCGCGAGCTATGCGGCGTGTTGATCGGCACCCAGGTACGGCAGGTGGGGCAGACCAGCGTGGAGTAGGCGAGGTCGACCTCGTGCGGCTCGAGGCTGGAGACGACCAGCGGAGGCAGGGCGCTGATGGCGCGGGACCGGACCCGGCGCGGACGCTTCTGAGCGGTGAAGTCACGGGTTCGCGTAAGCATGAGGGCTCCTTCTACGGAGTGACAGGGGTGCGTCGCAGGTGCTCTCTCCGCCCCTCAGGCCGCACGGCGAACCGGCGTCCCGAAGGACGGACAACGCATCAGCGCTGCGGGGTAGTACTCGCCGCAGACCATGGGCGGAGGAGTTAGAGGTGCCTCGGGCTCCAGCCACCGAAGTGGCTAGGGCTTTGAACTCCGGCCACCGAAGTGGCGATCTGCTGCGATGGTGCCTACTCGGTGCTCCCGAAGGAGCACCGACGCCTTACATACATCAGGTTGCCTCAGGTACCCTCAGGTGTCAAGCGGTATAGTGAGGCACCCAGAGGAAATTTGAAGGAGGCGAAGGCACATGTCAGGGCCACCCCGAGCCGACAATCGGCCTCCGTACGCGCGCATCGCGGGCCACTACCGCGACCTGATCAGCTCTGGGGAGCTCTCGCCCGGTGACCTTCTGCCCAGCATCAAGGCGCTGGCGACCCAGTGGGAGGTCAGCACAGCCACTGCGGACCGGGCCATGCGCCTGTTGCGCGAAGAGAAGCTCGTGCAGGGCATCCCGGGTGTCGGCACCGAGGTGATGGCGTGCCCCATCTCGCTGTCCTCCGGGGCAGAGCGCCACGATCGCAGCAGCAAGACGCAGTCGTCGTGGGGCGTCGGCGAGAAGTCGTCCGGCCACACCGCCGGCATAGTCGAGGCTCCCGAAGACGTCGCTGACGTGCTGGGCATTTCGCCTGGCGACGACGTGATTCGCCGTAGCCGTGTCTACCGGGACGGTCATGGCATCGTCTCCCACTCCACGTCATGGATCCCGACGGAGCTCGCCCAAGCCGTGCCCGAGCTGGCGCGGAACGAGCGACTCAAGGGCGGGTTGTCGCTCGACTTGATCGCTCGGGCTACCGGGCGGCACGTTGTTAAGCGCGTGGATGAGGAGACGGCTCGCATCGCGACGGAACGCGACCTCGAGCTCCTGGAGCTGGAGGCCGACACAGTCGCGGCAATCCTTGTGCTGACCGCACGCTTCCTGGACGCCGACGGTGAACTGCTGGAATACGGCGTGGACCTGGGCGCCCCGGGTCGCACCCGGCGCACGACGTCAGAGGTGCAGCGGTGACCACGTCCGACGCCGCCGTACTGGACGACGCGCTCGTCTGCTGTCTCGAAGGCCGCCTCGGCCAGCTCCTTCGAACCGAGCGCACCGACACCCTCACGCTGAAAGGACGATTCGAGATCACGCGCATCGCCGCCGCATTGTCCGGCCGACCCGGCCCCGCGCCTCGCGCGATTCTCATGTCCGGTCTGCAGGGCGCTGGCAAGACGACCCTCGCCCGTGCCCTGGAAGAGGCCGGATTCCGGCGCCTCTGCCCTGACGAGGAGATGTTCCGCCGCTACGGCCATTACGGCAGGGACTTTCCCCGCGGGCAGTTCAGGGTCCGGGAGGCACCCGTACTCAAGGACATCGCCCTTGAGCTCCAGCGACTCCTGGCGGCCGGACAAGAGGCAGTAGTCGACCACGGCTTCTGGACTCCGGAAGAACGGGCGCAGTGGGCAGCGACCGTGATGGAGGCCGGCGGCGAGCCCGTTCTCATCTACTTGCCTGTGCCGCATGAGGTGCGCTGGGACCGAATCCGGAAGCGCAACGAGCAGTCGATGCTCGACGCGAACAGCATCGAGTTCAGCGAGGAAGATCTGCTCAGGCACGCGGGCCGCTTCTCCCCGCCGACCGACGATGAGCCACACATCGTGTACGACGGGCGACCGGAGCATGTGCTGGCGGAGCTCCACCGTGCGCGCCCCTCCACGGACGGCGGTCCACATTGACTTCTACCTCCCACTCGCCACACCGGGCGCCGGAATTGCAGGTGTGGAACAACAAGAACCAGCATCCGCACCAGGGGCCTTGAGCGAGATGCCCGACCGTGGAAGTGGTGTAGAAACAGCGTGGCAATAGGGCCGTTGATACCTGGAAGGTGACCGCCAAGGGGGTGTGTAGTGATCGCTGTGGACAGGTGGACAGGTGAGGAGGCGCTGCTGTTGCGGTCGGTGATGCGAGCGTCTGTGCGCGAGTTCGCCGGTCGCCTCGGCATCAGCCCCCGGACCGTCTCGAACTGGCAGCGGAACAAGACGAGTGTCTGCCGTCCCCAGATGGCACAGATCCTGGACACGGCGCTCCTTCAGTGCACCCCGGCTGAGCAGGAGGCGTTCAGCCTCCGTCTGGCAGCGCTGCGTGGAACGTCAGCTCCCCTCAACGCGGAGTCGGCAGCGCGTCCAGCACCGTGCACCGTTGTCTCCCACAAGTTCTTGCCGGTGTACCTCGGTGAGTGCAGTACGCCTCTCTACGCTGCGGGTTCGCCAAGCGAACCAGGGCCAGGTGGCTTGAAGCAGCGAGTCCTGCCAGCTGACCACGACTCCGCGCAGTCGTCGACGGTGCACATATACGCCTGCGGTGTCGCTGTGGTGCATCTCGAAGAGCGCCATCGTCTCGAGTCCTTGACCGAGCTGGCGTTGTGGCGCTACCGCACGTACCTGAAGGAACCGGGCTGGGTAGGCAAATGGATGGCCCACCTGCTGGACCGCCACAGCGACGACAAGCACCAGCCTGCCCAGTCGCTCATTCCGCAGTACGTGCTGTCGGCCTACGAGCTCCGCGCACATTCCTGGTCAAGTGCCGGTCTGGACACGGCTCTCCAACTGCTCGCTACGCCATCAGTGCTGGTCAACCGGCAAAACCCAGCAGATGTGGTGCCGCTGGGGCCAGGGGTAGAGGAAGCCAAGTTCCGTGACGGCTGGGCTCACCCCGAGGCCGTGACATTCGACGGCGGAGTCTCCCGCGGCGTCGTCGGCTGGTCTGGTGTCGCCTATCACCCGCAGCAGGATGAGCGGGCTCTGACCATGAGCCAGATCGTGGCCCTTGAGCTTGACGTACAGGCCCTCTGGGCCCTCTCGTCGCACATCCTGCACACGATCGAAGACGGCCAGGACCCGGTGATGCCGACGGCCTACGGCTGGCGCTTTCTGCGCAGCGCCTACTTCCGGCTCACTACCGCGCGCCCCACTGAGACCGCCCAACACCGTGTGATGCGCGAGGCCATCCTGGCCACCAGCGAGCTTCCTGATCGGCTGCGCGCCGCCCAGGACGCTCTCCGAGACAGCAATCCGTGACGGCCATGTGGAAGGCGGAGTGGGTGGACCCTCGATCAACAGCGCTGCTGGTCATTGATGTGCAGCAGGGATTCGTCAACCGGCACAGCCGCGGGGTCATCCCTGCGGTGGTTCGGCTGGTGGAGGGCTGGCAAGCAGCTGGCGCTCCCGTGGTGCTGTCGCGGTTCCACAACGAGGCCGGGTCACCGTACGAAACGATCACGGGATGGACGCGATTGCGTACTCCCGAGGAACAAGCCCTCGTTGCTGACCTGGTCCCCTTCGCCGCCAGCGCCGCCGCGATCATCAACAAGCCCCAGGCGTCGGTGTTCACCCCCGAGGGCGCCCGGACCATTCGTGAGGCGGGCTGGACCGATCTGGTGTTGTGCGGCATCGACACAGACGCATGCGTATACGACTCCGCTGTCGCCGCCTATCAGGCTGGCTACCGGCCGTGGATTGTCACCGACGCTTGTGCCTCCACCGGCGGCGCCCGCTACCACGACGCCGCGCTCCTGCTCGCCTCCCGAAACATCGGCGCTGAGCAACTGGTCACGAGCGAAGTTGTCTTGTCCCGAATCAGTGGTACGCAGGGAGCCCACGCATGAATACACCGCACGAGACAGATGTGCTGGCAGTCGGCGCCGGCCCGTCAGGCGTGGCGGCCGCGGTGATGGCAGCCAGCCTGAACCTCCGAACGGTCATCGTGGAGGCTGACTCAGTAGGCGGAAAACTGCATGTCATCGGGGCGCTGGAGAACGTCCCTGGCAACTGGGCGGCCGGCCCCCAACTTGCTGAAGCCCTTGCCGCTGACCTGGACCGCCTACAGCAGGCTGACCGATGCTCCGTCGTCCAGGGCCGTGCGACGAGGGTCACCGGATACGACGACCGGGCGGAGCTCGTACTCGAGGACGGACGCGTACTGAGTGCGCAGCTCATCGTGGTCGCCACCGGCGTGGCCGCCTTGGCCCCTCCCGATGCCGACTGGATCAGCGCTCCCGCCCGTTCGTCCGTTCCTCCGCTGTGGCGCACCGAGCCTGCAGATCTAGCAGGCCGGACCTACGTCCTCGGAGGGGACCGCCCCCTCGGAACATGGCTCCGCACCCACCCGAATTCCTCAACGACGCTGCATGTCCTCTGTCCGCCGGCAGATGACTACAAGATCGTCGAAGTCGCGGGGGATGAGCGTGTACACATCGTGCCCGTCTCTCACGTCGTCCTGTCGCCGATGGCCTATGGAGACGAGTGGAGCTTGCAGGTCAAGGACCGGCAGGGTGAGCACAAGCCCTACGTCGCCAAAACGGTGTTGAACAACCTCGGCAACACGCCAGCGGGTTTGGAGGGCCTCACCGCGAGCGAGGACGGCTACTGCCCACCCGGCAAACAGCACCCTCGGATTCGGGTCGCTGGCGACTTGAGGTCGGCCCAGTTCCAACGCGTCACGACAGCTCAGGGCTCTGGGGCGGAAGCGGTGCTCGCGTCCTACTACGCCTCGGTCCTGAAGCCATGCTGAGGCTTGATGCCCACCGCCCTAACGGCGTATCGCTGCATGGAGGCCGGGGTGACGGTAGTCGAACTGCCCGAGCTGACGGCGGCCGCCAAAGCTGTCAACCCACACCTGGGGGTCCTTGCATGACGGAGCAGGTGTACGTGATCAGATCTCCTCGCAGCCGGACCGTGAAGATCGGCGTTTCGGTCGACCTCGTCCGGCGGTTCCGAGCTCCATCCTCGACAAACGGTGCCGCTGTGGCGGCCGACGACGCCGCATCGGGATCAGGGGGCGGGGGTGCTGACGGTGCGTCAAGCTACGGCCCGACACGGTGTCACCCGTAGTCACTCTATGGGGCGTCAGGGGAGTAGGCTGGCCGCGGACTTGATCCGCAGTTATGCGAAAAAAGCCCCCTGGACCTTAGGCAAGTCCTGGGGGCTCTCGGTCAGGAGAAGACTCCCGACCCGGCGACCCACCTTTATGCGAGAAAGGCGGCCGCGTGATGCAGGGTACCCGTACCCGCTCGTGGACACACACCACCCCGCCGGTGAAGCGACGTGCGAGCGTCGCTCCGGGGGGGTGCCCGCATATGCGCACTGCCGTCTCCTCCACGCCAGCAGCGGTGAGCCGCCGGGCTCGTGACAGCTTCTGCGCCTTTTCTGATCTTCCGCGCCAGGTCGGCTGCGGGTACACGACGCCCCTGAGGGGGTCGCAATGAATTAGTGGATACGGGCGGCCTACCCGCCGCCGGGCCCGGCCCCTCGGTGATGCCACTCACCAGGGCACGGCGCCCCTTCTGATCTCCGGTTTGGCCTGCCACAGCCTCCCGGAGGAGTTGCCCGCCCCGGTGCCAGCCGGCTGCGAGCGATTCAATTTTCGGTTCTCCCAGAACCACGAAGCCGCCAGGGGGGCTTCGTCATGCCGTCTTGGCGATGCCTCCAACGACAGGAGTCATTGTGCAGGACTGCTATGCCGTTTTCCAGCCCACCTATGCCCGTTTCGCCCTGGTTCGCCAGGCATGCGGGGCTGGCCGAGTGGGATGCCACACGTCGGTTCGACCGTTTCCTCCCGTAGAAGCCGCACCGGGAGTGGATTCACCACGCCGACCTGTCACACCGGGCACGTTTTTCGCACCTGTAGCAGGTGTGACGACCCCTACCACTCTGTTCGCCAACACCATTCCGTCTGGCGGGACCAACACCAAGATCAATATCCGTCGGACGGGAGCGCCAGCGGTATTCGCGGCTGGACAGCCTCTGTTCACAGGCCGCCTGATGCAGGGTCGGCGGATGGATCACGAGACATGCGTTCTGCCCGCTGCGGGGGGCGTCCGCTTTGGCGTGTACATCGGCTCGATGACGCAGATGGCTTCGGCCCTGGTTATGGCCACCGCTCCCGTCGGGGCGGTGGGTCGATGAGCGCCGTGGCGGCGTCAGCCGCTGCCGTGGACGGGAGTGCGCCGGTTCGGCGGCAGCGGGTGCGGGTGCCGATGCGTCTGGTGTCCTCGCCGCACTACCAGGACGTGGCGCTGTCGGTGTACGTGAAGGTGAAGGCGCTCGGGATGCGGCCGGAGGGGTGCCAGGCGAAGTCCACGACGATCGCCTCGTATCTGGGGATGTCGCCGGCGTCGGTGGAGCGGGGGATGACGCAGCTGCGCCGTCCGGGCCCGGACGGCGTGGTGGAGCTGGTCTCGGATCGTCGGACGCTGCCTGGTGGCACGGGCACGTCGGCGGTGCGGACGGTGCGGGTGATGACTCGTACGGAGGCATTCGTGTGGCTGCCGGTGGCGGCCGCAGAGGATCTCACGCCCCGGCAGTTGCGTGCATTCGCGCTGCTCTCGTATGCGCAGGCGCGGGGCATCGCGCTGACAGAGGCTGAGCTGGCGGCCGGCCTGCGGCACCACTCGGGCCAGAAGGCCGGTCAGCCGTTGTCGGTGACGGCGGCGTCGGCGGTGGTGGACGAGGTGGAGTCGGCGCGCTGGGTGACGGTGCAGCGGCGTGCGGGGGCTCAGGGTCGTCATCGCTACATCGCGCACGACATTGCTCCCGAGGCCCGTCCGGAGGGTGGCTGCGCGGCGGTTGCTGGGGTTGCTGAGGCGACGGTGACCAGTGGTGCGTGGGAGTCGGTTAGTTCCCTGGTTGGTGAGGGGTCGGGTTCGCCGGTTGGTGAGGGATCCCTCGCGAATAGGGAATCACCTATGACTGACTCACCAGATGACGAGGGCGCGTTCTTCTCACCCGCCGCAGGCGAGGTACCGGTAGTTGAGGGTGCTCGGGCTGTGGGAAACCCGGCTGCTGCGACTGCGCGTACGGAAGCTGGCGGTGGTCTCGCGCTTCGCGCGGGTGGAAACAGCCAGCCCTCCCCCTCGAAGCGTGAAACCGCAAAGCGCAGCAGCAGGGGCGGGCGGTCGGCGCGGTCGTCGTACGACGGACCGCAGTTGACGATGAGCCCGCAGATCTACGCCGTGCTGGAGCCGGTGCACCTGCTGCTGGAGCGGGTGGACAGCGACTTCGTCGTCCGGCAGATCGCCCGTGAGGTGGGCCGCCAGCTCCGAGAGGGCACCGACGCCGAGCGTCTGCACCACCGGCTCACCGCCCGGTTCGCCAAGGTGATGCTCTCGGAGATCCGCGACCCGGGCCGTTGGCTGCTGGGGGTGGCTCTGCCGCGCTGGGGCTGCGGCTTTCGGGACTGTGAGGCCGGTGTCCTGTGGTCGACCAGCAAGGACTGCGAGGTGTGTGCCGAGATCGTCCAGGACAGGACCGCTGCCCGGCGGCGTGCCCAGCGCATCGAGCAGAGCCTGTGCCCCGAACACGGCGCCCGTCCCGGCCCAGGCGGCCGCTACACCGGCGGCATGCTGGACGACGCGACCCGCACTCCGGCCCCGGTCCCGGCGCAGCGTGGGCCGCAAGGTCCGCCGCGCGGTTCCTGCGGGGGCTGCGGCGCCCGGATCCTCGTGGTCGGCCGCGCCCTCGAGGACAGCCTGTGTAAGCCCTGCCGCGAGGAAGCCGTCGCGCTGGCCGCGCCCTCATCTGCTGTGCCTGACTGCCTGGCCCGGGCGGTGACCTGCCGTGGTGGGGACGGAGTGCCGTGTGGCCGCCGGTCCTTGCCGACACGCAGCGTCTGCGCACGCCACCTGGCTCAGGAACTGGCCTTGACCAGTGCGGAAGCATCGTGATGGTCGCTAGCACGACTCCAGGGTGGTCCGATCGGTTCGGCCGCTTGTCGCCAGCGGGAGCAGGGCCGTCGGTGGGCTGCGGACCCTGGCGCCCGGATCCGCAGTTGCGGCCGCGGTGGCCGCGTGAACGGCGGGCGAAGCGGCCCCAACAGCCCTGTTTCAAACAGGAGTTCGATATGGGAGTGTGGCAAGGAACCGGATGCGGTCGGATACCGGCGTACGTATCCCGCGACTCCGGCTGGGACGGCATCGTTAGGCAGCGCACCGTGATAGTCGGCCACAGCAGTGGCACCACGGGCATGAGGGTGGGAGGGGACCGGTGAGCGACCGCAGCTCTATCGAGTGGACTGAGGCGACCTGGAATCCGACGACCGGATGCGACCGGCTATCGGCCGGCTGCGACCACTGCTACGCCCTCACCCTGGCCAAACGGCTGAAGGCAATGGGATCGGCGAAATACCAGAACGACGGGGACCCGCGCACCTCGGGCGCGGGGTTCGGGCTGACTCTGCACCCGGACGCACTGGTCGTGCCGTATGGGTGGAAAAGTCCGCGCACCGTGTTTGTGAACTCCATGAGCGACTTGTTCCACGCGCGAGTCCCGCTCGACTATGTGCGGCGTGTCTTCGAGGTGATCTCGGATACGCCGCAGCACACGTACCAGGTTCTGACCAAGCGGGCGCGGCGGCTGCGGTTGGTCGCGGACCGCCTTCAGTGGCCTGCCAACCTGTGGATGGGCGTGTCGGTGGAGACTGATAAGGAACTTCCGCGCGTGGACGACCTGCGGCTCGTCCCGGCGGCTGTGCGGTTCCTGTCGTGCGAGCCGCTGCTCGGGCCGCTCACCGGCCTGGATCTGACCGGCATCGACTGGGCGATCGTCGGTGGCGAATCCGGCCCGGGTGCCCGGCCAATGCGGGAGAAGTGGGCCGCTGACATCGTCGAACGGTGCCGGCACTCCGGGACGGCGCCGTTCGTCAAACAACTCGGCTCCTGCTGGGACCAGCGGCATCACAAGGACATCGCCCGCTTCCCTGCGGATCTGCGGGTGCGCGAGTATCCGAAACTCAAAGACAGCACCTCGGTGTGACCGGCGACTCCGTCAGGCCGCAGCAGGCGGGCTGATCCAGCTTTTGCTGGTCAGCTTGCCTGGCGACTGGACCACGACGGAGCCGTCCTGCCGCATCTGCCGCACCGCCTTCAGCGCGTGTGTCGGCAGCCAGCGGGCGGTCTCCGTCAGCAGCCACTGCCCGACCGTCTCCACCGTGGCTTTACCGAGCGTGAGCCGCTGCGTGACCAGCTCCAGCAGCTCCGGATCGCAGGCGTCGACGGACTGGAAGAAGTCGAGCTGGCCGACCGGCTGGGCCCCGCGGGTGCGGGGGTCTTGGAAGCTCTCGCCGTCACGGTCGTCGACCTTCCACATCGCTTCCTTCATTGCCTTCAGCCCCGCGTCGCTGCCAGTGCCGAAGACCAGGTACAGGGGCTGCCCAGTGCGAGGCACGAGCCGGAACTGCAGTTGGTAGCCGAAGCCTGCCCGACGGAGTGCACTGCGGTAGGTGCCCAGCCATGCACGCCAACGTTCGTCAGGCCTAGCCTCTTCGGCAGCTGGCGCCCAGTGCTCACGTCCACCAAAAACCTCGTCAAGAATGTCACCGTTCAACTCCTCGCGGCGACTAAACCAGTTGGGGCCGAAGGTGGTGATGACTTCGCTGGAGCGGTTGTGTGCTATCCGGTGCACCACCTCCAGTGGCACGTTCACGCTGCCCCAGCTGTCGAAGATGCCGAGGATCGGATGCCCCCACGCGCCCAGCTCGGTCAGCACCGGCAGACTGTCTCGACCCGCCTCGCCACGCCGAACCTCTACCCGAACCGGCAGGTCGGCGAGCTTCCCGAACCGGCCCGTCAGCTCGGTCAGGAGGTGTTCATGGCGGGTCCTGTCCTTTTCGATGAAGATCAGGTGCACCCGGTGCGGACTGAGGTTCATCCGCTCTACCGCGGTGTGATGCAGGAGCCGGTCCAGGATGAACACCGGCGAGCCGGGTTCACCGCCCTCATAGCGGCCCGGGCCAGCGAACGCGTCCAGCAGCGTCACCCGCGGCCTGCTGAAGCCGGTGCGCTGGGACGTCTGCAGCAGGATCGGCCACCAAGCATCCAGATACCGCTGGTACAGACGGTGCTTGGCCGCCGTAGCGGGCTCCAACGGCCACAGAACACCCATGCCAGCCCCCTCAGACAACAGAATGTGGCACCGATTGTCCGCTGAGTACCTGTCAGGCGCCAGAGCGCCTTATGCGACAGCCACATTCGCGGAGCACGACCCTGCGCGACCTGCGGTCCGACGTACTCGGGACCACCCAGCGTGCGCGGAGCGGACCCTGCGCAACCTGCATCAAGACGGGCCCGGGCGCCGCATTCCGGGCCCGTGCTCATCGACGGATGAGCGACATCGTCGCCCCGGCCTCTATTGCGGGCAGCAAGCCGGTGACAGGACCAGGACTCACCGATCGGCGGTGCGGCAGGCGAGGCACGGCTGGGACGTACGGCGTGCGAGAACCGGAAAGCACTCTGGTCGCCGAACTCTGCTGATGAAAACCTGAGGGACCATCCCCGCGTGTGCGGGGAGCAGCGGAAGTCGCAGTTCATCCTCGGCGGGCCGGAGGGACCATTCCCCGCGTGCGCGGGAGCACGGGCTCGGCACCACGACCCCCGGAGCTAAGCAGGGACCATCCCCGCGCGTGCGGGGAGCAGATGATCACCCAACCGCCCCGGAACGCAGCAGCGGGACCATCCCCGCGCGTGCGGGGAGCAGGCCGCGGTCGAAGGCACCTGCCCCTGCCCCGAGGGGCCATCCCCGCGCGTGCGGGGAGCAGCCCAAGAAGCGTGGAGAGCGTGGTGCTGTGCAGGGACCATCCCCGCGCATGCGGGGAGCAGATCTCCTCGATCGGCACCAAAATCGCGGGCCTGGGACCATCCCCGCGCGTGCGGGGAGCAGCTGTTGTTCGCGACGGCCACCCCCTGCGTCGAGGGATCATCCCCGCGCGTGCGGGGAGCAGTTGGTCCTGAAGGACCAGCCGTTCGCCACTCCGGGATCATCCCCGCGGGCGCGGGGAGCACACGGTCGCCGTCGCCGCGCTCACCGCGGGGAAGGGACCATCCCCGCAGGCGCGGGGAGCACGGGAACCAGCCGGACCACGGCTTGCCGTTCTTGGGACCATCCCCGCAGGCGCGGGGAGCACTACCTGATTCCTGCGCTGCGGTCGGGCGTGCAGGGACCATCCCCGCAGGCGCGGGGAGCACGCAGCCCGGTTACCCAGGGACGTCAGCGCGTTGGGACCATCCCCGCGCGTGCGGGGAGCAGCTGGAGCGCAGCAGCAAGGCGGCCGTCGCGAAGGGACCATCCCCGCGCGTGCGGGGAGCAGAAACGGCGCGACTGTACGGCAAACTGGCTCCTGGGACCATCCCCGCGCGTGCGGGGAGCAGACGTAGACCGGCGGAGCCAGCGGCTCGCGGCCGGGACCATCCCCGCAGGCGCGGGGAGCACAACTGCCGCATGACGCCCTGACCGGCCTTGGAGGGACCATCCCCGCAGGCGCGGGGAGCACCACAGCCCATGCAGGACCGCCTCGGTGTAGGTGGGACCATCCCCGCAGGCGCGGGGAGCACACTCCTCGACCTGCAGGTTTAGTATTGCCAGGAGCTGATTTATAGCACTTTCGCTGATCCGGTCATAGCAGGCATACGGGTCGATCGGATGGTGGGCATCTGTATGTTGAGTATGCGTGATACCAGACGGCGTTGTCCGTGCAGAGGTGTGTTCGCACGGAACTGCTGCACGGCCACCGGGAAGCACCGAGCGAGCGTAGAGGCCATCCCGGGCCGGGCACGTAGCGCGACCACGCGACACCCCAGGGCCGACCCCCGTAGAGCCATCCCCGCGGGTGTGGGGGAGCGCGTCGTCGAGTGGCCCCTCGCCGAGGCCGAGTGAGGCGGATGAGGGGAACCCCACGCTCATAGCCCTTGACCTCTTGAAGTGCATGGGACCATCCCCGCAGGTGCGGGGGAACACCCCGAGCCGCCGACGTCCGGGGACGTTATCCCTGGTCGGACCATCTTTGCGCGTACGGGGAGCAGTTCGCCTCCTTCGGCGTCGCGGATACCGAGTGGGGACCATCCCCGCGCGTGCGGGGAGCAGAGAGCCATACCAAGCTGAGTAACGTACTTGTTGGGACCATCCCCGCGCGGGCGGGGAGCAGCCGGACGCGGTTTCGCTGTCCCGGCGGACGGAGGGGCCATCCCCGCGCGGGCGGGGAGCAGTCCCACTGTTGCTGTCGCTTGGCCGGCGTGCCGGGACCATCCCCGCGCGTGCGGGGAGCAGCAGCGTTTCCGAGCCTCGCCGAGACTCGTCGAGGGACCATCCCCGCGCGTGCGGGGAGCAGATGATCACCCAACCGCCCCGGAACGCAGCAGCGGGACCATCCCCGCGTGTGCGGGGAGCAGGCCGCGCGGCGAGCGGCCCTCACGACGTATGCGGGACCATCCCCGCAGGCGCGGGGAGCACTTGCCGAGGGGGATGACGCCGTCGGTGTCGGGGGGACCATCCCCGCAGTCGCGGGGAGCACCTTCCGGGCGTGAGCACGATGGCCACATCGAAGCCCTTGGCGAGCCTGGGGCAACTCCAGATGATCGACACCACGCTACTGCTACCACCCTGCTACCATCAAGTGTGGCTACCAACAAGCAGACACAGGTCCGACTCGATGAGAGCGTCCTGGAGGCCGGCAAGGCCGCCGCGCGCTCCCGCCGCCTCGACTTCAACAAATACGTGGAGCGGCTCATCATCGAAGACACCACCGGCGCCCGCGCCGCCGGCATGGCGGCCGCCCAGCGACTCATCGATGAACAGGGCACGTTCCTCGACAACCTCGAGCAGCAGCTCGACGCCCCGTCCACCCAGCGGCAGCCGGACGCCGCATGATCCTGCACGTCGACGAATCCTGGATCCTCGAAGTGGCGGAGCGGGCCGGGCACCGTGATCCGGCCGCCGACGACTACGGCGTGCCCATCGCCGCCGTCGCCCGCCACCGCGGCGAACTCCTCGACACCCCCGTCTACAACGGCGTCTTCGCCCGCGCCGCCGCCCTGGTGCACACCCTGGGACGCTGCCGATGGCTGGAGCGCTCCAACCTCACCGTCGCCTGCGCCGTCGCCGTCATGTACCTCGAGGCCTCCAACATCCCCGTCCACCCCACCCGCGAACAACTCACCGCACTCGCCCACGAACTCAACAACCCGCAGTGCACCGCCAACCGGATCGTCCCCCTCCTGCGCACTTGGAAGCCCTGACCCGAACGGGCAAGAACCCGCAGCGGGACCATCCCCCACGCGTGCGGGGAGCAGGGCGTGCGGCGGCCCAGCCATAGCGCCGACGCGGGACCATCCCCGCGCAAGCGGGGAGCAGGCGGTGGTTCACGGTCCCCCCAGGGATGGTGAGGGACCACCCCCGCGCCTGCGGGGATGGCCCCTCCACAGAGAACACCCCGGAACTACGACTGACGTGGTCCCCGCGCCTGCGGGGAGCAGGGCTGGGTCCGTGGACTCCGTCGGCGGATATGGGGACCATCCCCGCGGGTGCGGGGAGCAGCCAGTCACCCAACTACGTGTCAGGCACGTCGGGGGACCATCCCCGCGCGTGCGGGGAGCAGGACTGGTCGCGTGCAGTGTCCTCGTGGTCGTCGGGACCATCCCCGCGCGCCGCGCGTGCGGGGAGCAGGGTCCCGCGATCACGACCGGCGGGTCCCCCGGGGGACCATCCCCGCGCGTGCGGGGAGCAGCCACCAGGTGACGGCCAGGGTGGAGGTGAGGGTGGGACCATCCCCGCGCGTGCGGGGAGCAGTTGAAGTCCTGGAATACCGCGATCAGGTGGACGGGACCATCCCCGCGCGTGCGGGGAGCAGGCCGAGCTGAACGACGCATGCTGCGACGTCTGGGGACCATCCCCGCGCGTGCGGGGAGCAGCACTGGCCGTTGCTCTCGCAGCCGGGGCACTGGGGACCATCCCCGCGCGTGCGGGGAGCAGACTCCTCGACCTGCAGGTTTGTTACCGCCGGGAGCTGATTTCGAGCACTTTCACCGATTCGGCCATAACGGCCATACGGGGCGAAAGGTGGGTGAGCATCTGTATGTTGAGTATGCGTGATGCCGGAAGGCGCTGTCCGCGCAGAGGCATGTTTTGCGCGAACTGCTGCATGGCCGACGGGGAGCACCAAGCGAGCGTAGGGCCCCCGGAGCGCGAGCGCACCCTTCACACGACACCCAATGGCCGGCCCTTGTAGGACCATCCCCGCTCGCGCAGGGAAAAGTCCAAGTCCCGTCCGAAGGGGTCATCCACCCGGGGACCATCCCCGCACGCGCGGGGAACAGCCGGACGGCCCGGTCTGGATCCTGGTCGGCGGGGGACCATTCCCGCGCGTGCGGGGAGCAGTGGCGGTCTTGCCGACACCACCCTTCTGGTTCGGGACCATCCCCGCACGTGCGGGGAGCAGGATTCGCGGAAGGGCGGCCTGGCTGAGGGCGTGGGATCATCCCCGCGCGTGCGGGGAGCAGAGTCCGGTGACCCGCGTGCGGGCCACCTTCTTGGGATCATCCCCGCGCGTGCGGGGAGCAGGGGACTTCGAGCGCCAACTCGAATCGCACCGGGGGATCATCCCCGCGCGTGCGGGGAGCAGACTCCTCGACCTGCAGGTTCGCTACTGCCGGGAGCTGATTCCGAGCACTTTCGCCGATTCGGCTATAACGACCATATGGATCGAGGAGACGTCACCGTGCTTAGGGGGCACCTTAGTTCGCTGGGGCGGTCCAGGAACGGAGGGTGGATGCGATGCTGCGGAGGGTGAGACTGTTGTCGCGGATACCGGTGACGAGTTCGGGAAGGCCTCCGGCGGGTGGTTTCACGGGGCTTCCAGATTCGCGCAGGTACCGCAGGGCGAGCGCTGAGCCGACCAGGCCGTTGTAGTCAGCCAGCGGGCGAGTGAGCACGAACATCTGCAGCAGGATCGCCGCTCGCACCGGGGCTTCGAGGTAGAACGGCTCTCCGGCGTGCAGCTCGTAGGCGTGCCGGTACACGGCGGCCGCCAGAGCACCCCAGTCATCGATGCCGGTCTCCCGGCCGCTCTGGCGCTCGAACTCCTCCAGGGACTCCTCAATCCAGCGGGCGTCTACACGCAAGAACATCAACGACTGCCCGCCTCAAAGGCGTCCTCGAACTCGCCGAGCAGCTCATTCATGTCATCGACCAGCCCCGAGACAAAAGCGTCCCGGGCAGGGTCGACTTCACTCTCCACCAGGCCGGACACATACGCCTGCACCGTCATCCCGCGCCGCTTCGCGCGAGCTGTGAGCCGCTCATGCGTGTGAACTCCCACCCGGACATTCAACTGCCTCTGCTCTGCTGCCATACGGCCATACTAGCAATTGCTAGGAATCTGTGGGGCGGCAAAAGACAACTGTTGTGGTCCACCCTCCGGGTGCGGGAGCGCCCCCGGTCGAGCGGGCCCGACGCGACGAACCCCAGGTCTGGGCCATCCCACGCGTGCGGGGAGCAGAACCAGCTGTACGTAGACGGAGAGCAGCCCGAGGGGCCACCCCCGCGTGTGCGGGGAGCAGTGATCCCAGATCCGCCGGACCTCGACGTTGCCGGGGCCATCCCCGCGTGTGCGGGGAGCAGACGGTGCCGGAGATCACAACGCGGGCGTAGACGGGGTCATCCCCGCGCGTGTGGGGAGCAGAAGTCCGCCGAACGGCCCTGGACGGCCCTGGACGGCCCTGGACGGCCAGCTTGGGATCATCCCCGCGAGTGCGGGGAGCACACCGCCGCTTTCACGCGCGGCCGGGGTGACGAGGGACCATCCCCACAGGCGCGGGGAGTACCGGACCTCGTGGAGCCAGCGGGACCATGGCTGGTTCAGTGGTCCATATTTATACGTTGCACCAGAGCCCATGCTGGGTGATGTCAGGCGCCCTCGTACACCCAGGCCCTGCCGGTCTGCCGGTACTCCTCGACGGGGATGGGGTCGACGCCAGTCCTCATGCGGGCGGTGTAGAGCAGGCCGTCGAGGTGGTCGATCTCGTGGTGGATGAGGCGAGCGAGACCGCGTTCATACACGGTGGTGGCGCTCTCGCCGGTCAGGGCCGTGCTCTCGACGGTGATCCTCAGGGGGCGGGGGACGAGGCCGCGGACGTCGAAGAAGCTGAGGCAGCCTTCGTACTGTTCGTCCAGCTCGCCGGAGCGGTCGGTGATCCGTGGGTTGAGCAGGATGATGGCGGGTGCGTCGCCGGGTGGCTGGACGACGGCGGCGGCGCGGCCGATGCCGATCTGCGGGGCGGCGATGCCCATGCCCTTGGCGAATGGGTGGGCCTGGCCGATCCGCTCCGTGGCGGCGAACAGTTCGTCGGTGATGCGCTCGGCCTCGTCCCGCTCGGCGGGCAGGTCGAAGGCGCGGGCCGGTTCGGCGAGGATGCCGGTGCCGTGCTGGACGACTCCGAGATCTCGCATTTGCTGGCTGGGCCGCACCTCGATCACCTGAACTCCCCTTGATCCGTGTCACGTTCGGGCCGTGCCCGGAACCGCCACTCAAGACGGTACCGAGCGTGAAGGGCGGGTGTGGCCGTGACCCAGGTGAATTGCCGTAGATCCCCGTCGTCGCTGCGGACGGGCGGGGTCCGCAGCGAGGAGGCTTCTGCGGTCATCGAGGTCTCGGTTCCCCAGACCACCGGGTTGAGGTCGGCGGGGAAGGAGAGCTGGACTTCGAGCTGTTCGGTGGGCAGGCGGACAGCCCGCTGGAACCAGTTGCCCCACTTGTCGTCGCCGACGGTGTAGGCGTACTCGATCCACACGGACTCACCGGGGTAGAGCGGGAAGCGGCCGTGTTCGTTGTCGAACAGCAGCCAGACTTCCTTGAAGGCGTCGCGGTCGTGCTTGGCCTGCCAACGCATCGCCTCACCCCGGCAATTCGCCGTGAGGGCGAGTTCGTCCCAGGTCAGCGGGTGCGCCCGGTAGTGCGCGTTGGACCGCTCCGGATCACCTGGGTAGCGGTCGACGGAGACGCGGATCAAGTAGCGGGTGACCGGCTCGGTGCCGGTGTTCCGCAGTAGCCGGCGCATGGTGAGCCGGTACGAGCGGCCGTCGTACTTCAGGTGGGCGGCGTCGTGTTCGACCACGAGGGCGGAGCCGGTGGCGTACGGCTGCTCGGGCCTGCGCGGGGCCGGCGGGGCCGCGGGCAGGTGCCTGCTGCGGTCCGGGCCTGCTCGTAGTCGCACCAGCGCCGCCAGATGGCCTTCCCGGCGTTCAGCGCTTCGTCGGCGAGCCGGGCGAGCTCCTCGGTGGGCTTGGTGCGGCCGGACTCCATGTGGCTTACGTAGGACGGGTCGAAGCCCATAGCCTGGGCTAACGCCCGCTTGGACATGCCGCGTACCTCCCGCCACCTCGGCCGCGAAGTCCTCGGCCGCCTGCTCGGCGGTGACTGGATCGAATAGGGACCATCCCCGCGGGTGCGGGAGCACTTCGGTACCCAGGCCGAGGACCTCGGAGCAGCGGGACCATCCCCGCGCTTGCGGGGAGCAGCCGCCCATCGGCGCCCGGTTGCCCTCCAGATCGGGATCAACTCCGCACCTGTGGGGAGCAGGCTGCGCAGCCGGGCGGGCCGCGCTCGCGGTAGGGACCATCCCCAGGGGTGCGGGGAGCACCCGAGTCCACGGAGGAGTCGGTCTTCGGGCTGGGGCCATCCCCGCGCGTGCGAGGAGCAGTCCAGGCGCAGCGCCTGCCCGGCAGATGCCCCGGGACCATCCCCCCGTGTGCGGGGAGCACTTCCGCAAGCCGCTGTTCGTGGCGTCGGCCGGGGGGCCATCCCCGCGTGTGCGGGGAGCAGTCTCCCCTCAGAAGTGTGGTACCTGGATGAGCGGGACCATCCCCGCGCGTGCGGGGAGCAGACTCCTCGACCTGCGGGTTTGTTGCTGCCGGGGGCTGATTTCGAGCACTTTCACCAATTCGGCCATAACGGCTATACGGGTCGAACGAGGGGTGGGTGCTTGCATGTTGAGTATGCGTGATGCCGGAAGGCACTGTCCGCGCAGAGGCGTGTTTGCGCGGAACTGCTGCGTAGCCGGGGGGGAGAGCACCAAACCAGCACAGGAGCCCCCCCCGGGCACGGAGCGCACTCTCCAGGCGACACCCCAGGGCCGACCCCCAGAGCCATCCCCGCAGGCGCGGGGAGCACGCCGCCAGGACGTATCCGCCCTGCGTACCGCCGGGACCATCCCCGCGCGTGCGGGGGAAGGTGCCCCTATGCCTTGGTCAAGCAGTCTGGGTGCCCGTGGGGGGCGTGGTGCGCGCATGTCCGTGACCGACACCCTCCAGATCGAGGAGTGATCTGCGGTGCGATAGTTGGTGCCACATCAGGCGAATGGGCGTGCTGGCCAGAGGGGGAGAGAGTGGAGCGGATCAGCGAGGACCAGATCACACAGCTGGTCCGTTTCGTGTTTTCGCGCATCCCGGACACGGCCCCGCTCCAAGGCGAAGCCCGTCGCACGGCCATGGCTCTGCGTCTGGCCGCCAACAAGCAGATCGCGGCGGTGCGCTTCCACCGAACTTCAGCGCCTGAGCACGCGGCGGAGACCGAGCTGCACGCAGCAGCCTCATGGAACCTTCTGGTTGCCTTCGCTCAGATCTGGCACGACCACCCGGATTTCCCGGCCGACGCCGCGGTAGAGACGTTCGAGTTCGACTGCGAGTCGCCTCTGTCGACGGTCGTGCACCGCAACTTGCCGTGTGAGCGATAAGCCCCACGGAACTTGGTGGGTCGCGTGCTGGTCTCGGAAGGCGCAGATCTCACGTCACTGCGGCAGGCCGAGGCTCATAGAAAGTGCCGTCCCGGAGCATCCCGCAGAGGACGTCTGCCCGGCGTCGGGCGAGGCAGAGCAGGGCTTGGGTGTGGTGCTTCCCTTGGGCGATCTTCTCGTCGTAGTAGGTCCGCGGCTCAGGGGCGCCCAGGGCCGCGAACGCGGAGAAGAAGAAGGCCTGTTTGAGCTGCTTGTTTCCCCTCCGGGAGCGTTGTTCGCCTCGGATTGAGGACCCTGAACTGCGGGTCGGACACGAGTCCGGCGTAGGCGGCGAGGTAGCCGGCGGTCGGGACTGCCGTCACCGACCTCGATCCGGATACGGGCGCCGGTCCTGACGCCGATGCCCGGTATCGACGTCAGGACCTTCAAAAGAGGGCGGGCCTCCAGCAGTACGCCCATCCGCCCGGCCAGAAGCTTGCGTTGGTCAAGGACCGAGGTCAGCGATCCGGCCAGGCTCGGGACGATGAGTGCGGCCGCATCGGTCGTGGGAACGGTGACGGCCTGCTCGTCCAGGGCAATGAAGACGGCCTCGACCAGCCGCTCGGCTATCCGCGGGGCTTTCGGCCTCAGCAGCGTGACCAGGCGCCGTCGTCCGGCTTTGCGGATCTGGGCCGGTGATCCGAACCGTTCCAGCAGGGCGAGCATGGCAGGATGTTGTAACCGATGCCCAAGAACGCGCTCCAGCGACGGATGGAACTGGGTCAGTAGGCGGTACAGCCGGTTCGCGACCCGAGTGGCCTCGCAGGCAGGTCATCGTCGAAGCCCAGGTCATCTCAGGCCCGGCGATCGTCTCGTCCTCGCCGTCGATCGCCCGCAGCGTGTGCGCCATCGCGCGGGCCGCGTCCGCGATGATGAATGCGTCCCGCGCATCGGTCTTGGCCTCGTCCGGGTAGTCGCAGCTCAGGTAGTCCGGGCGGGTGCGTGGGTGTCCACCGCCGGTTCGGGCGACGCGGATGCGGTCCAGGACCTCGATCAATTGCGGGGCATCGCCCCACTGGCCCGGTGTGAGCACAATTGCGAGCGGCCGTCGGCCGCCTTCGCTGGCCAGGTGGATCTTGCATGTGAAGCCACCGCGTGAGCGTCCCAGAGCTTCATCGGCGCGGTGCGAGACGGGGCGCCGTCGGCGTCCTGGAATGCGAGGAGCGGATCGACGGGCCCCGGCCGTTTGTTGGTGAGCGCGGCACACTGTGGAGTCCACGCTCTCTATGGACCAGTCGATGCGGCCCTCCGCGTCAGCGTCAGCCTGGACAGCACACAGAACCCTGTCCCACGTACCGTCCGCTGACCAGCGTCGATGCCTGTCGTGCACTGTCTTCCACTTCCCGAACCGGAGCGGTAGGTCCCTCCATGGAATGGCGGTCCGCTGCCGGAAGCAGGATTCCGTTGATCACTCTGCGGCGGCTCTTTCTGCTTCGTCCAACGTTCTTCGGCAGGTGCGGTTCCAGCCGAACCCACTCCTCATCCGAGAGGTCACCCCGCCCCACACCGATTGGAACGATCCCCACGTTGGTCAGTCACCGGACCTATCGGACAGGCCCTAGGGACCATCCCCCGCAGGTGCGGGGAGCACTGCGTCTGAACTTCCGACGCGGTGTACTCGGTGGGACCATCCCCGCAGGTGCGGGGAGCAGGCAGAAACCCTTGGAGGCTCCTGCTAGCCCGAGGGGCCATCCCCGCGGGTGCGGGGGAACACCCCGAGCCGTCGGCGTCCGGGGACGATATCCCGGGCCTGACCATCCCCGCGGGTGCAGGGAGCAGCCGGTATTCGGCTGGCCCCGTCCACCGGCTGAGGGACCATCCCCGCGCGTGCGGGGAGCAGTCCGCGGCCTCGCCGGCGTCACGGTGGACGTGGGGACCATCCCCGCGCGTGCGGGGAACAGACCTGCACGGTCGGCAGCTCGTTGAGGAGGTTGGGATCATCCCCGCGCGTGCGGGGAGCAGGCTCCTCGACCTGCACGTCTGTTGCTGCCGGGAGCTGATTTCAAGCACTTTCACCGATTCGGACATAACCGCCATACGGGTCGAACGAGGGGTAGGTGCGCGCTTGTTGAGTATGCGTGACGCCGGAAGGTGTTGTCCGCGCAGAGGCTTGTTTGCGCGGAACTACTGCGTAGCCGGCGGAGAGAGCATCAAGCCAGCGCAGGAGCCCTCCCCCGGCACGGAGCGCACCCTCTAGGCGACACCCCAGGGCCCGACCTCCAGAGAGCCACCCCCGCGGGCGCGGAGAGCAGTCCGCGCCGATCGTCACGGCGGGCAGGGCCACGGCACCATCCCCGCGCGTGCGGGGAGCAGATCAACGAGGCCGCCAACATCCTGAGTACGCGGGGACCATCCCCGCGCGTGCGGGGAGCAGACTTCTCGACCTGCAGGTTTCTTACTGCCGGGAGCTGTTTTCGAGCACTTTCGCCGATTCGGCTATAACGGTCAATGGGTCGAGCGAGGAGTGGGTATCTGTATGTTGAGTATGCGTGATGCTGAAAGGCGCCGTCCGCGCAGACGCGTGTTTGCGCGAACTGTTGCGTAGCCGGCGGGGGAGCACCAAGCGAGTGCAGGAGCCCGGGCCGGGCACGGAACGCACCCTTCACACGACACCAACCAAGGGCCGGCCTCTGTAGAGCCATCCCTGCTGGCGCGGGAAGCACAATCGGCTCCGCCCAATCCTGGCTCTCCCGCAGGGAATCCCCGCAGGTGCGGGGAGCACGTCCATACCAAGGACGCACGAGGACGCAACTGGGGACCATCCCCGCGCGTGCGGGGAGCAGCGCATCGTCGAGCGGGACCGCAAAGACGCGCTGGGACCATCCCCGCTGGCGCGGGGAGCACCGACGCAGCCACGGCCGCACCTGGGAGTCGGCGGGGCCATCCCCGCAGGCGCGGGGAGCAGGAACTGGCCGTACGTGTCCTCGCTGGCCTGCTGGAACCATCCGCGCACGTGCGGGGAGCAGGAGATGTACCGGTGACGCAGGTAATTCGCACCGGGACCATCCCCGCAGGTGCGGGGAGCACGGACGCCATCACCCCGCTGGGCCTGATGACGATGGGACCATCCCCACGCATGCGGGGAGCACGGCGACTTGGTCGAGGACGTCGTCGAAGGCGGCGGGACCATCCCCGCAAGTGCGGGGAGCAGCCTGGGGCGGCGCCGAAATCAAAGTACCTGAGGGGACCATCCCCGCGTATGCGGGGAGCAGACTCCTCGACCTGCAGGTTCGTTACAGCTGGCAGCTAGTTTCGAACACTCTCGCCTATTCGCGCATAGCGGTCATACGGGTTGAACGAGGGGTTCGTACTTGCATGTTGAGTATGCGTGATACCCAAAGGCGCTGTCCGGGTATCTGTAGAGCCACCCCCGGGCGCAGGAGGCACTCGGGATCGAGCTGCACAACCGCGGCCGGGGGCTACCCCCACTCATGTGGGGGTCACGGCATCAAGGCGGTTTGGGAGAAGGTCGCCAGGGGGGGCATCCCCCGCGGGTTCGGGGATGGCACGCGCCGGGAGGGCTCCTCTATGCGTGGTGGCGGTCTCTCAGTAGGCTGTCGGTCCCGTGCAGACGGGGACAGGTCGTAGACGGGATGCTCCCGTTGGATGCGTGCTTATGCCAACCCGCGACCATGTCGGCCCCGTGCTCGCGGGGATGTCTCGGTAGACGAGAGAGATGGCGACTTGGCCCCGCTGAACGGGGATTGTGGCGCCTCTGCGCTGTCAGTGCTGGCCTCTATCGTCTCCTCTCATGCTGATCACCGATATCTGTGCGGCTCTGGGGTTGACTGAGCAGGAGATGCGGCGCCTGGGCGTGGTGTGGGGGAAATCCCGGCGGAAGGCTGGCGGGGTCACGAATCTGCTGATTGCTCACATGCTGGATACCGCCGCTGTGGCTGAGCTCATCTGGGATGGCTACCTCGCACCTCATTCTCGTCACCAGATCAACATCGTCGCCCCTGGCGGTGACGGCCGACGCTTCTTCGCTTGGCTGTGTGGTATCCATGACTGCGGTAAAGCGACCCCGAGCTTCCAGCGGGTCGACGCTACGGAGGCAGCGCTGCTGGCCGGGGCGGGGCTCACCTGGGACAGGGGAATGGTCACCGGCAGCACGTCCCGGGCGTGGCGGCACGACAAGGCCGGTGGCGCTGTGCTCCGTAGTGTTCTGAAGTCTGCGGGGTGGGGGCGGCAGCAGATTGGTTGGGTGTGGCCCCTTGCCGCGGGGCATCACGGCACGGTGGCTGCGCAGCAGCCGTCAGACCGCGGTTACATGCACGGCCAGGCGCAAGGGAAGAGTCCGGAGTGGAAGACCCTCCAGAGGCAGCTCGTGGAGGTGTTCACCCGCGCTCTCGGTTACGACACCGTCTTGGCGGTGCAGCCCGTCGCTGCGCCGGCCAGGGCCGTGCAGCTGAGTCTTCTCGGGTACGTGGTCATGGCCGACTGGATTGCGTCCGACGAGAGGCACTTCACCGGTCTCGACCGGCTCGAGGAGATCTCCCCTGACAGGGCGCGTGGCCGTGCCCAGGCGGCCTGGAGGGCGCTGCGCCTTGAGGGGGGTCTGCGTGTCCTGGAGGGGAGCGGTGATGTGTTCACTTCGCGCTTCGGTCATGGACCGCGCCCGTCTCAGAGCCTGGTGGTCGATGCGGTGCGCCGCATGGGTGCCCCGGGTCTGACCATTGTTGAGGGGCCGATGGGGGAGGGGAAGACCAAGACGCTCCTTGCCGCCACGGAGGTGATCGCTGGGCGCTTCGGTTTTCGTGGTCTTTTTCTCGGTATGCCGACGCAGGCCACGGCGGATCCCATGCTGTCCCAGGTCAGCCGGTGGGCTGATGCTGTGTCGCCCGGTGCGGGTGCTGATGTTGTTCTGTTGCATGGCAAGCGGGCGTTCAATCCGGTGTGGAAGGCGATGGTGGAGGCCGAGGGTCGGGCGTCGTACGAAAGTGTGCAGGAGGACGGTGGGGGCGAGGACTGTGAACGTGAGCATCACGCGCCGGCGGAGTGGTTTCTAGGGCGTAAGCGGGGTCTGCTGGGGCATCTGGTCGTGGGTACGATCGATCAGCTCCTGTACGCCGCGACGCGCACGCGCCATGTCATGCTGCGGCACGCCGGGCTGGCGGGGAAGATCATCGGTCTGGACGAAGTGCACGCCGCGGATGTGTATATGAGCCAGTACCTGAAGGAAGCGCTGCGCTGGCTCGGGCAGGCGCAGATCCCGGTGGTGTTGCTGTCTGCGACGCTTCCGCCGGCGCAGCGGCGGGAGCTCACCGATGCGTATCTCGCGGGGGTCCGCAATGAGCCCGGCTTCACGGCCGAGGTTCCCGTTGCTGGGGGCTATCCCGCTGTGACGTGTGCCTGGCAGGAGTCCGCAGCCGATGCTCCGACCATCACTGTGGATACGTGTGCGCCCTGGCGGCAGGATTTTCCGGTTCGGGTTCGTGTTCTTCCTGAGACGGCGGACTCCGAGCAGCCGGTCATCGACACGCTGCGCACGCAGCTTGCCGAGGGCGGCTGCGCTTTGGTCATCCGCAACACGGTGAAGCGCGCCCAGGGCACGTTTCGGCGGCTGCGGGCCGAGTTCGGGGACGACACTGTCATC
This sequence comes from Streptomyces sp. NPDC029674, assembly GCF_044903205.1. Taxonomy (NCBI): domain Bacteria; kingdom Bacillati; phylum Actinomycetota; class Actinomycetes; order Kitasatosporales; family Streptomycetaceae; genus Streptomyces; species Streptomyces sp. NPDC029674. The sequence goes on from NZ_JBJDPY010000017.1 coordinate 139,724, forward strand.
TTGCACGGTCAGCTCACCGTCAGAGAACGGGCCGAGCGGAGCGAGGACATCATCGCCCGGCTGGGCCCCGGTGATGATCAGCCGCGGCCCGCTCGGATGATCGTGGTCGCCACGCAAGTCGCCGAACAGAGTTTCGATGTCGATGCTGACCTTCTCATCACCGATATCGCCCCTGTAGACCTGCTGTTGCAGCGCATCGGCCGTATGTGGCGCCACGAAGGCACCCCGCGCCCCGCCGGGGTTACGCAGCCCACCGTCTATGTCACTGCCTGGAGCCCTCAAACTGACAACGGAGTGCCCCGTTTTGATGGCGGCGCCGAGTACGTTTACGGCAGTTGGCTTCTGCTGCGCACTGCTGCCCTCGTCCGCAGCGCTGCCGAAGGCGCCGGCTGGAACATTCCCGGTGACGTGCCGCGGCTCGTTGCCGATGTCTATGACGGTGGCCCGCTGGTGCCTGGCGCCTGGCAGGCTGCTGAGCAGCAGGCGGCCGAGGCCTGGCGCCGGGAGCAAGAGCAGCGGGCTTCGAGCGCCGAGCGTTATCTGCTGGCGCGTCCCGCTGAGCGTGATGCGTCCACTCTCGCCGGGCTGCACTATGCCGATTCGGATGCGCAGGACGAGGAGCGGCTGCGTGCGGTGGTCCGGGACGGGGAGGACTCCGTCGAGGCCGTGCTTGTCGTGCACGGCGCTGACGGGTACCGGACACTTCTCGGCACTTGGCTGGGGGTGGCGGGGGAGTTCGCGGGCCGCCATGTCGAGGAGCTTGCGGGTGATGTTCTGCGGCTGCCCGTGGCCGTGACCAGGGATCGCGCCCCTGAGTCGTTGGGTCTTGTCCGTCTTGCGGCGTGGTCGTCGCATCCCTGGCTTCGTCAGGCGCGGGCTCTCGTGCTCGACGCGGATCTGAAGGGGCGGGCCGGACCGTACCGGGTTACCTACGACCGTGGCATCGGGCTGACCTACGAGAAGTGACCCATCTGGGCTTGCGGTCTGGAAGGGGATTCACGGCTGACGTGCCGCTCGAGGCCCTCTCGCCGATGGCAGGGCCCAAGTCGCTGCAGGTGAGAGGGCGTTGTCAGACCCTCCCGTCATGATGCGCGGTAAGAACGTGGCCTCGCGCTCCGATTTGCACGAAGAGTTATCTCTCTTCTACGTTGCGTGCTCCTGCGGTCGGATTGTCAGACCACGTTCCAACTGCCATACCTGGAGGGGCACTTGTGTTCTCAACATGCCTAGTCGACGGTCTCGGATGGCTTCCGGTCACCGCATCAAAGGATCTGTCGCTGCGCGAGTACCTGCATCGCAGCCACGAACTCACCGGCCTCCTCGGTGATGTGCCAACGGTGGCGCCGGCGATCCGCTCGCAGGTCCTGCTCCCGGTCGTGCGTCACGCCCTGGCCGACACGCTCACCTACGACACCTGGGCCGCCACGCTGAAGGCCGGCCGCTTCTTTCCGGAACAACTCAAGGCGATCGACCGCTACCTCGACGAGCGTCTCGACCGGTTCCGGCTGTTTGACGAGGTGCGGCCCTTCGGGCAGGCCGCGGGGCTGAGCCACGCCAAAGGCGAGGCGAAACCCTCATCGCTGTTGGTGCCGGTCATCGATTCCGGCAACAACGTGCCCTTGTGGAGCGGGCGGACCGATGGGGATCCGCTTCCGCTCACGCCGGCTGAAGCGGTGCGGTGGATGCTGCACGCACAGTGCTGGGACACCGCCGGCATCAAGGCCGCCGCGGTCGACGACCCGCAGGCAGCAGCCGGGAAGACGGCGGGCAATCAGACGGGCTCTCTGGGTTCGCTGGGTGTGGTCGAAGTGATCGGGCGTACCGAGCTGGAGACCCTCCTCCTCAATCTTCCCTGCACTCCTCTGACCGAAGGGGATCTGCCCCAGTGGGACCGTGAGCCGCAGACGCAGCTCTGGTCTTCCCGCCCCTGCACGGGGATCCTCGACCGCTGGACGTGGCCGTCCCGGCGCATTCGTCTCCTGCCCGAGCAGACGGAGTCGGGTGCCCTCGTCATCCGGCAGATCATCCTTGCCGCAGGTGACCGCTGCACTACCGCTCTCACCCCCGACACTGAGCCGCGGACCTGCTGGGGCAAGAAGACCGAAAAGAAGAAAGAGATCGTCTACCCGCGGCGCCACCGGCCTTCAGTTGCCGCATGGCGCGGGCTGGAAGCCCTGGTCACCCTGCACCGGGAGGGCAGCAAGCACTTCGAAACCTCGCTGCTCCTGAGCCAGGTCGCCGATGCCCTCGCAGACGAGGACCTGCCGGATGACTACCCTCTGCGGGTCGCCCTGTCCGGCATCGAATACGGCACCCAATCCTCCATCGTCAAGGACGTCCTGGGGGACGGCATCCCACTGCCGGTCGCGGCTCTCACCGCCGACAGCGATGTGCGTGAACACGTCCTCAAAGTGGTCCTCCAGGCCGAGACGATCGCCCGGGCCATTACCAGCCTGCACCAGCATCTGCTGCAGGCCGTCGGCGGAGAGGCGCCGCCCACCGGCAAAGGCGCCCGGGCAGGCGATCGCATCCTGCACGCCATCGACCCCTACGTACGGCGCTTCTTGGCCGGATGCCAGCGCACGCCGGACAGCGACCTGCTCACCCGCGTCCATCTTGCCTACGAAAAGGTCCTTGACCGGATCGCCCGCAAGGAAGCGGACAGCATCCTGCGGTCGCTGCCCAGCAAAGCGTTCACTGGCCGCACTCGCGAAAACACGGCCGGGAAGACCATCGTCTTCCGGCAGGCCGAAGCGGAGCGGTTCTTTTACGCCGACCTGCGTAAAACGCTCACCTACCTCTACTCCGATACCCCTGGGCCAAAGGCGGAGGACGCCGCATGACCGACACCACCCCTGCCCCCTCTGTCCCGGATCCCGGCGCGAAACGCCGGCTCTGGTACTGGGAGGACTACACCCCCCACGGCGCCAAACCGGGCGAACTGCCCCCCGGCGGTGACCTGGCAGCCCTGCGTCTGGGGCTCACCCTGGCCGCCGGCACCGCACCGCAGATGTGGCGCTTCTACCGCACCCCCGTAGACGACCAGCACGCCGGCCGCGGTGAAGTGAGCGACGACCAGGCGGCCGAACACATGGCGCTCGCCCTGTTCGCTATGCACCAGCAGTCCAAGACCACGCTCATGCACCACAGCGGCATCCGCTTCGGCACCGCTGTTCGCGCCCTGCACGAGCGGTTCAGCACCGAGGCTGTCGCCAGCCGCATGGCCGCCGCCGCCCAGGCCCGCAGTCAGAACGCGGTCTTCTTCCACCTGCGCGGACTGCTCAGCCAGCTCTCGGTGATTTCCCAGCCGATCGACTACACCCGCCTCCTCGCTGACCTCAAAGCGTGGCCCTGGCCCCAAAGCCGCTCCCGCGTCATCCGTTCCTGGGGAAGCGCCTACCACGCCTACGTCAAAGAGGACCCTGCCCACCCCTGACCGGCCCCAGCACGGCAACCCCACCTAACCCGCCCACGTTGCAAGGAAGTACGCATGTCCATCACGCTGACCCGCCGCGCCTTCATCGACATCCACATCCTGCAGACCACCCCGCCTGCCAACCTCAACCGGGACGACGCCGGCAGCCCCAAGGAAGCCATCTACGGCGGTGTCCGCCGCCCACGTGCCTCCTCCCAGGCATGGAAGCGCGCTACCCGCATCGCCTTCACCACGCTCGGCATCAACGCCGACGACCTCGGCACCCGCACCAAGCGCATCGCCGCGGATCTTGCCGACCGGCTCGCCGCACGCACCAACCTGGACGAGGAGGCCGCCGCCCGCGTCGCAGCCGCCATGCTCATCCCGCTCGGCGTAACCGCTTCGACCAAAAAAGCCGCCGAGACCGCCTACCTGCTCTTCTACGGGCAGCGGCAGCTCGAGCAGCTTGTCGACCTCGTCGCCGACCAGGCGCACGCCCTCGCCGAGTTGGAGGACAAGCAGCTCAAGGACAAACTGAAGGGCCTCGACGTCCGCAAGGCGATCACCACCGGGCATCCCATCGATGTCGCTCTGTTCGGCCGCATGGTCGCCGATGTCCCCGGCATCAACGTCGACGCCGCCTGCCAGGTCGCCCATGCCCTGGCCACACATGCCGCCGAGCTGGAATTCGACTGGTACACCGCCGTCGACGACCGCAACGAAAAGTCCGAGACAGGCGCTGGAATGATGGGCCGTATCGGCTTCAACTCCGCCACCTTCTACCGCTACGCCACCGTCGGCCTCCACCAGCTCGACCAGAACCTCACCGACCCCGCCAAGGCCATCGAGACCGCGGCCGCCTTCATCCAGGCATTCACCCGCTCCATGCCTGCCGGCTACGGCAACTCCTTCGGGCACCGCACCATGCCCCAGCTCGTCGCCCTCAATCTGCGCACCGACCAGCCCGTCAACCTGGTCACCGCCTTCGAAAAGCCCATCACCACCCGCACCGGCGGTTACGCCGCACCCTCCGCACGCGCCCTCGCCCGCGAGTACCAGACCATCGCCACACAGTGGGGCGCCCCCGCACTATGGACCGGCATCACCCACAACTTCACCGACGACTCTGACACCGCCGCCGCGCTCAGTGCCGCCTTCGGTGAACCGCAGGCCTTCCCTGTCCTCCTCGACCAGCTCACCGACCGCCTGCGCGCCCTCGGCCAGGACCAGGAGACCAAGTGAGCACCCGCACCCTCCTGCTGCGCCTGGCCGCCCCGCTGCAGGCCTGGGGAGACCACCGCGGCCAGGTCGAACGCCGCCACACCCAGCCCCTGCCCACCAAATCCGGGGTGATCGGCCTGCTGGCCGCAGCCCTCGGCCACGACCGGGACACCCCGCTCGGGGACCTCGCGCACCTTCAGATGGGTGTCCGAGTCGACCTACCCGGCACCCTCCTGCGCGACTTCCACACCGCCTCCGACTACCGCGGTAAGCCCCTGCCCGCAGCAAAGGTCAACGCCAGAGGCATGCAGACCGCCACCTCACCCCCCAAGTACACCCTCACCTCCGAGCGCTTCTACCTCCAGGACGCCGCCTTCCTCGTCGCCCTCGAAGGCCCCGCCCAACGCATCGAGGAGGCCGCCGCAGCCGTAGCCAATCCGGTCTATCCGCTCAGCCTCGGCCGTCGATCCTGCCCACCCACCTACCCTCTGCGGCTCTGCGTGGCCGACCTGCCCCTGGACGAGGCACTGGCCCGCCAGCCCTGGCTCGCTTCGCCCTACGCCCGCCAGGTCTGGTCACACCAGCACGGCGGGAAGAAGCCTGCACAGCCGCCCATCATCCACCTGCACGCCGAGGTCGAAGACGAGGCCGGTGACGTCCACCGCACCGACCAGCCCCTCAGTGCGCAAACCAGCACCACCCGCCATGCCACCCGACGCGTACGCGTCCTCCAGATTCCCATCGCCACCGGATGGGACCCCGATACCGACACCCAGACTGACCAGCAGAGCGGCCATGATCCGCTCGCCCTCCTCGGATGGTGACCCGCCCTATGGCCTACCTCTCCCGTATCCCCATCGCTCCCCTGCGCGAAGGTGCGCGACGCCTTTTGAGATCACCGCAGGCCATGCACGCCGCCGTCCAAGGCGCTGTCGCCTGGCACGCTGAACCCGGCCGCACCCTGTGGCGCGTCGACGCCGACACCCCACACCGCCCCTACCTGTATGCCGTCACCCAAGTTCAGCCGGACTGGACACACCTGACCGAGCAGGCCGGCTGGCTCATCGACGACCCCAGCGTGAAACCTGCAATCGCCGACTACACGCCTTTGCTCGCTCAACTGCAAACCGGACAGGAGTACGCCTTCCGGCTCACCGCCTCCCCCGTCCAGAACACCAAAACGCCACACAAAATGAGCCCCAACCAAAAGCGAATCGCTGCGGAAACCGCAGCACAAGACGGACGCCGACGTGGCTTCCGCCTCGGACACCGAACGGCCAAGCACCAGCTCACCTGGCTGGCCACCAGGGCCAAGCAACACGGCTTCGAACTGCGCGAAGTCCCCGCACAAGCACCTGCAGTGCCCAGCATCCTGCCACTCATCAACACACCAGACGGTGACCTCGAGCCCGTCCTGGACGCGAGCGTCACCAGCTCCGACCGGCACGTCTTCAGCAAGACAGACACCAAGGACGGGAAGCCCGTCATCAAAGACGGGAAGCCGGTAAGGCGCCAAGTCACCGTCCAGACCGCCACCTTCAGCGGCACACTTCGGATCACCGAGCCTGTCGACCTCGCCCGGACGCTCCTTGCCGGCATGGGGCCAGCCAAAGCCTACGGGTGTGGACTTCTCACCCTCGCCTCGCTCTCCGAGAAGGCATGAGAAGCCACGCCCGGCATTTGGCGGCAGACCCTCCCCCTCCCCTCCCCAGACCTGTACGACCTCATCGTCACGCCTCCGGACGTCAGAAGAGCCTCGTTGCGAAGGCGACGCCCTGTGTCTCCTATGTAAGCCGCAAAGGATCGAAGGATTTTCATGGGCTCGACGGGCTCAAGAGCTGACGTCTGGTGTTGTCCCACGGGTCTGCTTCTCTACCTGGAGCGCTACCCGCCCACCGTGTGGACGAGGCGGTTGGAGTCCTGTGAAACGGCTTCATGGGCTGGCAAAACAGCAGTTCGGGCAGTGTGCTCCTGGCGCTTGGGGTGGTCTCCGGTCCACCATCTTCGGCGGGGAGGGGGGGGACGCCCCCCAGCGCGGCGAAGGCGAGCGCCACGATGAGGTGGCTCCCGCACCGCGGGGATGGCCCCTTCCCGGACTGGCCCTTGGGGAACGCGGTCGTGTGCTCCCCGTACCCGCGGGGATGGTCCCCCTTCGACGCCCACCTCGCCCAGCCCAACTCCGTGCTCCCCGCGGCCGCGGGGATGGTCCCGCGGCGAGCACCGCGGCGACTTCGCCTTCGTCGTGCTCCCCGCGCCCGCAGGGATGGTCCCGACCGGCAGCTCTCCCGTCTGTACGCCTCGTAGTGCTCCCCGCGCCCGCGGGGATGGCCCCGACAAATCGGCGGACTGCGGCCGATCATTCCCGGATCCCTTGTAGCCGCGCAGCAGGTCCTGGAGCCGCCAAGGCCCGCGCCGAATCCGCGGCCGCGCAGTCGGCCGACGACGTCGCGGCCGCACCGATGGCACCGATCGTGCTGCCCGCGCCGCGTCCGCTCGCCGCACCTGACCGGTCGAGACGACGACCAGGAGCTCGTCCTCGAGGACCTGACCCGCGAACAGGGCCGTGCCTGGCGGGCGAGAGGGTTGAAGGACCACAGCGTCGTCTTCGACCACATCGACCAGTACGTCGAAACGTCGGCCAGGCGCCTGTTCAGCCACCAGGTGGTCGACCAGTCACAGCACCACTCCCGGCTCGGGCACCTGAACCTCGCCTACACCACCTGGGGGGAGCAGGTATGAGCGAGGGTGAGGTGTCCGGGGTCGACCTGGCCCACTCGCGCTGCAGGCAGAACGACCCCCTCGGTGAGAACGCGACTCCCGCACTCGCCCCGAAACGACTTCGAAAACTCACTTTCACAGTCAAGCGGGTCTCCACGGCGCGGGTTCAGCATGCGGACCCTACCTGGCCGCTGAACTGATCTGGTAGCAAGATGAGTTGGAGCAAATCGGAGGGGTCTCTTTGCATCGCGACAAGCAGCAGATCCAGACGGCAGTGCTGGGCAGCGCGGACTCCGAGGAGCCGCTGACGCTGCCCTCGGAGGCGATCGAGCTGGACGCCTTTCGCTATCGGCACGAGCACCACACGTTCTGGTGCGGGCTGTTTTTTGGGGGGCTGCGGCGGTCAGTTGACGACCAAGCTCTACACCGACCGGGTCTGCCACTTCGCCCATCATCCGGACCCAGACGGTGTGCCGCAGGTGTGCGGCCGCCACGCGAGGGGTGTGGCCAGCGCCGACCACCTGTACGTCAAGTCCGCGGCCGCCGCCTGGCTCCACGGCCGGGGCGAGCAGCCGCGCTTCGACTACGCCCGGCCCAACGGAGCGCCGATCGGCTCCGTGGTGGATATCCAGTGGCACCGCGGCGGACTGCGCGTGCACCTGGATCAGGCAGTGACGCCGGAAAGGGACGCGGGTACCGAGCCGATCCTTGGAACGTCGGTGCCCGCGGAACGGGACACACTGATCCGCCGCTGGTACGTCCACCGCATCCGCTTGGACAGCGAAGGGACGGACCGCCGGGTGCGCATCGGCACCGAGGCGTTCGCCCGGCCCACGGAGTGGTTCGCTCTGGACGAATGCGAGATGACCGAGCGCGGGCTCTCCACGCCGGCGGTCGAGCGGATCATCCACGCCCACCGCACGCCGCCGCCATCGCGCTGGCCGACGGGCAAGGTCAAGAAGTCGCCGACTGCGCATCACCGCCTGGATGGGTTCTGTCTCCGCGTCGTGGGATCAGGCGCCTAGCCGTCGTGTGTGCACATGCCCTTCGAGAGGGAAGGCAGGTGGTGCCGCGGTCAGGACTCGGTCGAAGTTGAACCCGGTCTTCTCCGCCACCCGACACGAGGCCACGTTGTCCACCTGGTGCAGCAGTTCGAGGTGCTTCAGCCCGTCGGCTCCCATGGTGTTGAAGGCCCAGTCGGTGAGGGTCTCCAGAGCGCGTGATGCCACGCCCTTCCCGCGGGCGGGTGCGCTGGTCCAGTAACCCACCTCAGCCGACTCCTTGCCGGCGGCTGCCTCCTTGAGGAGGACTCCACCGAGCAGCTGTCCGTGGGAGGAGTCAGGCCGTGCTTCAAGGACGGCGAAGCCGAATCGCTCGCCCGTCGCCCAGCCATCCTGCTCATATCGCACCCACTGTTGCGCATCGCCTTCTGTTTCCACGGCGGTAGCGGCGGGAATCCACCGACGCATCGTGGGATCGCGGAAGACTTCGACCAACGCAGGAGTGTCGTCCATGCTCCAGGGCCGCAGGAGGAGCGCAGGGGTCGGCGACCTCTCGGCCGTCTGCAGTATTACTGGATCATTCATCCGGGGATCGTATGCGGCAGCATCCGTCTCGTCACTGGCGGTCGAGAGCAGCGGGCGATGACCGGGAGAGGGCTGAGTTGGAGGGGGGCGTCCGGTCAGGCGCAGAGGCTTCGGCTCGGCGTGGACGGGCGGGAGTGCCGGCTCGCGCCTTCGCGCGGCTGGCAGCCCTGGGCGAACAGGCCGCGCGCACCGGGCGCCCGGTCTTCGACACCGAAGCTCCCGACTTCGACCCAGACTCCGCCGTCCCTGGCGCCGAACCCTGCCAGCCGGCAGACCCGGCCCAGCTCGTCACGCTGTCGTTCGCCCTGCCCGAGCCGTTGCGGGTGCGTCATCGGCTCACCCCTCAGAGCTGGGTGCATGACCTCGGTCCGACCGGTCAGGTTCTTGCCCAGCCCACCCACGAGAAGCTGACCGCGCACAAGCGGAAGACCGGCGGCCCAGGCCAGCTGCGCCGCGCCGCCGAACTCGGGCTGACGACTGGACTCGTGATCGACGGGCGGGTCGGCTGGCAACCACCCCTCCTGCACACCGACGACGCTCCCCCGGGAAGCCGTCTCCCGCCATCGAGCCGCTCCATGCCGACGTGGCCCGTGGGACGCGACCGACGACGGGGACGAGGAGGACCGGATCCTGCTGGCCCCACTTGAGCAAGGCAACCGGGTCTGGAAGATCTTCCTGCCATCGGAGCCGGAGCCCCAGCCGAGCTGAGGGCTCGCGCTGCACGAAGTCCCGGGACTGATGGCCATGACGTCCGGGGTTTCTCTGTGCACGTGTCCTCCGGCGTGAGGCAGGCGTCAGCAATGGGGGCTGTACTCGCCGATCCACCCGGGCACCTTCCGCTCGGCGAAGGACTGCTGCTCCCGCCAGCCGCGCATGACCCGGGTCTGCCACGCTGGTATCCCACGAGCCGCACAGGCCCGGGCCGTGCCCGGCTGTCTCAGGCCTCGAAGTAGGCGACGGTGATGATCGTGCGGCGGACGGTCATCGTGTAGATGATCCGCATGCTGGTGCCGGGCTGCCGGTACTCCCACATCAGGACGCCGTGCTCGGTCTTGATACGCATCACACCGAGGGTGGGGGGTCGGCTGCGATGGCGGACAGGGCCCGGTCGACGTCGATGGTCTGGGCTGTCGTGGAGTCGTCGGCCTGGCGGGCGGCGACGTCGCTGTATTGGATGCGGGCTCCGGGCTTGCGGTGCTTGGGCGGCATGGGCCCTGATTATGCCGCTGGGCTGCTCACGTCGATGCCGTGTTTGGCATACAGCTGCACGCGGAGGTCTTCCCAGTTCGTGGTGTTGATGGAGCCGTCGCGGATGCCCGTCCAGTAGTCGGCGAGCTCCGTGTTGCCGGCGTCGCGGGCGGCCTGGATGGTCTCGTTGAGGTCGGCGAGCTCGTCGTCGGTCCAGTGCGAGCTGCTCATCGCGACCTCCGGGGCGTCCGTCATGGCCTAGGCCACCACGGTACCGTCCGGCCGGGCGGTCGGGCGGCCGCCCGGGAAACAGGTGGGGGTGGTGGGCTGTTGCGGCCGAGTCGCGCCGTTGCCAGCCCGCGGAGGCCGAGAGCACTCTGGGGGCACGGCTCGTGCGGGGCGGCAGGGGAGGCGGGGCGTGAACTTCCTGTTTACGTGCGGATGGTGCGATGAGGACAACGTCCTCTACGGCGAGCAGGCCGGGTTCTGGGGGACCCGGTATACGCTGCCGGAGGAGTTCGAGTGCTGGTGGTGCGGCGGGACCAGCACCGTCCCCGACGGACCGTGGACGCCCGCCGACTAGGGCCTGTCTTCCGGATCATGCCGGCCCGGCAGCACACCTCGCCGCGCTGTCGGGCCACCCGAACACGCACGGAACCGCGGCGGGCCGGGGCCGCGCCCCCGCCTTCTGACCGCGCGGGGGGGGATTGCAACGGCGCCAGCGTTGTCGTTCCCCGGTGCTAGCGTCGCCACCATGGCGAACCGTTCATACCTCTACTCTGCGGACTCGATGCCGAACGAGGCAGAGATCCCCAAGCGGATCCGTTGCATATCCGAGCACAACTGGGACATCCCCCTCGCGCACAAGCTCATGGTGGGGCGCGGAACAACGATCGTTCCGTCCATGATCTGGAATCCTCCGATCGGCATCGCGGCTGACTACGCCGGCGGGGCGGCCTTGCTGCACGACCTCCTACGCGCGGTCGGCAAGGGCCTGGAGGACGACGCCGAGTTCGCCGAATGCGTTGCCACGACCACGGCCCACCTCGACAAGCAGCAGGCAAAGTACTTCGTCCTGGAGACCGGAGAGATCGTCTCGATGACAGGCGAGGACCCGGCAGCGAGCGTACGGCGTCTGGCGTCCGAGGACATCCCCGACGCCGTGGCCCAGGCCGAGGCGGCACTCGCCGGCCGCAACGACGACTGGCTGGCCTCGGTCCGAGCAGACTGGCAGAGGCACGTCGGGTCCTTCTACAGCGAGGCGCTCTACTTCTCCTTCCCCAACTGACGGCACCCGTGGCGGAGTGTCGGGCTTTCCGGACAGACCCGGAAGACACGACCTAAGGCTCTTTCCTTCGGATCACCTGGCCGACCAGATGAAGATGGCGGCGATGTGGAGTCCGGCGAGGTAGACGGTGGCGGTCTTGTCGTAGCGAGTGGCCAGACCGCGCCACTGCTTGAGCTTGTTGATGCACCGCTCGACGGTGTTGCGCTGCTTGCATGCCTCACGGTCGAAGGCAGGCGGGCGGCCGCCTGATCGGCCTCGCCTCTTGCGCTTGGTGACCTGGTCGGAGGGTTGGGGGATCACCGCCCGGATCCCGCGCTGACGGAGATGTGTCCGGATCGCGCGCGACGAGTAGGCTTTGTCGGCCAGGATCATCTCCGGTGTGGTTCTGGGCCGGCCGGTCCGCCGCGGCACTCGCAGGCTGGCCATGACCTTGGGGAAGGCGGGTGCATCACCGGCCTGGCCGGGGGTGAGGACGAAGGCGAGCGGCCGACAGCGGCTGTCCGCGGCGAGGTGGATCTTGGTGGTCAACCCGCCGCGGGACCGGCCGAGGGCATGGGCGTCCGGCTCGCCGGCCGGAGCCCCTTTTGACGGGCCCGGCCGCGTGCTGGTGAGCACGGACGATCGTGGAATCGACCGCGACGATCCAGTCGAGGTCGCCTTCGGTATCGGCCTGGGCCAGCAGAGCGATGAAGACCTTCTCCCAGGTGCCGTCGCAGGCCCACTTCCGCAGCCGGTTGTGAGCTCCCTTCCACGAGCCGAAGTGCTCGGGCAGGTCCATCCACGGAGTGCCGGTGCGGTACTTGAACGCGATCGCGTCGATCACCTGTCGGTGATCACGCCATCGACCACCCCGCCTCGGCGTCCGGTCCGGCAACAACGGCTCGATGCGCGCCCACTGGGCGTCAGTCAGCGACACACCAGACCAACGATCCGATGATCTGAAAGAAACGGCCTAGCGGCAGGCCGACCCGGATCAGTACTCGCCGGTCTCCCGTAGCTCCGCTTTCACGCGCCCGGCCAGCTTCGGGCAGTACGCCTCCGTCCCGAGCACCACCAGCTTGTGTGCCTCGCTCTTCTCGGTGCCCCAGTCCTCGCCGATCGGGTACAGGCCTCCCTCGCCCAGCAGCCACTGCACGGAGTGGCCGCCCTTCAACGCTTTGCACCAGTCCTTCGGCATCGCCTCCAGCTCGTCGCCGGAGGGGCCCGCGTCCTCGGTCCACGAGGTGATGCCGGCAGCGTTGATGGACTGCCTCCACTGATCCTCGGGGCGCAGCTTGTACACGGTGCTTTTGCTGGCTTCCGGCGCGGCCTGGGTGCCGTCGTGTGTCCCGCAGGCGGTGAGCGTCAGCAGTGCGCAGGCGGCGAGCAGGACGGTGGCGGTGCGGCGCATAGGCCCTCCCGGGATGGCGGTGGGCTGCATGATGCCGCCGCATGGGGGCAGTGTGAGACGGGTTCGCCGAACCGTGATCCTTCGGTGGTCGCTGCTTCCCCCGGTGGATGCGGATACTGTCGCGGCCGCGGAGGCCCGCCTGATGCGTGTGCTCGATTTCGGCTTCCCGCCCGAGCTCAAGGCTTTGTGGCAGGTGTGCGGCGGTGTCCGGAAGGTCGATGTGCCGGGCAATGAGGACGGTGAGCTGTGGGCGGGCAAGTTCCTGCCCGGGGGATCTTCCTCGGTCCCGAAGCCTCGCTCTGGCAGCGTCTTCGCTTCGGTCCGGGCGAGGGTGATCCGTGGGAGGGGGCCGACTTCGTGTCGTTTCTCGATGCCGAGGAGCCAAGTGGCGCAGGCGAGTTCGGCATGTACGTCTCATGGTCGACGGATCCGACCCTGCAAGGTGTTGGGGAATGGTCGACCATGACGGGCCCGGATCTGTCGCCCCCGGCCTGGCCGTCCGTGGCCGCCTATCTGGAGGCGGTCTGTGAGCTGCTTCAGACCGGCGATGGGACCCTGCTGGAAATGGCTGACCGGCAACAACCGGTGCTGTCACTGGGGTGCTTGGTGTGGATCGATCCCGAGGATGGCCTGGAGGTTCCCTGGCGGCCTGTCCGTCCGTGGGATGAGCTGGTGCGGGCCCCTTTGGGCCCGCACCAGCAGTCAGGCGATGGCGGCTATCTCGTCATCGTGCACCGGAACGGCTTTCCGGTACCGTCCGTCGCATCGTCCAGAGCGCTGGGGTCACCGTTTTCCGCGGCCCACCCGGTGGGGCACATACGGGCCCGGTTCTTCTTGTTCTGCGCGGCATCGCCCATGCAGTAGAGGGGCACCACCTGTAAAGGGGAGGGAAGGATCATCAAGGTCCGCACCGTCAAGGTCCGTATCCCATCCGGCGTCAAGGACGGGCAGAAGATCCGGCTCAGGGAACTCGGCGCTCCGGGAAAGCACGGCGGAGTACGCGGAGCCCTGTACATCACCGTGCACATTACCGAGTGATCGTTGCCACACAGGGTCAGGCGTCGGCCTCCGACTCGCCGGGCTCCGGTTGCTCGCTGGCTCACCACGCTGATCACCTCTGTCTCTCCGATGGAGGGACTATTACGTCCAAAACCGCGCGAGCTCTGCAAGGTGCTGTCGCTGGATGTGCGGGGGACACAACCGTTTGACGTCTTCACGAGTCGTCTTCGACGTCTCAGGAACACTGAGGTGGGTCAGACAACACCTGGTGTCAGGTGTTCTCTGACCCTATTGAGTCGAGGGAAAGACACTGATGCGTAAGCGTGCTGTCGTGGCTGCCGTTGTTGGCGCCCTGTCCGCGTTCGCCGTGCCGGGTGGCGCGCAGGCGGACGAACATGAGGGTGATACCCAGATACTCAAGGTGGTCATCAACGGGGGGCACGACATCGCCCTGGGCACCACGAAGGCGAAGAAGTTCACCCTCCGGGTAACCGCCAGCGACGATTCGGGCATCAAGGAAGACTTCACCGTCCCGTCACTGTGGAACGGCTCCAAGGGACTCGTTCTTCCAGACAATGACACCGGGGACTGTGCACCCCATGCCGGTGCGCCGACGACCAGCACGTGCACGTACCGCATGACCTTGCGCCCGCGGATCGATCCCCAGGACAACACCACGGCCGGAATCTGGAAGGCGGCTGTCCCGATCAGCGGCAACGACGGCGACTACATGGGTAAGGACGCCGCCGCCACGGTGCAGGTAAGGCGCTCCGCCAAGATGACGGTCAACGCTGGGCCGGAGCCGGTGAAGAAGGGCAAGACACTGAGTGTGACTGGCAGCCTCGCCCGCGCGAACTGGGAGACGTACAAGTACGCCGGCTATACCCGGCAGCCGGTGAAGCTGCAGTTCCGGAAGAAGGGCTCCAGCGCCTACACCACCGTGAAGACGGTGACCACGGGCAGCGGCGGATCCTTGAAGACGACGGTGAAGGCCGCGACTGACGGGTATTGGCGCTGGTCGTTCGCCGGCACTTCGACCACCCACCTTGCCACCACCACCGCCGACTACGTCGACGTCAGGTAACCATCATCGCACCGCTCGCGTCGACCGCTGCCGCCGCGACGGTCGACGCGCCGGGCAGTCACTTCTGCCGCCGGGTGCGGTACGCAGACGAGTTGATGATCAGCCACTTCCCTGGAATATAGTGGATCTTGAGCTGGTCGCCACAACGCGCGATGACCGGTGATGCGTTGGTGGTCCAAGGAAAGACGCCCCGCTTCCTGCGGGGAAATGCAGGTGCAAGGTCTGCCCGGCGCTCGATTAAGGCCCGTACGCGTACAGCGCGTACGGGCCCATTGCGTTGACCGGCCGCCCTTGTATAACACCGCGCACACCGAACCGCCTGTTCCGCGATCGCAGCCGTCGGACCCTGTAAGCGCTCCTGGGGGGCTGCAGAAGAGGAGTCGCGGATGACGTCTACTGCTCGTAAGCCCAGGCGCGGCCGGTCTGGCGGTACTCCTCGACCGGGATCGGATCGACGCCGGGCCGCATCCGGGCGGTGTAGAGCAGACCATCGAGGTGGTCGATCTCGTGCTGGATGAGCCGGGCCAGGCCGCGTTCATGGATGGTGGTGACCGTCGTGCTGTCCAGGGCCGTGGTCGCCACGGTGATCCGCAGCGGTCGGGGCACCAAGCCGCGGACGTCGAAGAAGGACAGACAGCCCTCGTACTGCTCATCCGTATCCACGGAGCGGGCGGTGATACGGGGGTTGAGCAGGACGATCGGCGCCGCGCCCGGCTGGACGACGGCCGCCGCCTGAGCGAGGCCGAGCTGCGGGGCCGCGAGCCCCATGCCCTTGGCGAAGGCATGCGCCTGCCCGATGTGCTCCATAGCGGTGAACAGCTTCTCGACAGTCTGCTCGGCGGTATCCCGCTCGGTGGGCAGGTCGAAGAGCCGAGCAGGCTCGGCGAGGACGGGGGCGCCGTACTACACGACGCCGAGGTCCCGCATCTGCTCGCTGGGCCGCGCCGTGCTCATGCGAAGTCTCCTTGGTTCATGCCCTGTTCGGACCGGGCGCGGAAGCGCCATTCCAGACGGTATCGGGCGTGCAGGGCTGGTGTAGTGGTGGACCAGGTGTAGGTGCGCATGCCGTCCTCGTCCCGCCTGCTGGGGGCGGTCCGCAGCGGGGTCGCTTGGGCGATCATGGAGGTCTCGGTGCCAGATCACCGGATCGAGTGCGAGGGGGAAGGCGAGTGCGACCTCGGCTGCCGGGGTAGAGCGGGAAGCGGCTTCCCAGCCACCCGTACTCCCGGGCTGCCAAGAAGAGGTGGCAGGGCGCGTTCAACAACGGGATCTGCAAGCAGATCACCGGGTACTACACGCTGTACTGCTATCCCTACCGA